>NZ_JASJDK010000227.1 GCF_030065675.1 Mastigocoleus sp. MO_188.B34 | reverse complement strand
TGGGATTTAAGGCTTTGTTTGAACATATACCTTTCACCCACATCTATCAATCAGTTATGGAGTTTCAAGCTTCAAACTTGAATTTCCACCTAAAGCTATGAATTTACTTTAGAACGAGTCGCACTTTGGATCTCTCTTATGAATGAATCACGGTAACCAGTCCGTAAATAACCTCACCAACCGAACCAGAAATGGTGACAGTTGAGCTCTCAAAGGAATGCAGGTGATAGGCATGAGCGACACGTCATCACCGACGTATAAATAGCAAAACCCTAGGGACTTTCAAAAATAAAATGTCCAACCGTCGGTTGTTTGGACGCAGCTGTTCCCTGTAAGGGCGTTCTAGAAGCACTCCGTGAACGCCTACGGCGCGTCTTCCTTCGGACGCAGCAAGCTGTTCACGCAGTGCGGATGAGTCTGCAAGGCTTGCCCGCACTGCGTGTCCGTGTAGAGCCCCGTAGGGAAAAACCGCCAACAGTTCTTGAAAAAATTGAGCTACGAACAAGTTGCAAACAGCACTATTGGTAAGATATTTGGTCTGGATAATCCTCATATACTAGTATGAGAATTGGAAATATGCCTGTTCTGAGTGGTTCTAGTGTGTCAACATTTCCCCTAACAGCTGTTGTTGGCCAGGAGGCAATTAAATTAGCCCTGATGTTAGCAGCCGTCGATCCGGGTTTGGCAGGAGTAATTATTGCTGGTCGTCGCGGTACTGCTAAATCTGTAATGGCAAGGGCTTTACATGCTCTCCTACCACCAATTGAAGTCATTAAGGGTTCTTGCTGCAATTGCGACCCCAGTAAACCACAGGAGTGGGACGATCAAACAGTTGCCAGATTCATGGCCCATTACCAAGCAGATTTTTGTCAACTACCAACCGAAGTAATTCCTACCCCCTTCATCCAAGTTCCCCTTGGTATTACCGAAGACAGGCTACTTGGTTCCTTGGATGTAAGTCAGTCCATCAAACGGGGAGAACCAGTATTTCAACCGGGATTGCTGGCCCTAGCACACCGGGGTATCCTGTATGTGGATGAAATTAACTTGTTAGAAGAACATATTGTCAATCTATTGTTGACGATATTAGCACAGGGAAGTAATCAAATTGAGCGGGAGGGTATTAGTTTTCAGCACCCTTGTAAACCCTTGTTAATTGCCACCTACAACCCAGAAGAAGGTAGGCTACGAGAACATTTGCTAGATAGATTTGCGATCGCTCTTTGTGCCGATGAGGTGTTAAGTTTAGATCAGCGTGTGCAGGGTGTACAACAGGCGATTAGTTATGCCGAATCTCCCCAAACATTTCTCCAACAGTATGCCGAAGATATCGAAAACCTCAAACTGCAGATTCTCCTCGCACGGGAATGGCTCAAGTTAGTAAAAGTGCAACCAGAGCAAATTGCTTATCTGGTAAACGAGGCGATTCGCGGTGGGGTAGAAGGGCATCGTGGGGAATTGTTTGCCCTGCAAGTTGCGAAGGCTCATGCAGCTTTGAATGGACGTTTAGCAGTCAATGCTGAGGATTTGCGCCGTGCCGTTGAGTTGGTAATTCTACCACGAGCGCTTGTGCTGGAAATCCCACCAGCTGCACCCCCTGTACCCTCACCCCCTGAGGAAAAACCCCAGCCAGAGGAACAGGAACAACTAGAAAGGGAAACTCCAGAGGAAAGCCCAGAATTACACGGTATTCCCGAGGAATTTGTCTTCAATCCTGAGGGGGTAATTCTCGACCCCGCCCTACTCTACTTTGCTCAGATCGCTCATCGGCGACGGGGTAAAGCCGGAGGTCGCGGTATAATTTTTTCCCAAGACCGGGGGCGCTACGTCAAGCCGATGTTTCCTAAAGGACCTATTCAACGGGTAGCAGTGGATGCCACACTGCGGGCTGCTGCTCCCTACCAGAAAGCCCGTCACAAACGCCAACCGGGTCGGCGCGTAATTATTGAGGATGATGATATCCGCATCAAGCGTTTAGCACGCAAAGCCGGAGCATTAATCATTTTTCTTGTCGATGCTTCCGGGTCAATGGCACTCAACCGGATGCAGTCAGCCAAAGGTGCTGCCTTGCAAATTTTAGCACAAGCATACCGCCACCGCGACCAAATAGCCCTGATTCCTTGCCGGGGTGAGCGAGCAGAGGTATTACTACCCCCAACCCGTTCAATTACTGCCGCTCATAGACGCCTAGAACACTTACCCTGCAGTGGAGGTACTCCTCTCGCTCATGGCCTGACACAAGCGGTACGGGTAGGTTTAAATGCTATGCAGTCTAAAGATATTGGACAGGTAGTAATTATCGCAATTACCGATGGTCGGGCAAATATTCCCCTGTCACGCTCCCTCGGTCAACCCCAACTGGAGGAGGAAAAACCAGATCTGCGGGGCGAATTACTCAACATTGCTGCTAGAATTAGAGCCTTGGGAATACAACTTTTAGTAATTGACACAGAAAGTAAATTTATTTCCCGGGGATTCGCCAAAGAACTGGCACAGATTGCTGGAGGTAAATATTACCACTTACCCAAGGCAACCGAAAAAGCTATCACGGCAATGGCAAAAGCAGCTATCCCATAACCTATATAAGTGATGGTATCAAACTGTGTGCCATTCGGGCAGGTCGTCATGAATTCTCAACCTTCAATGATCAATCCGCCTCACTCGGAAGTAATTAAGAATTTTGCATATATCCCAGTTCGTGGTGTTAATCACTACTACGAGTGGATCTGCGATTGGCAACCATCATCTCCTGGGGGAACTCCAATCTTTGATCGGCCAATTCTAGAATAAAATTAATGCGATGCCTACGGCTATGCCCTGCGGGCTTATCGTTAACATTGCAGTATAATTTTGTGCAAGCTTTTCGTATCGCAACGCGATACGGCGTTCGACGAAGTCGCGGGCTAAACTGTTTGATTCGATTGATAGCACGCTCCACAAGATTACGTTGACGGTAGATTTCGACGCACCAAAGGTGAACACGGTTGAATGGACCGCGACGTGGTTCGTTGCTTAATCTTGGGATGGTTAGACGGATACCACGACGACGGAGATAATTACGTATTCTACGACCCGTATAACCCTTATCTCCAACCAACCTTAAAGGACGAATACGCGGACGACCTCGTCCAGAACGCTTAACAGCACCTTGTTCCATTAATTGTTCAAGAAAAAGTGACTCGTTACGCTGACCTGGGCTGAGAAGAAAAGTTATCGGTTTACCTTTACCCTCACACCGTATGTGTATTTTTGTACTGAATCCACCACGAGAACGACCTAGTTTTTCTTCTTCTTTCTCTGCGAGACGCTACGCGAACGCCCCTTTTTTACCACCTGCAGCGTGCTGGTGGGCGCGTATCACAGTCCCATCTACATAGTGAACCTCCCAGTCAAGATTTCCTCGCTTATCGGCGATACGCGAAGCGTCGCCCTTTAGGGCTATCGCCTGTAGAGATTCTAAAATTTGGTTCCAAATATCATTTCACTTTTAATATTCATATACCTATAAGGTATAGACCCATCTAGTTCAAAATCAAAGTTTTCCCCTACAATTTCTCCGAGAATATTGGTTGCAGCCTTGTCAAAAGCTTCCAGTATTGTTTCTATTGCTTCAAAATTTTGTTTTATAGAGCGATTATGATTATATTTATGTAAAGTATATTTAGTCATAATATTTTTGGTGCAAATTTCTCTTGTATATCTTTATTATTCATTGATTCCTATATGGGATCTATTAAGTTGATAAAGTAGCGTTCAACTCTAAAACTAGTTTAGAAGCACAACCGCAAAAATGCTCAGTAAAGACTAAGCAATAACGTCAACTCAAAAACAATTCCTAAAAGCTACTAGGAAATTTTGAATACATAATAAATAAACAAAATATAAATTCAAAACTTGTATGTGTTATAAACACCAAGATTGACAATTTCTATAAAAACCCCTGCTATATTTTAAAGTTTTATAAATTTTTCAAATATATCCTTTTGAATAAATTAAACCCCACTGCTGTATATTTAATAACTATAAATCCAGAGATAAATCAAGGAAGGAGTGGGAAAGAAGTACTGATGAAGATGATAATGATACAAATTATGTAAAAATTGGATCTAGGTAAATTAGTTATTTTCCACTTTCCATGCTTTCAATCATTTTACTCTTAATAAATAGAAACTCCATAGACGGGGAAGGAGTAAACTAGTGAAGAAGACAGAGTTTGAAGAATTTGAAGAATTTGAAGAATTTGAAGAAGATGAAAATATTTTTCAAATATTTGAAGATATTCAAAGACAAAAAGCCGCAAAAAATAAAATCATTTATGGGATTATTGGCATAATTACTTCTTTATTTCTGGGATGGGGATTTTATATGATTCCTAATTCTAAACTTGAAAAACACAAAATTAATATCAAAATCTTTCTTTTCTCTATACCTTCCCTTATTTTTGTTGGTAGTGCATCTTTACTTACTCTAGGAATTTTAAATCAAAACAACGAGAATTTTGGTAGGAACAACAAATAAAATTTTCAACTGTGGAATTTTTCTCAAAATTAGCAGTCAAATTTGAGTAATATGGCAAAATTTGGGGCAATATACCTGTCATTTGATGAAGGATTAGTTGAAAAAGTAGATGAGATTTCTCAAATACTCAAACATGAAAGTTATGTATTTATAGTTCGGTATCACTGTGAATCACCTTGGATTCAATTATATTTGGAAGAACCAGAAAAAATATCTGATTATGCCTATAAGGTGTCAAAAATATTTCCCAATAGACAAGTGATGGGTTTGGCTGCTTATACGGTATATGACTCAGTTAGTTTTTCCCACTTCAAGGACGGGAAAATTATTCGTCTTTTAGAGTCTGGATTTGAGCAAAAACGTTTATGGGAGAAGATTGAAGGGGAAAGTCAACCTTGGGAATCCCAAATTTTTGGTGACATGAAGATGGAGATTGGTAGTCTGGGCATGGTAAGTTACCATATTCAAAAAATTGGTCAGTTTTTTCAATTACCAGGTTTTGGAATACCAAAACAAGGAGAAACCTGGACATTTGAAATTTAAGGCACTTTTCTTTTTAAGATATCTCCTAAGTCATACCTCGAATAAAGCTGATTTGAGTAACTCTATTGTTGATTTCAATTATTGTTACTCATTAAACTTG
Organism: Mastigocoleus sp. MO_188.B34; assembly: GCF_030065675.1. Classification (GTDB taxonomy): domain Bacteria; phylum Cyanobacteriota; class Cyanobacteriia; order Cyanobacteriales; family Nostocaceae; genus Mastigocoleus. The sequence continues at coordinate 719 of NZ_JASJDK010000227.1, read as the reverse complement.
TTTTAATACTCAGTGTTATCTTTGAGATGTTAATCATAACAAGTGTAATTAACTGTACAAAATGCAATATAAATCTGCTTTATTTTTAATGTTACTCTTCGCAGGTACAATCTTTACTAGCTGTGCTAGTTCTACAACTGAATCAATAAAAATTTCAGATTCAGGAGAAGTATCAAGTGATACTTTTGTTGCACAACGAGTAAGTGACGCTAGCTCTAAACTGATTGAATCTCCACAAGCTGTAAAAGCATCTCGTCCAAAAACTCAACTAATCAAAAAAGCAGCCATGACTGCGATCGTTGACTCAGTGGAAGAAAGTATTGATGCTGTATTGGAAATTATTACTAAACAGCAAGGTGATTTAATTAAGTTAGAACAAAAACAGCCCAGAAATAATCGTACTCCCTACAAAGCATTAATTCAAATGCGAGTACCACAAAATTTATTAACATTGACTCTTGATGAATTAGCTAAATTAGGTACTGTACAAAGTCGTAATATTACGGCTCAAGATGTAGGTGACCGCTTAGTAGATATTCAAGCCAGACTCAATAATTTGCGTAAGACAGAAGCTAATTTGCAGAAACTTATTGATCGTGCAAAATCAGTAAAAGATATATTGAGTGTAACTCAAGAACTAAGTAAAGTAAGAGAGCAAATTGAGCGAATTGATGCTCAACTCAAAAACTTACAAAATCAGGTGGCTTATTCCACAATTA
>NZ_JASJDK010000226.1 GCF_030065675.1 Mastigocoleus sp. MO_188.B34 | reverse complement strand
AGGAGTAAGGAGTAAGGAGTAATAAGTAATGAGGAACTAAGAATTACCAATTACCAATTACCAATTACCAAACACCATTAACCACGAGCCAATAATTTACGTCTTTGTCTAAAACCTTGAAAAATTCCCGTTAAAGATAAAGAACTGTTTTGCTTCTCTTCCACGAACATCAAGGGGATGAGCGCAAATAGTCGAAATCCAACTGAAATCGCAAATAACCCAGGTAGACCCCCAATAAAAGAAGTGCTTTCTGCTAGAAAACCACCGATCGTTGTTCCTAATGCACCCGCTCCACCCGCTACAGCAGCTGCGATCGCAAAATAGATTGATTGATTTCTGGTTGGTGCGATCGCTATTTGTAAGTTATTACCACATAATTCAACGGTATTAACACTACCACCAATAAAAATATGTAATAGCGGTAACCATAGCCAAATATCAGTGTAACTGTTACCAATTAAGATCCAAAAGATAGGTGTAATCGCGATTAAAATTCCTGTCAGTAATAGCACCACACGATTACCGAATTTATCTGCGATTCGACCCCAGACTATCAACATTAACATTCCAGCCCCAGCCTGAAAACTTCCGTACAAACTGACCCAACTCACATCTAAATCTAGGGTATCAAGCATGTACAGATTGAAAAATGGTGTGCTGAGATTGAATGCGAACATCCACAACCCAAAATAAACCAAGAATATTAAAAAATTTTTATCTTTAAAAATGCTTTTTCTCGTAGCTTTGTTTGTTTTGATTAAGGGTTCGGAGGCTAAGGATTCAGTATTGGAAGGTTGAGTATTGGAAGATGTAGAATCTAAAGATTTTGAACCTAAGGACTCAGAACCCAAGGATTGAGAGTCAGAATCTAAAGATTTAGGATTAGGATCTACTCCTGAGAGACTGTCAAATTCCTCGCTAAAGGTAGCATTTTGCTCTTGGGGATTAACGTCAACCTTGAAGAACTGACATGACAAACTAATCATTCCAGCGATGATTCCCAGTAGCAAAACTACACCGTAACCCTGAATGCTTCCTCCAGACCAGTTGGAGACTATCAAAGCGGCGACTGGTACGCTGAGTAGTTGAGTGAAACTTGCTAAGGAATTACGTAATCCAAAATACCTACCTCGTAATTTCCTAGGTACAAGTATTGCCATCCAACTAAGCCAAGATGCACTACCCAAAGCAGTTACAACATGGCTTATCAAAATAATTAGTAGAGTTAAAACTACTAACTGATGGTTACTAAAGTGACTCCATCCCAAGGTTGTTAATCCAATTGCGATCGCCAAAAATAACCACATTATCCGGGCGATTCCATGGGTCCATAAGCAATAACTATGACGACTTGTGGTGCGTTCGGAGAAATAAGCGCCTAGTGGTTGCAGTAGGTTTACCATCATGGGGATAGAACATAGCATCCCTACTTCTATGGGGGAAGCATCGAGTTCTACAAGAAAATTACTCAGTAAAATCCCTGTAGTCGCACCGGTTGTAGTTATGGTAAAAATTGCGGCGAATACAGCATCTACCGTAGAGGCTTTTAAACTTCTACGAATAGCATTTTTGGGAAATTTGAGAGCGGAGGTTTTTTGAAAAGAGTTATTTTGAGCAGAATTATTTTTAATGGGGGGATCTTGAACTTTCTGGGTCAACGTTTGTGACGTCGGGGGTAGTGCTGCTGGAGATGCTACACCCTGAGTAATCTCCGGAGATACTGTGACAGCGGGTTTAATCAGAACAGAATGCATTTGCTATCCTCAGGGACGAAAGTTCCTAATGGTTTGTTAATTTTGTTTTTTTAGATGTGAGATTTTTATCAGATTTCTCCTGACAATTATTTGTCATTTTATCTTACATATCTCAACGTAAGTACATTTTCTTAAAACATATCTTAATTGTTTTTATAACCCGATTATCAAATACTATCAATCGCTCAATTCAATGTGTGACATAGCTTTCAGAGGATTAAGTTTCCTTTATACATGAATTATGGTGCAAGAAATATTAAATAAAAGTTAAAAGTAACAGAAATATTTGTAAAGCATATAGCTTAAATAAGTTAAGGGATATTACGGTATTAGTAGAATTAATAATTCAGAAAATTTGGTAATAAACAAATCTCTGTCTGGGTATGGTATTTTTCCTATTAATTCCAAAGAATCCTATTTGAACAGTGGAAAATACACGTAGGGTGCCGTTAGGCGCAAAAATAAATTAGATATAGCACTACGAAGTTACGTTAGGACATGTATTAACCCTAAAAGCCATACGTATTAGGCTTTTTACTTTTTACTTTTTACTTGCGCGTAGCGCTATATTTATGAGATAAACTTCAATTGCGCCGTAACGCACCATCATCATGAAGAGTAATATACAAGGGTATGTTACCTACGCAAGACAATATCTTCTTTAGATCTTTTTGAACGCTACGTTGTAACCCAATACTCACAAGCTTTTGGTGGATTATATAGGATGAAGTATAGCCATCTTATGAAGAAGAGTTTATTCAGTTTTTTGATAACCTTGGTCGCGATCACTGTAACTATCATTGGTTGTCAAGTTACATTCATCAATCCAACCCGAAATACTAACTCTCAAGGAGTTACTGTCAAGCTTAGTGGTTGGGGAGCTTCTCCAACGGAGCAGAAGTTATTAAAACAAGTACTAAAAGATTTTGAAGCTGCGAATCCTGGAATTAAGGTCAAGTACGAGGAAATCTCCGACCAATATATGGATGTTATTAAAACTCGCTTAATTGGTGATGCTGCTCCCGATGTTTTTTACTTGGATGGATTGGAAGCACCATTTTTAATGAGTCACAATGTCCTGGAACCTTTAAATGACTATATTACTCCCGAATTTGAACTATCAGATTTTCAACCGGTTTTATTAAATTCGTTTAAATATAATGACCAGATTTACGGTTTACCAAAAGATTATTCTACTTTGGCGCTGTTTTATAACCTCAAAGCATTTAATGAAGCTGGATTAGAAAAACCACCCGTTACTTGGGATGAATTACGTCTCTACTCCCGTAAGTTAACCACATATAACAATAAAGATAATAGAGTTAAGCGTTATGGTTTTGGTGAAACTCTGGAATTAGCACGCCAAGCTTACAAAATTAAAGCTTTTGATGGACAAATTGTCGATAAAAGTGGAAATGCAGTTTTTGCGAGTCCGTCTGGACTCAAGGGATTACAGTTAGTAGTAGATCAATATATTCGCGATCGCACTTCAGCCCAAAAGACCGATGTGGGGACAAACTCCGGTAGTGAAATGTTTGGACAAGGTAAAGTCGCAATGGCGATCGAAGGTAATTGGACTATTCCTTATTTACAAGAAACTTATCCTCAACTAGAATTTGCTACGGCTGAAGTACCTAGGATCAATGGTAAAGCAGGTACTATGTCATTTACCGTAGCCTATGTCATGAATAAGCAGACAAAACATAAACCTGAAGCTTGGAAGTTAATTTCCTATCTCACCGGTAAAGAAGGAATGGAAAAATGGACGAGCAAAGGTTTTGCTTTAGCTAGTCGTAAATCTGTCGCACAGAAATTAGGTTACGAGCAAGATCCATTGAGAAGTGCTTTGGTTGCTGGAGTTAATTACGCTACACCTTGGGAAGTCGGTAAGTACCCTGCTGCGATCGTTAATAGTTTTGATAATCAGTTTCTCAGTGCGATGTTGGGAGAACAAAGTTTAGAGCAAGCTATGGTACGAGCACAAAATACGGCTAATAAGCAAATTCAAATGATGGAATATTAGGTGTGGTTACTACTTCATTACATTTACCCAATAAATTCTGTAGAGACGTACCATGGTACGTCTCTACAACCCATCAGGATTAATAGGACAAACCACTAGGTAAATATTTTTGCTCAATCAACTACTTAACTTACGCTATCAAAATAATACGCTTCCCTATCAAGCTAGAAATTTAACCCATGAAGTGTTAGTATTTTGTTAATAGCATTCATATAACTGCACATATGAAATTTACTATTTAGGTTTGCCATAGTTAAAAAATAAAATTAACTAACATTTTTAATAACGCTAAACAAACAATCGTAAAGATAATATGTCTAACAGAAGGGTTAATATCAAATTTTCATGACATAATTTATCTTTGCAGGTGCAGTCATTAACAGCTATTAAGTAGACAAAAAAGCGGATACTGATTTGAAATCACTTTTTTTGTGCTGCAATAGGTGGTTTTTACTATTAATCCTAATACTCAATTACTTGGGCGCTCACTAGCTAATTCATCTACATAGTTCAAATAGCCATGAAGCAGATATTTATATTTAGTAAATATTTGGCAATCCTAAATATTTAATACTAATTGAATCACCAGGTATGATAGCTTCATAATATAGGAGTGTTCGGGAAAACAAATCAAAAAATCTTGCTAACTTCACTTTTTATTAATTAGAAAAGAGGAAAAATGGCAGATAATAAAATACGATGCAAACTTTCAGGCCGTAGTGTAGTGACACCTGATACTATGGTTTTAGTAGTAGCTCTACAAGAATACTGCTACACAACAAATGGGAATCATAGTATTAAAGACAAGTATTGATATTGAAATATTAATTGACTTTAAGTCTTTATATAGATGTCTACTTTTGATAAATAAAGACTTATTTTATTCAAGTTTCGGACAAGTTTATCTCAATTATTTCGTTTAAATTGAAAATTATTTTCGATTGCATTTAGGGTATTTTACTATCTATGCAGTCACATATTTTCATGAGTTACATTTGTCATCATCCATGGGTATGATATCTCAAAAAAGCATAAATGAATGCTCCGTTGATATTAAACGAGGGGTTTTATAATCCAGGTGTCTACATGACTAAAAAATAATCATGTTTTCATGACATATTTATTGTAAATCATTAGTATTCCAAAGACTTTTTAGAGAGTAAAAAATGAGATTTTTACCTAAAAAAGCTTATTTTTACACATAAAATATAAAATTAATTGTTTATCCTCAGCCTGAATTATTTCGACACTTTATATCTAAGAAAAAGTATATTCAGTATGCATAATTTTGAATATGAATAGTCAATAAATATTTGAAAATATGAGATATAAAATGATGATTTAACTAATAAAAGTGCTAACTTGATAATATACAGCTGCTTGATAGACTAAGTAAGCGAAAATAACCGAGATTCACTTTCTAATTTGAGAAAAATGACAGATAATAAAACACGACGCAACTTTTTAATTGGTAGTGTTGCTGTACCTGGAAGTATTGCAGCAGCAGCGGCTTTAACTCAAGAGAGTTCTAATGCTGAAACACCCACAACGGAAACAGAAGTCACAGCAGTTGGGACAAATATTGACGCTAATAGATTAAGTCGTTTTCAAAAAGAAGTCCAAGAAAAAGCTATAGCTACTCTGGATTTATCTGACTTATTCATGATGTTAGATAAATATGGTTTTCCAGAAAGAGCAGTAAAAGTTGAAGTGAAAATCATGTTGGATGAGATGCGAGAACATATGAACAATCGTGTTAACCAACAACAACCGATGATGAAAGATTCTGAGTTAGAAAAGAATTTAATGGCAATATATGGGAAGGAAGTTATGATTCAGGATTGTTATTTGTGTCCAGGTGGTTATTCTTGTGGTTAGTTATGGTAAAAACTTGTGATTTATCAGTTTCAAACTAACTAATCTTTTAGCACGCAATTATTCACTTTTTATCATTTCAAATATAACTTCAAGGTATCCGCTCAGTAAATCGGGGTAAGAAGAAAAAAGAAGAAGGAACAAATGTAGGGGATGTATCGTAGAATATGACCCATGACGCAAAAACCACCAGAGAAATTAGTGTCCGCATTACTGCAATCGGTTGACCCAGGTA
>NZ_JASJDK010000106.1 GCF_030065675.1 Mastigocoleus sp. MO_188.B34 | reverse complement strand
GTTGTCGGTGCAGGTCACTCCGGTTGTGAAGCAGCTTTGGCTACAGCACGCTTAGGATGTCGAACCCTGCTGTTGACACTCAACTTGGATAAAATTGCTTGGCAACCTTGTAACCCTGCGGTGGGAGGTCCAGCAAAATCTCAGTTAACCCATGAGGTAGATGCCTTGGGTGGGGAAATTGGCAAAATGGCAGATAGAACATATCTGCAAAAGCGGATTCTGAATTCTTCGAGGGGACCCGCAGTTTGGGCTTTAAGGGCTCAGACTGATAAGCGGGAATACGCTGCAGTAATGAAAGAAATTGTGGAGAATCAAGAAAATTTGATGCTCCGCGAAAGCATGGTCACAGACTTAGTTTTGGATAGTAATGACCAAGTAATTGGCGTCCAAACTTACTTTGGCGTGGCGTTTGAATGTAAAGCCGTTATCTTGACCACCGGTACTTTCTTAGGAGGAAAAATCTGGGTTGGGAATAAATCAATGACAGCCGGACGTGCGGGAGAATTCGCTGCAATTGGTTTAACTGAAACTCTCAACCGTTTGGGTTTTGAGACAGGACGTTTGAAAACGGGAACTCCAGCGAGAGTAGATAAACGTTCTGTAGATTACGGCAAAATGTCTTTGCAACCCGGCGATCGAGATGTTCGCTGGTTCAGTTTCGATCCCGAAGTTTGGCAAGAAAAAGAACAGCTACCTTGCTACATGACTCGCACTACAGCCGAAACCCATCGTTTAATTCGGGAAAATCTCCATCTTTCCCCGGTTTACGGTGGTTGGGTTGAAGCTAAAGGTCCCCGTTACTGTCCCAGTATCGAAGATAAGATTGTTCGTTTCGCTGATAAAGATAGTCACCAAATTTTTATTGAACCGGAAGGAAGACAAATTCCCGAATTGTATATTCAGGGATTTTCTACTGGTTTACCAGAGAATCTTCAACTCCAAATGTTGCGCAGTCTTCCCGGGTTAGAAAACTGCGTCATGCTTCGCCCTGCTTACGCCGTAGAATACGATTATTTGCCTGCAACCCAGTGTTACCCCACGCTGATGACGAAAAAAATTGCTGGCTTATTTTGCGCCGGACAAATTAACGGGACTACTGGTTATGAAGAAGCTGCAGCCCAAGGTTTAGTTGCTGGAATTAATGCAGCTCGTTGGGTAAACTCCCAAGAAATGATTATTTTTCCCAGGGAACAAAGTTATATCGGTACTTTAATAGACGATCTGTGTACGAAGGATCTACGCGAACCTTATCGAATGCTCACCAGTCGTTCGGAATATCGTTTGCTCCTACGCTCTGATAATGCTGATACTCGCCTTACACCTTTGGGACGAGAAATTGGCTTAATTGATGATAGACGTTGGCAATTATTTAGCGAAAAACAAGCAAATATTGCAGCTGAAAAAGAACGCTTAAATTCAACTCGCATCAAAGAACACGATGATGTTGGTAAAGCAATTGTAGAAGCTACCAAGCAAGCAATTAAAGGTTCCATAACTCTTGCAGATCTATTAAGACGTCCGGGATTTCATTACGCCAATCTCGAACACCATGGGTTGGGAGATCCCAAGCTCGAGCGAGCAGAAAAAGAAGGAGCAGAAATTGATATCAAATATTCCGGTTATCTAGCCAGACAGAAAAATCAAATCGAACAAATTTCTCGTCAGGCGAACCGAAAATTACCTACTGATTTGGATTATGGAACAATCGAAACTCTTTCCAAAGAAGCAAGGGAGAAGCTGAATCAGGTGCAACCACTGACAATCGGTCAAGCATCTCGCATTGGTGGTGTTAATCCAGCTGATATCAATGCTTTGTTAATTTATTTAGAATTGCGTAAAACAAATACCCAGAAAGAGTTTTCGGCATTATCTTAAAACACTTTTCATGAAGCTCGATTATAGTAGTAGGGAATACATCTAGAAGGCGGGTATGATAGATGACATCTGTGATCTAAATTGCCATTACCAATAGTCATCATAAATCGTTATTTTTCTGTCTAGGTAGGTTAAATAGAGGATTTATAACGATTAAATCTGTCTAATCTAGATCCCAAAGTTAAGAGAAAAGGTTTAATACCAACTCCGTATTTCTATGTAGAAAAGGAGAAACTGACTCTTAAAAGCTACAATATAAAATCGCCATGTTAAAAGCAGCTAGTACTCATACAATTCTTTCAGAAGCATCCGAGGAATTGATTGGTAATGAACCTTGGACAATAGAGGTTTATGCCGATGGCTTGATGGATGAAATCTTTTCCGATGTTGAAAATATTCTTGAAGGTAAGGGATTGGGTTCCCAATTCAAGCAAAAATCAACAGTTAAGTCATCGCCAATCGTAAATCCTGAAACGCCGGGACAAATCAAACCAGTCAATTTACATCATCAACAAGGAGCAACAAAAACTGTTGCAAAATCTTCCCCAAGAATTGATTCGAAAGTTAGTCAGGCGAAAACTAATAACGCGAAAAATAATCTATCGCCAAAACCTCGCGCTGGGTGGAAGAAATTATTCTCAGTAACAGTTAGTCTTGCTTTAGCGACTGCTGGACTTACTTGGCTGATCTATTCTGGATTAGTCGATCGCATTTTTGCTCGGATCTTTGCCGAAGAATTACATTTGGCTCAAATCGAGCAGTCATCAAAAGAAAAAATATATCCTCAAGCTGAACTTGTTAATTATATGCTGGGAGCGCTAGCAGCTATTGAGGAAGGAGAAGCTCAAGATAAATCTAGCAATAATATGATGATGGCTAGTATGAGTGAAAATCTCCAAAACTCTACAATACCAATGGCGAGTGCAAGTGCTGCTAGTGGTAGCTTACCACCAGTCCGTGGTGCTAATAATTTACAGCCAATGCCCAGCCGATCTACAAAAGTTGTAGAACGTATTTATATTCCTGTATATCAAGCGCCACCTCCAATGCGCTATAAACCCCCATCTGTTGCTAGTGCTTCTCCAGGAAAGTTACCACCGATCAGAGAAGTCGCTCATAAGAGTTATTCAAAGCCATCAAAATCTAATGCAGGGAAAGCTGCTAAAAATACCGTTCCACCAACAAAGCTAACATTAATGAAAACTGAGTTGAAACCTGTGGAAATGGGCGATAAAACAGTAGCAGTAGGAGCAGCACCTCAACCGAAGCCGGTAATACCACCAAAATTAACGAGTGCAAAAGCGCCAACAGAAAATAACACATCAGTAAATACTGCACTGGTTCAAAATCAAGAAGTTGCATTTGCAGCAGCTAAACCTTCCCATGAGTTATTAGGGGTAATGGACTTGGGAGAAAAATCAGCAGCTTTGTTTAAAATCCAAGGTATTACTCGTCGGATCCATAAAGGAGAAAGTATTGGTTCTAGCGGTTGGACTTTAGTCGATGTTAGTAATAATGAAATTGTTGTCCGTCGTAATGGAGAAGTGCGTTCGATTCAAACAGGACAAAAGATTTAAAGTTTTAGGGTTTTAAAATTTAAACTACCTCATAAGAGTTTGAGTATTAACTTTTTGAGTTCAGCACTTAAATAGCTTTTAGCTCCAGGAATCGCAAAATAGAAGTTGCAAAATATTATCAGATTACAAGCAAAAGCATCTACCTACACATCTACAGCAATCTTTCCCAAACAATATTTCCAAAAAAAATCTGACTGAGACTTAAATCAAGTAAAAAAGCTCTTGATTTAAGCTATTGGGTGTTTGCAAAAACTTCATTCTTTCGCGGATGGAGTTTTTTAGGTCTCTAATAAATAAATATTTTTTATTTCAGGAAAATTCAGTTTAGATATTGAATTCAATTATGAAAACAATTTGGAGCATGTGACTTAAAACCGTTTATTTTTCCCGTAATCAATTATTCCAACACTGTATCTTGATATGAAAAGGGTTTTAAATAATCGATTTGTTGTCTAAGTCACTTTTTGAGAGTATAATAAGTAACTTTTATTCAAAGATTGACATGATGTTTACATATCAAAAAAAATGTACGATCGCGGTACTTGAAAGTCTACAAAAGATCAGGATTTTAGCTAAGAAGCTAAAAGACATAGGTTTTCCGATGAATCAAGTATATTTATTAGAACCCAGAGAAAAAGATGGTTTGGCAGTAATTTTAGATGATTTAAGGATTCCACAAAGCTGCATTCAGTTTTACATTGAAAGCCTGTTGAAGGGAGACGGCTTATTAACTATTTATGCAACTCAAGATGAAATTAATCTTGCAAAACTAGCCCTTGAGGATAAAGAAATCCATAATTGGCAAGTTTACGACTATCTAAGAACTTAGTTTTACACCCGAAATTAAGGAAGATAAGATACTTTAAGCATAAACACGTATGTTTAATTTTCTATATATAAATAAAAGTATATTATTGAATATATAAATTAGAAGAGTTCTGAAATTATTTGCTTAGAAGGAGTTACCCATAGAATAAATAACAGAAAATTAAATAACAGAAAATGGAAAATAAGAATATTTCGGTAATTATAGCGATCGCTATATTGAACTAAAAATTGATGTCGCGAGTATTTGTTTGCAGTCAAAAGTAATGTTGGGAAGTTTGTAGATTAAATTTAAATCTATTCAATTAAAATTATAAGGATTAGCTATTGAATTCATCCATCTGTTGTGTTCTATCCCATCAAGTAGCGATAGTGATCTTGGTTCTTCTGGGCAAAATTCTAAACTAATCCTAATCTTGCCTTTTTGCCATTCCGAACTACCTGGTTGAAGAATTTGACAGACTTGTCCATTCCCCAACCATTTTTCTTTATGTTCGTCTTTTAGGGAGAGAACTTGTTTCATTTTGGTTATAAATTCACCAACCTTAAAAGTTGGGTGTGGCATTAAGATATGCCCTGAAGTAACACAGACAACATCGTCTTGTGATAGTGGCTGAAATTTATTATTCATTAATATTTTCCGAAGTTATATCCATTAACAGTTAATAACGTAAATTGCTACTTACAAGAGTGCCAGATTTTTATCTCCTTTAAACCCTCTTGGGAACAGTGAAATTAGATACAAGTCCCCCTTTTTAGGGTGTATTTAGGGGGATACAAGAGAATCTAAAAAGTTTTTTATAACTAGCAACTTGATTTAATGTTAAACAATTCACTGTTTTAACTGCTAATAGATATATTTGTCAAAAAATATTAGAAGAACCAACCGTAGGAATGTAAGCCCTTACCTAGAAGATTGACACCGAGGTAGCAAATCCAAACAACTACAAAACCAGTTGCAGCAAGAATAGCCGGACGTCTTCCTTGCCAGCCCCGAGTAATGCGAGCATGGAGATAAGCCGCAAATACCAACCAAGTAATTAAAGCCCATGTTTCTTTAGGATCCCAACTCCAGTAAGAACCCCAAGCTTCATTAGCCCATACGGCTCCAGCAATGATACCAATCGTCAATAGTGGAAAGCCTAATCCAATAATGCGATAGCTGGTGTTATCAATGGTTTCAGCAAGACTAAGACGTTGAGGTGAAAGCGTTTCAGTTTCTTGGATTGGAGTTGTGATGACTGGTGCTTCCAATACTGCTGTTTTTCCATTCGCTTCACTACCCGAACGAATCACACCATTATTTTCTGCGACATCTGTTTCTATCTGGGAAACTAATTCTCCTGCTTTATGCAAACGATAGTTATTTTGGCGATAACCCCCAGAACCAAAAGAACTACCTTGGAGTTGAATATTTTGACCCCTGGTTACAACCAAAAAAGCGATCGCTAACAAAGAACCAACCATTAAAGCTGAATAACTCAACATCATAATGCTGACGTGCATCATTAACCAATTTGATTTCAATGCTGGTACCAAGGGTTCAGCGACTTGCATTCCTGAAGGTAAGGTTAAAGCAGCAAAAGCAGTAATAGCCATTGTTACTGGTGCGGTAACCACCCCTACCAAGCGACTGCGACTGATATTTTCAGCAATTAAATGAACAGTTGTAATACCCCAAGTTAAAAAAAACAAAGATTCATATAAATTACTGAGTGGGAAATAGCCAGCTTCCAGCCATCTTGCTCCTAGTAAAGTTGCAATAGACAAGTTTGCGATCGCCATTCCTGAAGTTCCTAATGCAGCTAAATATGGCACGTTGGGGAATGCTGCACCACTCCAATAAATCAGCATTGTCACAAACAGAACAGCAAAAGAAGCATTATCAAGCCAATTTTGTAATACAACTAAGTTCATTGGGCGTTCTTTCTCCGGTGGATTCCTAAAATATTTATATGACTGAAATGATCCTATCTGTTCTTGTGGTGTCCTAACTAATTTGGTTGAAATTATATTTGGTAATTGGTAATTGGTAATTGGTAATTGGTAACTCCTGACTCCTGACTCCTGACTTCTGTACAGACGTAGCATGCTACGTCTCTACGATCCCTGACTCCTAACTCCTAAATTTCAATTTATTTTTTAGAATCTTTTAAACTTTCAGAAGTTTCTGGATTTATAGTCGGAGCAGGTAAAGGTGCTGGTTTATCACCTTTTTTAACTGATATAAAAATATCGTAGCGTGTACTATGGCGATCGCTGAGCGCAGTTGTTACCCCAAGAGAACGAATAGCTTCTAACCAAATGCTTTGACTAGGTAATAAACTCCCGATAGGGAAGTTCTTTGCTGCTTGTTCTAAATCTAAATAAAACTTTCCATTGTGAGGATTGAGCTGGGAAGGAACAGTTTTTCTCCATGAAGGTTTACCAGTAAGAGAATTAGATGGTTTAGGAATAAATTTTTCGGTTAGGGGTGCACCCAAAGATAAAAAAGCAGTATCTCCATTTAACCAACCGTGGGTAGCAACTGCTGTACCTGCAGGTCCAAGCCAGTTTACAACTGGTTGATTCCTTACTTTTCCTCTTTCCACCTGAAACTGCAATTCACTATTAACTGTTGCATCAAGCTTTTTGAAAGCTGCTTCAGCTTTGGAGCGATCGCTTGCTTGAACCATAAATACAAAAGCTGCTCGAAAATCTTGATTTAAACTATCTTCTTTAGTTTGAGTTGGAATTACTGATAGTGAGAATTCACCTTTCATCCAACTCAGTACATCTCGTTCTAAATCTAGTTTTGTTAATGATTTAAAACCTTTTCTTAATTCTTCAGGTTTTACGGGTGAGAGGGGATTTGCTTTAGAGGTTGAAACATAATTGAACCAAGAACGCTGTAAGTTTCCCCCTGAAACCATCAAGATAGTATCTGCAGGTAAACGCTTCTCCATTTTCCCTGCATTATTCTTTCCTTTTAACTCACGACGACCGTTTGGATTGAGCCAAGAAACTCCTTTGAAGTTAATTCCTTCGGATTCTAAAGTAATGCTTCCTGCTAAACCTTGATTATTTTTTAATTGAGTTAAAACTTGTGCTGGTAATTGACGTTTGGGAGAACTTGCTGCAATTTTGGCAGACAATGGAACGTTAATATAAAATCGCGCAAAAGGGTTATAGGTAGATATTTTAGGGAAGTTTTGGGTAAAACCTGCAGTTTTTTCTAAAGAATTATTTTCTGTATAAGCATCAATAGCTCTTTCCATTGCTTTTGGACGATCCGCAATTACCAGGAAACGCTTATCAATTGCTGCTGCTGCAAATTTTTCTCCACCATCATTCCCAGTTTTTTCTTTAATTTCAATCCCTTGATATGTCCTCTGATTCCATTTTCCTTTCCCTGGAGTTTTGGGTTGTGCCAAAATTTCCTGGGCTTTCAGTTGGTTTTTTATAGGGAGAACTAAGAGTAATGATTGTCCGTTTGCTGAGGTTTTGGAGGTTTCTGCTACTGGCTTAGGCGCTTTTTTACTACCTTTAGGAGCCAACACAGCAATTGTTAATTCATTACCAATCCAAGGACTAATATCTTTTTGATAATCATATCCATTACTACTTAAGAAGCGATCGCGTAACTGTACTAAATTTTTATCTAGTTCTTTTTGAGTTTTTTTTGTACCAAACTCGCGTAGTTTATTCCACTGTCTTTCATCAGTACTTAAAGATACTGTCATCACCGCATCTCTAGGAATAATACTTACACCTACTGGTAAATCTCTAGATAATGGTTTTCCTTGGGTCAAAAACCAATATCCAGCAATTCCTCCACCAATCAATAACCCCGCAGTCCCTAAGGTCAAGGGTAAGGATGGCTTCTTTTTTTTATTCTTTGCAACAGGGATTACAGGCAGTGCCATCGAAACCAACACCTCATTATCGCGAAATAATAATTACTTTCCCTATCGGTAAAGTTAACCAAAACCTTTCCGTAAACTCTAGGGTCACTAATTACATTATTTTTATTCCTCAAAAATGATAATACTTTTGACAATCAACTGACTTTTTTCGCAATATTTTTAATACACGAGTGAGTGTAGCGATCGCATTGATTCCTCAAAAGTCAACTGTAAATAAGGAATAGAGATTTATGTAACTATTCTGCTTATGTATCTTTCCACAGCTTATATCTTTTTGCCACCACACAAAATTTGCACCTTAAAAGGTACGTTATAGCAAAATTCTAACTTTGGTTCTAAGCTCTAAGTTCCAAGTTCTAAGTTCTAAGTTTTAAGCCCTAATCTTTGTTCTAATTACTCAAAAACTATATTTTGTTCCTAGGGTGAATTTACCTGCATTTTACCCAAGTATTTACTTAGATAAGGTGAAAAAACTTCATAAATTAACGTCAAAGGTTGTCCGTGATGCCAAAACAAATAGTGACGACCCCAAAAAGGTCCACTACAGTCAAATCCAATTTCTAATGGAGCTGAATCTCCATAATAAATTCCCTGTACGTCTCGATATAATTCAGTACGCAAGCGCGCTAAACTTGCCCAAATAGGCAAAGACCTGTTTTGTAAATACTCGTCCACATGAGATGCTTCCCACCAAGATGTTGCATAAGCTAATCGTTGACCAGAAGCCGTACGCAACCACACCTGACGCCGCAATCTAGGACCAGGTATTCTTTGGATTAATTCGGGAGCAGCATCCAAATTCATGCCGATGGGTGACATATCAATGACATCTACTTCCGTTGGTTCTCCTGTCAGTAACTTTAAATGTCTGGTTGGAGAACCATCACCTAAAAGTAATAATTGCCAAGCAGGAGCTAACTGAGTGTGAGGTAAACCCTGCTGTATTACTTCCTCTCCCCCTTCCCAAATCGGACTGAGACGATGCCAACTCGTAGGTAATGTTAAGTTATTTGAATATTTGTAGGTTGCAGTCAAAGCTCTACTCTTAACAAAAATTTACTTATTTATATGAAAGCACAAAAAAGCGATCGGGGTTGGGTATATATTTTCTAAAAATAATAGAGACGTTGCAGTGCGACGTCTCTACTAGTAGTTCATGTTTACTAATTAATCCCAAATATAACTGACAGGGAGCAATTATCTGTAAAAAATGCGGATGGCGAGACTCGAACTCGCAAGGCAAAGCCACACGCCCCTCAAACGTGCGCGTATACCAATTCCGCCACATCCGCTCTTGTTTGCTAGATATAGAATATAGCATATAAAAACAAATATAGTAATCTAATATCTGAGTAAATTAAAAAAATAAGCAAAAAGTTTGGAGAATTTCTGCTTAGGGATATCTGAATAACAGAAAAATTGCAGTTTCACAAGTGATATTGACAAGGGGTGCGAACACCGTATAATTCACGGTGCTGTCGAGTCTCAGAGATGAGAAACCGACCACTAACCATCGCACCACAACTTGCACACTTATCTGGTGAAGACTCACCCCAAGCCCGAAGCCAACTCCTGTAAATACCGGGGAGCTTGCTTGGTATTCTCCCACTCATAATAGAGAAGAGAATTTCAGTAAATCTGGACTAATGTAGAAGCTAGAAGATGAAGTTTGACAAAATATTAATTGCTAATCGGGGAGAAATTGCGCTTCGCGTTCTCCGGGCTTGTGAAGAAATGGGAATTGCTACTGTTGCTGTCCACTCCAGTGTTGACCGCAATGCTCTCCACGTCCAGCTTGCTGATGAAACAGTTTGTATTGGCGAACCTGCAAGTAGTAAAAGTTATTTAAATATCCCTAACATTATTGCTGCAGCGTTAACCCGTAACGCGAGTGCGATTCATCCCGGATATGGTTTTTTATCGGAAAATGCTAGATTCGCGGAAATTTGTGCAGATCATCATATTGCATTTATTGGTCCGTCCGCAGAAGCTATTCGCCTCATGGGTGATAAGTCCACTGCAAAGGAAACAATGCAAAAAGCTGGAGTTCCTACCGTGCCGGGTAGTGGTGGATTAGTAGGAACGGACACCGAAGGTTTGGCGATCGCCAAAGAAATTGGTTATCCAGTAATGATCAAAGCTACCGCAGGTGGTGGCGGACGCGGTATGCGTCTGGTACGCTCAGAAGATGAATTTGTAGTTTCTTTTCAAGCTGCTAAAGGTGAAGCTGAAGCCGCCTTTGGTAATGGTGGAGTATACATAGAAAAATTTATCGAGCGCCCGCGTCATATAGAATTTCAAGTATTAGCCGATAACTACGGTAATGTAATTCATTTGGGCGAACGGGATTGTTCAATTCAACGTCGTAATCAAAAGCTATTAGAAGAAGCACCCTCAGTAGCTCTTGACCCAGAATTGCGGGAAAAAATGGGACAAGCAGCCGTGAGGGCTACCCAATTTATCAATTACAGTGGTGCGGGTACTATTGAGTTTTTACTCGATGCTTCCGGTAGTTTTTACTTCATGGAGATGAACACCAGAATTCAAGTGGAACATCCCGTGACAGAAATGATTACCGGGGTCGACTTAGTGGTAGAACAAATTCGCATTGCTCAAGGAGAAAAGCTGCGATTAACCCAAGACCAAGTAGTTTTAAAAGGTCATGCTATTGAATGTCGGATTAATGCAGAAGATCCGGATCGCCAATTCCGTCCAGCACCTGGAAAAATAAGTGGTTATCTTCCTCCCGGTGGTCCAGGAGTAAGGGTTGATTCCCATGTTTATACTGATTACCAAATTCCCCCTTATTACGATTCTTTAATTGGTAAGTTGATTGTTTGGGGACCAGACCGAAATACTAGTATTAATCGTATGAAACGGGCATTAAGAGAATGTGCAATTACGGGACTACCAACCACAATTGCTTTTCATCAAAAAATTATGGAAACTCCCCAGTTTTTGCAAGGTAATGTTTACACTAACTTTGTGCAAGAAATGAGTTAATCCAAGCTCTAGCTAACTTTCTTAACTGAAGTTACGACATTGAGCGCATGGTTTAGGACACCCTAATGTTCTTGAAGGGAGAGGGAACAAAAAATGTCCGATTCCAAAAACCTGGTGCGATAAAGCACAAAATCACAAAAAATCAAACACTCGAGATTAGATGGCTAATTTCAAGTCATCAAAATTTTCGAGTGTTCAAAATTGGCTAATTCTTAAAAGTTACAAGGTACGGTACGTAGATTACGAGATATAGAACTACATGTTCTGATTTAGAAATTTTTCTATTTCCTGTTCCCTGTTCCCTGTTGCCTATTCCCTGTGAAGTAAAATATGATTTCCTAACTTATTTACCTACTGCGATACCTGAATTACAAGATATTTGGGAACTTATTGTACTCGAGAGAGCATGGTGAGTAGACCTTGCTGACCTAATAAAATTTCCCGTAAAAAACTAAAAATTCCAAACCAAATAATTGGGGTAATATCTACTCCACCTATAGGTGGTACCAATTTCCGCAATATCACTAGAAAAGGTTCTGTAGGTAAAGCGACTAAATAAAAGGGAAAACGATTCAATTTTAGTTCGGGAGACCAACTCATGATTATGCGGAAGATGAACAGAAGCATCATCACTCCCAAAAAGGGACCGAGAATCCAAGTTGTGATATCTATACCATTCATAGCCTGAAGTAAAGTCGCTTGAAAGCCGTTACAAAAAATAAAGCTTTGTAAATATAGCTCTTTTTGATTGTAAACCCATATTGGGGAATGGGGAATGGGGAGTGTGGGAAGTAGTTTCAAGTTGGGGAATGGGGATTGGGGATTGGGGATTGGGAGTAAAGTTAAGTCGTAGCTTATAAATTTTCAACAGAGCGATCGGACTTGGGACTGAATAGGGGAAATAACCTTGATTTTGTTAACATAATTTAGAAGACTGTAACAAAAAAGGTTTATATCCATGACACCTTCTTTAGCAAATTTCCTTTGGAGCTTACTTTGGGGTTCAGTAATTGTTGTTATTCCAATTACAGTAGCTTTAATTTTCATCAGTCAGAAAGATAAAATTCAACGTAATTAAGCCACTTTAGAAAGTATTATTTGACTCTGTGTGACCGATAATCTTTCAATTCCGAACTTATTTGTAGTTCCGTGTAATTTATCTGTTAGTGCCATACAAGCTATACTTGGCTGAAATACAGAAAAAATCTTTAACATAAACACAGATGCTTCAAAGCAACATCTGATGCTTTGGAGCTTTAATATTTTTTTGTAAAATTTTTATGTGTTTGTTTTGTGTTTTTGGCTATAGTGGAGATTTTAATTTTAAGTAGTTAACATAGATTTGATATTAGGAAAACAACAATGTTAATTTTGGGGCTGAATTCAGCCAGTGTTCTGGCACAGGTTAATTTCGGAACTAACCCAGCCAGTATTTTAGGAATTTTCTTAGCTGTAGCTGGGGCTGGATTATATTTCCTTCGTACTGTAAAACCGGAATTATCCCGAGATCAAGATATATTTTTTGCTGCTGTTGGTTTGCTCTGTGGCTTTATTTTAATATTCCAAGGTTGGCGATTAGACCCAATTTTGCAATTCGGTCAGTTGTTATTGATCGGTACAACTTTATATTTTGCCTATGAGAGTATTCGCTTACGGGGCATTGCTACCCAACAAGCAAAGCGTAACACCCCAATTGTTGATGATGAGCGAGAAATAAGCAATCGCTATCAATACGAACCCAGCAGCAATCCAAGGAGATCTAGAGCTGCGCGAGTGGAAGCTGAGTTGGAACCACTACCATATTATGAAGATGACTATGATGATGAACGCCCTGTGCGCGGTCGTATACCTGGAAGTAGGGATAGTCGTCTAACTCGTCCCGACTACTATGATGATGAAGCTCCTCCCCGTCGTCCATCACGTCGTAGTAATAGAAGTACCCGAGAAGGGCGAGATGAAAGATCCCGTCGTCGAAATTCTGGAGGATATGATAATCGACCTACTTCAAGGTACCAAGAAGATGATTGGGAAAAATCCAAGCAAGTAGAACGATTTGATGATGACTGGGATAAGAGTAATTCCCCCAGGGAAGCTAGACCGCCAAAACGTAAAATCAAAGATGAAGCACCTCGCTCGGAGTTTTCCTCAGAAGAAGTAACTCCTAGAAGAAGAAAGAGGAGAAGACCCACAAGTAATACAAACTCCCAAGATTCCCGACCAATTTCAGGAGATGATGAAGTAATTTCTACTCCTTATGTGGATTTTAAACCCATCGATCGCCCCGATCCAGAATCAGATCGTCCCATTAACTTCGACGATATTTGAATAAATAAATAATTAATTAAAACTGAAGTTGCATTATATAGAAGCAATGAATAGAAGCAACAAAGAAAAGTCAGTGTGAGTAAAGTGATATCCAGTATTTGGCTCCAAAGATTGAGTAATTGGAGCCTTAGTTGCAGTCTGGCAATTTTACTAAGTTCTTGTAGTTATACCGATCTTCCTATTGGATCTTCTTCCCTTAACAGTCGTTATACCGAAGAACAACCTACTTTGAGTGGTAACGGTCGTTTTTTGGGATTTATTTCTAATCGTAATGGTAATCATCAACTGCTGCTGTTTGACATTCAACAGCAGCAGTTTGTTCGTACGCCAAACTTAAATCGAGCGCGAATAATAGTTGAAGCTCCTAGCCTGAGCCATAGTGCGCGTTACATTGTTTATATGACAACAGATCGAGGTAGACCTGTCGTATCACTTTACGATCGCGCGACAAAACAATCACAAGTCTTGACTTCTTTTTATCCGGGTTGGGTAAGAAATCCTAGTATTAGCCCTGATGGACGCTATGTTACTTTTGAAACCTCTAGTCGCGGTCAGTGGGATATTGAAGTGTTAGACAGGGGACCAAATATAGAATTAGATATACCTGATGGTACTCCTGCAACTGCACCTACTGAATAAATTGAGTAATGAGTAATAAGTAATAAGTAATAAGTAATAAGTAATAAGTAATAAGTAATAAGTAATGAATAAGGAGTAACGAACAAAACTAATATCCAAAATCCTTTGGTTTAGGATAAGGAATGTGGATTAAATAAAGTACAAAAGTAGGGTGCTGTTAGCATCGCGTAACGCACCGTTCCAAATTTCAGAATTACAGGTTATTAAATTTTCATTCCTAAGTGAGCAGAATATATCTTCAATATTTCTTCTTATATCCAATCTGTAATGTTCAAATAATCTAATGCTTAGAAAATCTAATGCTCAGAACATTAAAATTTTTATTCCTATATTAATTAGTGCCAGTCTATTAAATGGTTGCTTTGGTTTTGGTTATCCCAGATTATTAAATTATTCATTCGATCCAGGAGGTCGTTCTCTCAATAGTACGGCTTCAGAATTAAACCCACAAATTTCTGGGAGATATATCGTTTTTACTAGCGACCGCCGGGGTAGCCAAGATATTTATATGTTCGATACACTAGGTCGCAACTTAGTAGAATTACCTGGTTTAAATTCCTTTGATGCGATCGCTTCCGATCCATCTGTTTCTAGTGATGGTCGCTATATCGTGTTTGCAGCTTCTAGAAACGGTCGTTCGGCTGTTTTTTTGTACGATCGCGAAACTAACCAAACACGCAATTTAGCAGCAGACGTACAAGCAGAAATCCGCAACCCTACAATTAGTGGAGATGGTAATATCATTGCTTTCGAGAGCAGTATAAATGGGCAATGGGATATCGTAGTCTACGATCGTCGTTTTGGTAACCGATTAAACATCCCGTAAGAAGGAGATTGGGTATTGGGTATTGGGGATTTGCTCCAGGTTTAGCGCAAGCATACTTAGGTCTTACTCTGTTTGGCTTTCCACGGAAAATTAGGAACAAGCAATGACCAATTACCCATTACCCATTACCAAAAACTAATTTTGACTTTCTGAATTTTGTACAGCTTCAATTAACGAACGTACCTCCTGAGTACCTTCAGAAGGCTCAAAAGATAATGGAAATTTACCACGAGAAATCATTCGCAAACCCAGAGGTGCAATACCAAGTAAACCCTTGAGGTCTTTTAAATAATTCCCCACAACTTGCAAACCAAATTGTCTTTCATCAATCCAACCACCTGCTTTAACTAAATCTACCAAAACCTTACGGTGGCGAATAGAACGACTATCACTAGCTGACTTACGCTTGAGAATTTCTTGTTTGATCTCGCTAATTCGATCTAATGGCGCAACATCCATTGGACATACACTGTTGCAATAATAACAACGAGTACAACCCCATACCCCAGCAGTAGACTCATTATATTTATCTAAGCGACTTTCAGTGTCAGCATCCCGGGAGTCTGCAATCATGCGCTGAGCTTTTGCAAGAGCATGAGGACCAACAAAGCTGGGGTTGATTTCCACTGCGTTGCATTCTGAATAACAAGCACCGCACATAATACAGTTACCAGTATTATCTAGTTGCGATCGCTCTTGAGGTGTTTGTAAAAATTCTCTTTGTGGTACTTTTCGGGCTGCAGTACTTACATAAGGATTAACTTTGTCCAAGTTATCCCAAAAATTATTCATATCAACTATTAGGTCTTTGATGACAGGAAGATTCCCCAAAGGTGCAACAGTTATTTCAGGAATTGTATCAGCTTTATCAGAGGCGGAATTTTCCCTTTTAAACACAGCAATTTCATCTCTCAAGTTTTGCTTACAGGCTAGAGTTGAACGCCCATTAATCCGCATTGCACAACTACCGCAAATAGTGTTGCGACAATTTTTCCGAAATGCTAAAGTTCCATCTTGTTCCCATTTAATCCGATTGAGACAATCTAAAATCGTATTACCTGGTTCCGCTTCTAAACGGTAATTTTGCACCACTGGACTAGAATTTTGTTGTTGCCGAATTATCTTAAAAATAACTAACATTTTACGAACCATTATTTTTGAATATTCACACATACCCAGAAAATAATTCCTTTTAAGCAAGCTAGTTGCTGCCAAAAAAGGAAGCATAATCCAGTTTATTCTCAAGAATAAGGGAATAAATTTAATAGATAGATAATTAAAGAATCATTGATTATCGTTTAGGTATAGCCATAAAAATTCTAATTGTAGATTTTGTACTTGCCTTGTTTGACAAAATTATGTCAATCTCTACACATAATATACTCCCCAATAAATGAGACACGGAATTTACCCCAAGGATAAATTATTATCCAATGTTTTAAATACTTGATTTTTCTCAGCTTTTTAGGCTGAAGTGTAGCGATTCAGTAAAACAAGATAATTTAGCAAATTTATATTTAGTTTTTTTAAACAGACCCAGGAAAACTAGAGTAAAACAAGGAATCTTGATTTTTGTCATTCATCTCAATTTGCTTACATTTATCACTAAATCTTTACCTAATTAGAATATCTACTTCATTAAATCCTCAATTCTCTATTAAGTTTATGTTGATGTCAATACCATTTATCCAATACCTGGAAATATCTCAAGTATTTTAAAGCAATACAAGAAGTTTATATAGAATTGTTAAAGCAACACGAATGAATATCTTAAGATAGCAATAAAGCGGTGTAATAGTCTTATAGCTTTTTAAATCTCTACAATCATCAAGTTTGATTCTTGAATGTTACTCAATATGTGAAGATTTAGCCTCTTTCATCAGATTAATTTTTTTAAAACCCCTTTGGTAATAATCATCCTAAATCCAGAAAATTAAATTGAAGTACATTCCTCACTTTAATTAAAAATTAAACAATATTTTTGCTATTATTAGTTCATGCTAGTATTAAAAATAAAATTGAGAAGAAACAGTCATCAGCATAAAAAGCTGTATTAGAGTGAATACAACCCTATTGTTTCTTTGTAAATAGAGATGTAAAAAATCTCATCTCGACTGGCAAAATAAAAATAATGTGTGTCCTCAAAAGCCGAGGAAAATTCCACGGTGTTTTAAGGTAAAGAGTTAGAGTAGGTCAGCCCTACAACTCATAATTTATAAGGACAAACATTAAATCTGAGATACCTGGAATTACTTCAGGTAAAGGCTTATTTAAATAGAGCTGACACAATTTGGAAAAGGGCTTCAAGTTATACAGCTTGATTTGTACCAGAAAAGAAATAACTTCTTTTCTAAAGATCTGATTGCTTGAAATTACCGTCAAATTACCAAAATTAATGTCTGTAGAAGCCAATAATTAAATTTTGGTATATACAGTCATGATAACGGTTATTCAATTTTGGTCAAGCAGGATTTAATCCCTTATCCAGTTGAAAAATAGTAGCTATTAAGCAGATGTCTTAAAGTCGATATTTTGACACCTAATGACATCATTTATCAGTTTGGAGAGAGTAAGGATATTTTCATCGTAATGAGTGAAACTGCAACCGCACCATTAACAGGAAAAGCACTGCTAGCTAAGGTCAAAGAACTTTCTAATTTACCACGCCGAGAAAGAGCAAAGCAGTGTGGTTATTACACTGTTACTAAAAGTAACCAGGTCCGTGTAAATCTCACTGATTTTTATGACGCATTATTGTCGGCGAGAGGAATTCCTCTAAGTCCTGAATCGCCGAAAGATGGACGTGGTCGCGAACCAACTTATAGAGTTAGTGTTCATCAAAATGGTCAAATTGTTATTGGTGCAACATATACCAAAGCAATGGGATTACAACCCGGAGATGAATTTGAAATCAAGTTAGGATACAAGCATATCCACTTAATTCAAATAGATAGTGATAAAAAAGAAACCCAGCTTGATGAAGATGCTGAAATAGATGAAGAAGATGAAGAATACGAAGAAGAAGAAGAGGAAGAAGAGGAAGAAGAAGAGGAATAATAAATAAAACTAACTTTTTCTCTGGTTAGGGGATAAGTAAAATCTAAATTATGCATGAATAATATAGAACTTTCCCCTTGCAGACAAAAATAGATGATTGAAAATATTTTATTGTTCCTATAAAAAAATCAATGAGATATCTTGCCTAAAAAAGTACTAGTATGGGAACTTTATTCATAAAATATTGAAAATTAGACAATGGTCAATAATTGTTTCAGTAATAACAATAATAAAATTACTGTAATTCAAAATTGATCTATCGTTCTGAAAAGTAAATCTTTTACCTTACTAGATTTATTTGTTTGCAAGATACTTACTGTGTTTTTTCTTCCGGAATTTCTATCAAAACTAGAGCTGTCTGCCAATAAATTAGTACTACTTGTTGAACATATGCCAGTACTAGTTGTGGTGATGGCTTTTTTTGCTATTTGGATAATTAGTTGGTTACCAATTGGGTTGTTATCAGCAATCGCAATAAATTGGCGACCAAATCAACCTCTAAAAGCAGAACAAAAATTACCTTTATTAATTTCTCTTTACCTTTTAGCCCCTTTTATTGTGTGGTTGATTAGTAGCTTTACTAATAGATCTTTTTCTGATTATGGTTGGTTAAATAAATTTTCTACTTTGATTTATTTAGGGCTAGGTTTTATTTTAGGAGTTGTAGGTATATTGATAATGTTTGCTTGTCAATTATCATGGTGTTGGTGCACTTTAAATTATTCAAAAATTCGACAAGCGAAAGTTCAACAACTACCCATCACAATGCTATCAATTTTGCTAGTAGCTTTATTTATCGGTGGTGTGGAAGAATTAGTATTTCGAGGTTTTTTACTCACAGAATTACAAATAGATTATCGACCATGGGTCGCTGTAACTGTATCTAGTTTAATTTTTGCCCTTCTTCATTTAGTTTGGGAACGCAAAGAAACACTACCGCAACTACCCGGTCTATGGATCATGGGAATAATATTGGTACTAGCTAGATTTGTAGATGGTGGTAATTTAGGACTTGCTTGGGGTCTTCACTCGGGTTGGGTATGGATGATCGCGACTATAGATACCCTGGGTTTAATTGATTACACAGGTAATGTTTCCGAGTATGTGACGGGTAGACACAATAAACCTTTGGCAGGTGCAACAGGTATTGCTTGTTTGCTGCTAAGTGGGGGAATATTGTGTTTCTTTAATTAATTTTCTTAATGCTAATACCAATTTCCTTTAATATTGCTACTCTTCCCTTATAGAAAGGAACAGGGAACGGTGAACAGGGAACAGATTTAAAGAGTTGCTCAGAAAATTGATCTGTAGCAGTGTTTTTTGAAATTGGTATAAAATTATCTTATTCTAAGAGGATGTTTGTTAGTAAGTTTCTTTGATGGTTTTCTCAATGTTCTGTGGTGAGAATCTTGAAAACTTTGCAGTTAAAATTGTCACGGGGTTTAGTGGTGCAAAGCGAGTCAATTCTCCTACAGGTATAGAGCGTGATAGTTGAACCTGTAACAGCTTGAACTCCCAATTATGGAATTTAAACCAAGACAAAGCGGTGTTGAGGTGCTCTAAAGTTGCTAAAGCTAAAACTACTACACCATCAGGATTTAGATTTTGACTGCAGACGTTAAGGATTTTATCTAAATTACCCCCACTACCACCGACAAAAACTCGATCGCATTTGGGTAAGTTCAATAAAACATTTGGTGCTTTACCAGAAATCGTAGTGATGTTATCAACTTGGAAGAGATCGCAATTTTTTTGAATTAAGCTAATACCTGCAGCAGTTCTTTCAATAGCATAAACTTGGGAAGTGGGAAACAGACGGGCAACTTCAATGGATACAGAGCCTGTTCCTGCACCAATATCCCATACAACTTGTCCTGGATGTAATGCAAGTTCTCCTAAAACTAAAACTCTCACTTCTCGTTTTGTGATTAAACCAGGGCGATCGCTAAAACATGTAAAGCAATCGTCTGGTATTCCCAATTTGGGTAAATTCTTTAAATTTAATTCTTTGTTCTTATTGTGACGCAGTAACACCACAACATTAAGTGGTGAAAACTTTTGCTTTTGTAAATACTGTAAATCTAAATTTTCTAAACCTGGAATTTCTAAAATGCGTTCGCGATTACCACCAAGGTTTTCGCAAACCCAAATTTTATATTGGCTGGGTAAACTTAAAGATTTGAGTAAACTTGCGATCGCATGAGGATTATTAGTTGTATCTGTCAAAACAGCAATTTTCTCTACACCTTGCTGCAATGCAGAAATCAACTCATCAACAGAACGCCCATGAACGCTAATAATTTTCGCATCTTGCCAAGGAATTTTAAGGCGGTTAAATGCTAACTGAACCGAGCTTAAATGGGGATGAAAAGTTAATTCTTCTGGGGGAAGTTCTGTTAAAAGTAGTCTTCCCAAACCAAAAAATAAAGGGTCGCCGGATACTAAAATTACAATTGAATTTTTACCCTGCTTTAGGTGCTGTCTAATTTTTGTAATAGTTTGACTTAAATCTCCTAGCAGTAGTCGCTCAGTTGGAGTATCAGTTTGACTTTGAGAAAAATAATCCAGATGACGCGAACTACCTATAAGCAATTTTGCTTGTTCTATAAGTTGTTTAACTGTTTCACTAACTCCGGCTAAACCATCTAAACCAACACCTACCACATGTATTTTTGTCATCAGTTGGGAGTTATGGATTTTACAATTACGATGGATATCGAGAATGATACGTTACGGACATTAGCCTACGCCCGTAACGTCATAACACACCCAAAACTTGCACGCTTTTGCAATTTTTTTAGTGTGAATATAAATTAGATTCACAAATATCAGCTTAAACTACGTGCAAATTAAGCTTTAATCATCCACCAAAAGGTACCAAACGCCTCAAAGCACGACCGGAAACTTCACCGTATCGTAATTCTCCGCAGAGAATTTTACCCATGATTTGAGCTCCAGAAGGACGCTTAACCCCAACTTTATAACCAATTCCAGGAAAGCGATAAAATGCACCGGCTAATTTCTTCGCCCAAGACATTTCAGAACCCCATTCATCATTGATGATTTGGGAGTATTTCTCTAAAGCATCAACTTCACCACCTACAGCTTTGTCAATAGCTTCTGCTGCTTTTATCCCACTAAAAATCGAAGGACGAATACCCTCAGCAGTAAACGGATCGACAACGCAAGCTGCTTCTCCTGCCAAAATAGCATTTTGAGTATGTAGCTTTTGATTCCCATCCCATACACACAATGGATGACCGTATTGCTTAGCACTTTTAAGATCTACATTAAAAGATGAAGCATACTGGTCTAATATCTTCTTAAAATCTTGTTTCCCACCACCGATGAAAGTTCCTACGCCAATGGAATAACCGTCCGCTTTAGGAAAATTCCAAATATAGCCATTTTTAACTATACCAAATTCAAAATGAAGCGTAGAAGCATCTTTAATATCAGCACTTACTTCCGCTTCTAAAGCAGCAGCCAAGCGACGTTTGCGTTCTTTAAAACCCAGCCACTTTGCCATGGAACCTTTTGCACCATCTGCTGCAATTAAATAACGAGCACTTAAAGGACCATATCCGGTGTCTACTTCCCAATGGTCACCCTTGAACTCTATTCCTTTTACTTCAGTATTATCTTTAAGTTCAGCTCCTTGTTTTTTCGCTTGCTCGATTAAAAAGTTATCAAATACATCTCTTCGTACCATCCAGACTGGCTCAGAAATTTCCAGTTTAGATTCGACTGGATCTTCCATTTTCCAGGTACAACGTAAAGTATCTGCTTTCACTGAAATTGCTGGACTAAAGTCAAAATCAAACCATTTAGCAATAGCAGGTGAAACGCCACCACCACAGGGCTTATATCTGGGTAAAGACTCTTTTTCTAAAACCAGTACCGAACGTCCGCGTTTGGCAAGATGATATGCAGCACTTCCACCAGCAGGTCCGGCTCCGACAATAATGCAGTCATACATACTACTAATTCTTCGCTCCTGAATTAATTTACTTCTTGGTGTTTATTTTGACTGTAAGTATGGTCACCTCGAGAAAAACTTTAAGCAATGACACCGAAATTTGTTATTGGAAAAAACTGGATTAACAAGTAGAAAGTATTAGATTTAACTTGACTTAACCTTTATTCCTAATAAGTAGACAATTTCAGTATATTTTTCACGTGCTACTCAGATTAGTTTTTATTCGATCTCGATTTAATTGACCTTAGATTTAATTGAATTTGAGCTAATTATTTATCTAAATTTTAAATAGTATTTGAATTATGGTTTTATCTTTGCTTACTTTTGTCTCTACTTAAGTTACAAGCAAATATTAAAAATGATTACAAATTTTTTGCCAAGTAAAATGCAAATTCTATAAAATTTTAATAAAAATATCAATCATATTAGAAATTATCCGAGGGTTTTAAGCCTTACAGAAATAATCAATGGGCACAGACAATAATATTCAGCCGTAAAGATATTGGACATAGTCAAGAAAAGTAAAAGGCAGGGATAAGCAATTGTATCCCTGTAAACCCTTTACCTTCAGACAACTTATACCGTTGTGATATCTTTTTCTTTTTCCGCTAATAATTGATCGATTTTAGCGGTATATTTGTTTGTCAACTTTTGTACTTTGTCTTGCAAATCCCGCGATTCATCTTCAGAGAGATCGCTATTTTTCTCATCCTTACGAATAGTGTCAAGGGCATCGCGCCGGATATTCCGAACTGCAACACGTCCCTCTTCAGCATATTTAGCAGCTATTTTGACTAATTCTTTACGACGATCGCTCGTCAAAGGGGGTATGTTTAACCGAATGGTAGAACCATCATTGTTCGGTGTCAAACCCACATCTGACATAGAAATCGATCTTTCAATCAGACTCAGGCTACCAGGATCGTAGGGTTGAATTAAAATTGTCGTCGCATCAGGCGTACTAATATTTGCCAAGGATTTTAGAGAAGTGGGGGTACCGTAGTATTCCACCATCACCTTATCTAACAAGCTGGCATTGGCACGACCAGTACGAATAGTGTTAAATGCGCGTTGAGTCGCATCAACACTTTTTTGCATTGTACTCTCAGCTTCAGCTAACTTCACAAGAACCTCCCACAAGCGTGCCAATCGATTCTCCCATGACTGCTCGGTAGATGTTACCCTTTACCGAAATATCAAATATGAGAATCGGGATATTATTTTCCTTACATAAGGCTATCGCGGTACTATCCATTACTCGCAAATCATTGGTTAAAACATGTCCATAGTTAAGAGACTGATAACGTTTTGCTTCAGGGTATATGTGGGGATCCGCATCATATACCCCGTCAACTTTAGTTGCTTTAAATATTACCTCAGCATCAATTTCTGCTGCCCTTAAGGCTGCTGTTGTATCAGTGGTAAAGAAGGGGTTTCCAGAACCAGCACCAAAAATAACCACCCGCCCCTTTTCTAGATGGCGGATGGCTCGACGACGAATATAAGGCTCGGCGATTTCCTGCATTGCGATCGCAGTTTGGACTCGTGTTTGTAGTCCGATTCGTTCAAGTGAATCTTGTAGCGTCAGGGAATTCATTACTGTAGCAATCATCCCGATGTAGTCAGCAGTTGCTCTGTCCATACCCCCTGCTGCGGCCTTGACACCACGAAATATATTCCCACCTCCCACAACAATAGCCATTTGAACACCAGTGGCTACCACTTCTGCTACTTCTGAGCCTATTCGCTTTACGATTTCTGGATCTATTCCATAGCCCATATTTCCCATTAAGGCTTCACCGCTCAGCTTCAGTAAAACCCGTCGGTAATGTGTTCCCATGAAGTTACGCTTGATCTAAAAAATATTGTTGCAATGACCTCCAATTTAAGATAGCAGCATGGTGAATATATGTCTCTAGTTACGCCATACTAAAGGAGTACCGAAAGGCTCTGTCTCTGTAGTAATTATTACTTGGTTGTTTAACAAAGATGTAATTGCTTCTTTGAGATAGTTCACTCGTGCGGCTGTCTGATTTTGGGGGTAACTATCAATTTGTCCCTTGTAGCGTACTACACCATCTTTATCAATGAGGAATGCCATTGGTGTTTTTGTTGCACCAAAACTGCGGGTTACATCTTGTGTTGAATCCCATAAATAAGGAAAATTCAATTCATGCTCTTCGGCAAAAGCTTTCATATGCTTAAAATTTTCTTGGGGCTCATTGTGGGCATCAGCACCATTCATTCCAATGGAAGTAAAGCCTCTTTGTGAAAATTCTGCTTGGATATTTTTCAGCCTTTCTAAATATAGATTTACATAAGGACATTGATTACACATTGAAATTACACAAATCACTTGGAATTGATTTAAGTAACGATGGAGGTGATGTACTCGCTCATCAATTCCTGGGAGCTCAAAATCTGGTGCATAGTTGCCAACGGGAGTGTTCATTTTTTCTAATTTAGTCATCTTCCCTGAT
The DNA here is from genome assembly GCF_030065675.1 of Mastigocoleus sp. MO_188.B34. Classification (GTDB taxonomy): domain Bacteria; phylum Cyanobacteriota; class Cyanobacteriia; order Cyanobacteriales; family Nostocaceae; genus Mastigocoleus. Next base: position 693 of record NZ_JASJDK010000106.1, on the reverse strand, counting down.
CTGAAGGAACTAGGAATAAATCAATATTTTTTAATTTAGTTTTTACTTATAGATTTCAACCTATACCCAAGTCAATATCTGAATATTTCTCAATTTTATGTGTAGCTTAAATAGCTGTAAATTGTGAAAATACTGAATGTAATAACTAATTGTCTTTAGTTGTATTTATTTAAATCCAAGTCCTGACTTCAATCCACTAATAATAACTAAGGGGAATCCAAAGAATTTAATAATTAAATATTTAGTATCAGTAAATAATATTTTTGATTTTAACTATATTATCATCTGTAAACTAGTAATATTAAAAGCATATCTTTAATTTCAGCTAGTTATTAGTGTTTCGATTTGAATAGTTTCAAGCCAATTAAGATAAATTATTATAAATTCCCATCGCTCAAAACAAAAACTTGATGTCATAAATAAAATTTAAATTATTTAAAGTAAATTAATCTGAGTAATATACTTACAATGTTAAATATATTTAATATAAAAAATCTCAATAAAATACGAACTTATTAATGCCAACATAAATATTTTATTTGATATATTTTTATGAGATTTAAGTATTTTTTATGCCAATCATACATAGTGTTATTTTGTTAACTGTTTGAATTTAGCTTACATCATCAATTACACAAAAAAATACAATTAGAATAGATTGTTGCTTCACACAATATTTAAATTACGGGAATA
>NZ_JASJDK010000105.1 GCF_030065675.1 Mastigocoleus sp. MO_188.B34 | reverse complement strand
GGTGTGGGTATTCTTGAATATAATGAAGTGGATTTTTCATTTTGGTAGACGGTGAAAACTCCGTTCTACCATTTTTTTGGCACCAAGTTAATATTCCGGACAGGTCTAATGAGAACCCGAGAATGCGACTGCACCTTAGAATTGGGATTCACTGATTACCTATCCACACTTATTTGATGCACAATTGATAATAACCTAAAGTTGTTTTGGATTGGGTGCATCGCCGTAAACTGTCTTGGGGTCAAAGGTTTTTTCGGTTTCGGTAAAAGTTAACCTTAGTGGTTGCTCAGAAGAGATAACATCTTTTCCTACAGGAATACTACGATAAAAACAGGAACGATAACCAACATGACAACTTGCTCCTGAACCAGCAACTTCAACTCGCATCCAAATACAATCTTGGTCATCATCAATCAATAATTGCTTGATTTTCTGTACCAATCCGCTTGATTGACCTTTATGCCATAGCTGCTGACGACTACGACTATAATAATGAGCTTCACCAGTTTCAATTGTTTTAATTAATGCATCCTGATTCATATAACCTTGCATCAATACTTCCCCAGTGTGTGCATCTGTAGTCACTACTGGTATCAAACCGTTAGAATCAAATTTGGGAGCAAGTTCTAGACCTTCTTCTACTTGTTCGATTGAAGTGCGGTTGCTAAATAGTAAATTCATCTGTAGAGGAGTTTTGCAATAAGTATAATAATCATTATCATTCAAAAATAGTAATTTTTATTGAACCCATATCAAATAACCACTCCAAAAGAGTGTTATCGCGATCAAGATCAGCCTAATACCCCTAATTGGGTTGGTTAGACTGACTTAGACAGGAAAAAGTATAATAAACAACAGTTAGGCGGCCTAAGTGTTTACGAATTTTTAGTTGAAGATTAGTTCTTATGGGAAACATTAACTGGCTAGTACCAATAGCCACTGGTTTCATAATCCTGAGTATTTGGTTAAATCATGAAAACTTTCAGAAGTTATTAAACTACTTAAATAGCCAACAGCAAGTTAAAAAAAGCATAATTTGTTTTCTAATACTCATTTCACCAATTCTTCCTTATTGGTTTGCTTGTTCATTATGGAAGTTCATTGTCCAAGGTGACAATGCAAAGTACGTTCAAACTGCGACCGGTGTATTGACACCAATAGTCGTATCTATTTCCGCACTTGTAGCTGTATTAACGTACAGATATAGTTTGAAAAAAGCAGATTTAGAACGTATAAATAGAGACAATGAAAGATGTCGTAATCAAATATCTGAAGGTCTAGAAAATATAAGATTAGAATTAGGAAAAGATAATCTAGATATTTTGTCCTTGGATTCGGTGACAAGTATTTTATACAAGATATATATACTTAAAAGAGATTATCCTGCAATGAATGAAGATTATATTCTCTCCTTACAAGAAGATAATCTCAGGACATTTTTTGCAGGCAAAATATCATCGTCTTCATTGAGTTATCTGATAGGTGAGCAAAATGATAAGATTACGATAGTTGAAAAAAAACACCTGGAAAAGCGATCTCAGGGGCCTTTTGGAGTTTTAGACCTTAGGAGACCAGGACTTACATTTCATAGCGAACTACTAGAAACATTGAAAGAGGAGGATGAGAAATTACTATCTAGAGGAGAGGTGAGTTCACTGATTTCATTTAAATCATCAGGCTTGAATCTAGAACATCTGTTTACAATTCTTGCATTTTTATCTAATGGTTCTCCAGACACGTATGTTTCTCCTGAGATTTTGTATAAAAACATGAAACTCAATGGGAGATTTAAATATCACAGAAGTTACTTTCCTAAGATCACTGCATGTCTTTGGTTCCTATGGTATAAATATGATGACGGCAAATTGTTTATGCTAAGAGGAATTTAACTTTAGATTTTTGCTTATAGGTCTTCTTTGGCAACTATATATGGTCTAACAAGCCCAATGCACTGGAATAAAGTCAAGTAGTTTGTTAGATGCAAAGACTTCTATATCTAGTGATTGGGAACGTTGCGCCGACAAATCTCACCTAGCAAATACGGCATAGATTTACAACCCTTAAGATCCACGAAAAATATAAAATCTAAGGGAGATGAACCTTGGACCTATGAGTCATTTGGAGTAGGCGATCGCTTGAAATTGGGACATTTCTCTAGAGCAAATAACAGTTCGGAACACGAAACTATGACCAAAACCATCCCCCCCAAGCCAGAATGAAGGCGAATACGATCGCCGCGATCGCTTGTCTTAGCATCAATATCAAGGCAAACTTGACGGACTGTTCACGAGCGATTGTCAGTGCTGTCACCAGACAGGGTAACAGTACCCCGGCTAGATAAACGCCTGTAAGGATTTGCACAGGGGACAACAGGCTGACCGTATTGGGTTGGGCAAATAGTAGTAGTCCATCTTTACGAACTGATGCCAGAATCACAGGTAACGCTGCTTCCGGTGGCAGCCGAAACAAACCCATTGTTGGATCGATCAACCGACTCAAATCATTCAAAACACCCAACCAATCTAGGACAGAGGCAATTAACGCGATCGCCAAAAATATGGGAATCGCTAAGGTGAAGAACTGGTTGAGGGTACCCTTTGTTTCGCGCCAAATGGCTGACCATCGAGGAACTTCCAGGAAAGTGCGATGCTCAATCATCAGCCGGTTTTGGGGAGAACGAGCCGACTTAGGCGCAATCAGGCGTGTATAAATCAACGTTGTGATTGTCAGGTAGACCAGGTAAGGAATCACCAAGTAGGGCAAGTTTGCCGCACTGAATACCCCCAATGTGGCACCAAACTGGTAAGAACAGGCAGAACCAAAGGCGATAGCTGAAATACAGGTTTTGCGAGAACAACTGGAACAGGCACGGGTACTGATCACTGCTGGCACATTACAACCAAACCCCATAATGACGCGTACCAAATCTCGTCCCGATAAGCCGAAGGAACTTAACAACGGATGCAAAGTAATGGTAATTCGTTCCACTAAACCACTGGCTTTGTAAGCACCCAAAAATAAAGCATAAAGAATGACCGTCGGCACTGCCCAGACAAACAACAATGGTCCCATTGTTACCAGACCATAGCGTCCAATCAAAATTTCCTTGGACAAAGACGGTAAGCCAGAGAGGGCTTCTACGGTTGGGTTGACTAATCCCTGTATGAGTGGATCAACAATCGCTGCAAACGTATTGGCAAGCCAGACAGCAAAGACAGAGGGTATCAGCAGCAAGGCGATCGCCAACAGCCAACCTAAAGGGGGATGCTCCAGCAACGTTGGATGTGGTTCAATCCGCCATCCCAATGAAATCAGTTGCCGCTGAGTAGAAAATACAGTGGGCTGCTTAATCGCAGTTTGAATTTCCTGACGTTGCATTGCGGTCAAGTTTCGAGCATCAACGGTCATCAACGCGAGATTGGCTGCCTGTTGCCAGCGGTGAATAACCTGCTGGGTAAACTCAGATGGCAACACCTTATCCCAAAATGTCATTACCACAATACCCTGTTTGCCGTCCACCAGGGGCAGTAAATCCGCCAGATCCTCATCAGCATGAGTTGCTTTCACCACCAACAAGATCCTGTCACCCTTGTGTAATTGTTCTAATGCGCCTCGAGTGGTTGTCGTATCAGAGCGATACAAAATCCCAGGTGTATCGATAAACATCATACCGTCTCCCATGTAGTGCTCACAGGTAACTGTAGAGCCACGAAAATTACTACTGTAGGGTGTGCGATGGGTCAGAGATGCAATCAATTGAGATTTGCCGGTATTCTCTTTCCCAATAACAACAATTGTGCTTTGAGTGGAGGCAGTGGAGTGGGGCATGGGGGAATGGGGGGTGAGTTTAGCACAGACATTCATCGTCGCAGCAGGAGAGATCGTCAAGAAACATCCCTTCCTGTCGGTAAATCTCAAGAGGTGTGGGGTCAATGCCGAGACGTTGGGCGATCGCATTTGCAACAACAGCAAAACGCTGGCGAAACTTGTAGATAAAGCAGAAGATGAGGTTTTTGTGCCGTACAGAAGGCCCAACTACAAATAATCCAGGGGTTATGGTAGATTCGTCCTCTTGAGTTAATCCGGCATAACCTTCAGACCAGTCAAACAAATGGGCAATTTGTTTCAAACTGCTCTCAAATCCCGTACAGAGAATGGGTTGGGTGGGTGACACCCACTTGTTGTATTCGCTATAAACGGCATAGCCGCCAGGAACGACTTTCACTTCTTCGACCGCGGCATTGCCAATCAGTTCTAGTCGCCCAGTAGAATAGCAAAAATCCATCCGCTGAACGGTATAGGGAGAGAGGGAAATACTGGGATCAGTATTAGGTTCAGCCCAAATGCCAGTGCGATCTAAAACTTTGACTCGTTTGCCTAATGCAACTAAGTTGGATGCAGCATCCATGCCACTTTCATAGCCACCGATGATGATAAATTCATCGCCCTCTAAATGAGTCCAGGATGCAATCTGGGAGTTATGCAAACATAAATCTGCACCCGAAAAAGGAGTTAAGTTGGGATATTGAAATTCCCCAGCAGCCCAAATCAGAAATTTGGTTTTGAGAATACCATCAGGCACGTTAACTAAAAACCCCTGGCCTTGAGATAACGGTTCAATTTTCTGTACTTCAACATCAGTGTAAACTGGAAGCTTGAAGTAATAAGCAACGGTTTCCAAATACTCAGCATATTGGTTGCCCGTCAGATGTTCTCGCTGAAAGTTAATAGCAGGAGAGGTTTTGCGGGCGATCGCATTCAAGTCGAGAAGGCCAAAGCCATGACTGGGAAAAGATGGGGTGATAAAGTGCATCTCCTGGGGCCAGCGCCGGAAGGATTCTCCAATCTGATGTCGTTCCAGGATGGCAAAGTTTTCTAACCCGAGATCTTTCAGGACAGCACCAACGCCAATCCCTGCTGCACCTGCACCCACCACAAGGACATTAAACTCTTCCGGCTTTTCCATAAGGTTCAAAGACTGTTAAAATGATAATTGTTCTCATTGTACCGGAATCGTTTTTCATAGCGCTACGTGTTTGGAATCATCCTGCTGGGGATGAATAGCTATGCCGCCTCAACAACCACCAAAACTTGCCAAGACTCCGCACAGCAAGTTAATCGACAAAAGCTAATAAATATGTATTTTTCAAAGGTCTCAGTGTCAAAATTGACAATCTCTCCAAAGAGATGATACTCAGGTAAGGCAACACAAATCTATCACAAGGAGCAGGAAATATGGTGACACTAAACGACGCGCGTCGAGTGATTGCGGCAGCGGAGAAAAAGGCGCAGGAGATTGGTCAGCCTATGAACATCGCAGTCGCTGATAGCGGAGGCAACTTGGTTGCACATGTGAGGATGGATGAAGCTTGGATTGGCAGCATTGATATTTCTATTAAGGGACTTCCAAGGAATAAAATATACTGAGATATAAATGATAATCATTCTTTTAGGGAGAAGGAAGGGCAGCGCAACGCTGCCCTTCCTTCTCCCTACTTTTTGTAGTAAATTCTTCTTTAATTAGATTTTTTAGGGCATCTATGGAACTAACTGATTCGCTTAAAAAGCTGTTAAAAGAAACAGCTTCTCAATTAAAAGATGCAGCAAGGCGTAGATTTATGGCCCAAACGGTTTTGGAATTAGGATAGGTCGGGTTTATATTGGCAGAACAAGAACTGGGGTGGAATAGATGTACTATAAGCAAAGGAATTAAAGAATTAAAAAGTGGAATCACTTGTGTTGATAATTATTCTGCTAGAGGTAGAAGAAAGATAGAAGAACATCTCCCAACACTTTTATCAGATATTAAAAAATTAGTTGACTCCCAAAGTCAAACTGACCCAAGTTTTAAAAGTCAGAGGATTTATACGCGTCTAAGTGCTGCAGAAGTTAGAAAGCAATTAATAGAAAAATTTGATTATAGTGATAAAGAATTACCAACAGAAGAAACTATTCGCGTCAAGCTCAATAATTTAGGATATCGTCTTAAACGTGCGGCAAAAGTTTTACCTCAAAAAAAATTCCAGAAACAGAAGCAATATTTAACCAATTAGCAATAGTTAATTCTACAGCAGATGAAGAAGTTAATGTTTTACGTTTAAGTTTAGATGCTAAGGCGAGGGTAAAAATTGGTTTATTTGATAGAGGTGGTAAAAATAGAAAACCTGTTGAGACTAATGACCATGATTATGATTCAAAAGCAACTTTAACCCCTTATGGGGTATTCATTCCAGAGATTGATGAACTATTCTTATATTTTACAGAATCGAAAATTACAAGTGATTTTATTGTTGATATATTAGAGGATTTTTGGCAGTCTCAAAGTTACCGTTTTTCTCAAATCAAAACACTTGTCATTAATCAAGATAATGGGCCAGAGAATAATTCTCGACGAACCCAATTTATGAAGCGTATAGTTGAATTTTCTCATCAATATAAAATCAATATACGTTTGGCTTATTATCCACCTTATCATAGTAAGTATAATCCAATTGAAAGAACTTGGGCAGTATTAGAAAATCATTGGAATGGTAGTATTTTAGATGAAATTGATACGGCATTAAAATTTGCCCAAAGCATGACATGGAAGGGTAAAAATCCAGTTGTAAAATTAATAACTAAAACTTATGATAAAGGGGTTACGCTTACTAAGAAAGCGATGTCTAAGGGAAGGCCAAAAAATAAATTATCCCACCGTCCTACAAAATTATTTTTAAAACCGATATATATTGGGGCTTAGCCCGGCAGGGCTAAGCCGACGGTGGGATAATTTATTAATTTGAAGTCCCTAAAATTGAGAGACAAATTGAACGTCTTACTGACTCAACAGATAAAGAATTCCCAAATTTAGGTAAATGGTTTATTGATATTTCTTGTGGCGCAACATAGTTTGCTAAAAATTAGAATAGCTTTATAACACTGTAATTAATATTGATAATATTAGTTTTTATCACTGTGCCTGTTAGCGTAAAAAATTATTAGGTACAGACATTTTCGTGCGTATTTTGGGAGAGAAAGGGGTTGCCCAAAGCGACCCCTTTCTCTCCCCCATTATAATAATTATCATTATCATACATTCAGATGAATTGAGTATTTTTGGATAATTTATTCCTTGGAAGTCCCTTAGTAAGTGTCCATCTGGCAAGTATTATGCTTCTGTTTTATTGGAATATGATGATGACAACCCAGCACATAGTATCGACGGGAAAGTTGTTGGAATTGATTTAGGAATCAAGGATTTTGCTATTACCAATGATGGTAAGAAAACTTCTAAATACGCCAATCCAAAACATTTAGTTAAATATGAAAAGAAGTTAGCTAAAAAGCAGCGTATTGCTGCCAGAAAAAAGAAAGGTAGTAATAGTCGTAAGAAAGCAATGAAAACTGTTGCTAAGGTATACGAACGGGTTAGCAATGTCCGCCAAGACTTTCTACACAAACTATCAAGAAAGATAGTTGATAGCAATCAAGTTGTAGTAGTTGAAAACCTAAACATCAAGGGCATGGTTCGTAACCACAAATTAGCAAAAGCGATATCTGATAGTGGTTGGGGAACTTTTACCAACTTTCTCTCTTACAAATGCGAGAAGGAAGGAAAGGTGTTGTTAGAGATAGACAGATGGTTCCCCAGTTCTAAAACCTGCTCTAATTGTCATTACCAAATCAAAGAGTTGCTACTCGATGTAAGGGCTTGGACTTGTCCGAGTTGTGGTACTTATCATGACAGGGATGGTAATGCAGCGAAGAATATTAGGGCAGAAGGTATCAGAATGCTATCCTCCTCTGGGACAGGGGAGGTCAACGCCAGTGGAGAGAAAGTAAGACCAAGGCTTGGGCATCCGTCTAAGTTGCGGCATTCCTCTGAGAAACTGGAAGCCCCAACTTCCGCGTAAGCAAGTTGGGGTAGTTCACCAACAAACCATACTTTCTACAGATTAAAATCCAGTACTATACTACGATAATGATTTTCATTATGTAGTTGAGCTGGAATTATGATCGCATCCCAAACATTAGATAAAGTCCCTGTAACAGTTCTAACTGGTTACCTAGGAGCCGGAAAAACCACCCTGCTGAATCGGATTCTTACCCACGAACATGGTAAGAAAGTAGCAGTGATAGTCAATGAATTTGGGGAAGTTGGTATTGATAATCAATTAGTTATCGATGCTGATGAAGAAATCTTTGAAATGAATAATGGCTGCATATGTTGTACCGTGCGGGGCGATTTGATTCGGATCGTTGCTAACTTGATGAAGCGTCGCAATAAATTTGATCACTTAGTAATTGAAACTACGGGACTCGCTGACCCCGCGCCTGTAATTCAGACTTTCTTTGTCGATGAAGACATGCGGGAAAAACTAGATTTAGATGCCGTAGTTACCCTAGTTGATGCCAAGCATATTTGGCAACATTGGGATGCGGATGAAGCGCAAGAACAAATTGCTTTTGCTGATGTGATTTTACTCAATAAAACTGATTTGGTAACCCCAGAACAACTTAATGAGTTAGAAAATCGCATACGGGGAATGAATGCAATGGCAAAAATCTACCGTACTCGCAATTCTGAGTTAGGAATGAATGAGTTGTTAGGGGTGAAAGCATTCGATCTGGATCGGGCTTTGGAAATTGATCCGGAATTTCTCGGTGAAGATGCTCACGAACATGATGAAAGCGTTTATTCTATAGCTTTAGTGGAAGAAGGAGAATTAGACGGGGATAAGTTAAATCAATGGTTGGGTGAGTTACTGCAAACTCAAGGTCCAGATATCTTCCGCATGAAGGGGATTTTAAATATTGCTGGGGAAAATGAACGGTTTGTTTTCCAAGGAGTACATATGTTATTCGATGGTAAACCTGACCGTTTGTGGAAAGAAAATGAAAAGCGCAAAAGTGAATTGGTGTTCATTGGTCGCAATTTAGATGAAAACAAACTCAAGGAAGATTTCTTAGCTTGTATGACGTGATTTCAGTTATCAATTAATGCGCTGTCGCGCACGCTACGCTAACAGTTATCAGTATGGAAATCCTAAATCATTCATGCTAGCCGTATCAAAGACGAACGCGTAAGCGTATCACGTAGTGCGGATAACCGTAGGTAAAAATCGATATCGTAGAGACGTTGCAGAGGCTAACGCCGACGCCGCAGGCTCTGCAACGTCTCTACAGGATTTATCTGTTCACAAATGAAATAGGATTGCTATAGTACAGTTTTTGATAGGACACTCGCAGAAATAATTTCCCAAATTCCCAAATCTTGTGGTCGCGAAGGCTAATTAATGGCTAAGTAGTGAGCCACAGTAATAAAATTTATGAGGAAGTTATTTTTTCGAGCATCCATAGATAAAAAAATTTAACCATAAGTTATGAAAAAGACTAAGTCTACTGACTTTGATTTGGACTGGAATTATGTACTTTCTGATTACGTCACTGCTTTGACTTGGTCACCTGACGGTCAAATTTTGGCTGTTAGTACCGCTGCTGGAGAAGTAAAAATCTGGGTGGATGATGAGTTAACAGCTTTGCAGGAGGTCACTGATACATCCGTGGATGGGGTTGCTTTTTCTGCAGATGGACAGTTTCTTGCTGTGGGTGGACAGGATGGTAAGGTAAAAATCTGGAGTACCTCTAATCATGAACTTATTACAACCCTGGAAAATGCTCCAGCTTGGGTTGATAAGTTAGGCTGGAGTCCCTGTAATAATCTGTTAGCTTTTAGTTTAGGGCGTCACGTGCAGATATGGGATGCAGAAATTCAGGATATTGTTGCGACCCTAAATTTTGATAATTCTTCAGTACTGGGTCTTGACTGGAGCAGTGACGGTAATTTTCTCGCGATCGCTGGTTATCAAGGAGTGAAAATTTGGCGAACCTTGGGATGGGATGAAGATCCATATTTTTTCAGCGTACCATCTGCTAGTGTAGCTGTCGCTTGGTCACCGGATGGTAAATATATTGCTTCCGGTAATATGGATCGAACTATCTGTGTATTAGAGACGGAATTTATCATTAAGGCTGAGCAAGCCGAACCTTGGTTAATGCATGGATTTCCAGGTAAAATCCGTCATCTGGCATGGTCAAAGTCAAAAATTACTACGTCAAAAAATGAACCCTTATTAGCATCTTCTAGTGTAGAAGGAATCGCTGTTTGGGAAAAGCAGGACGATAAATCTTTGGGGTGGGGTGCAACGGTATTAAGTGAACATCGCAATATTGTTGAGGCGATCGCATTTGCACCGAATAGCTTAACCCTTGCTTCTGCTGGTGTTGATGGTTGGCTTTGTTTATGGAAAAAAGCTAAAAGAGTAACGCAAGTGTTGCAAGGTGCGCCCAAAGGTTTTGCTTGTTTAGCTTGGCATCCCCAAGGGAGTAAAATTGCTGCAGGCGGTCAAAATGGAGAACTATTGGTTTGGTCTAAAGCTACAAGGGCTTTAGGATTTGGTCGGCATTAATGGGAGCAAGGATAATCACTTTGTATTAAAAGTTTCTTGCTCCCTCTTCCATTTTTAACAAAATTATAATTTCCTAACCTATAGGCTTAATGCTATATGTATCACTCGACTGCAAAAGCTGTATAGTTACCTCCTAATTCTTCTACAATTGTCCGGGTATTGGTAACTAGCATTTTCTGATAAGTTTCAGCACCGGAACCCTCTTCACCCAAACCATCAGCATATAGTTTGCGATCGGAGACTTTTACGTTAGCCTCTTGTGCTACTCTCTCAATTAACTTGGGATTATTTGCATTCTCAGCAAAAATAGTTGGTACTCCCTCTTTTTTGATTTCTTTGACCAACTCGCCGATCCTTGCTGCTGTGGGTTGTTCTTCGGTACTTAAACCCTCTAGAGCACCTTCAAACTCTAAGCCGTAAGCATTGACGTAGTAATTCATCGCATCGTGGGTTGTGAATAATTGGCGTTGGTTCGCGGGAATTGTAGCAATTTGAGATGTAATCCAAGTATCTAGTTGCTTGAGTTGATTAGTAATATTTTCGGCGTTGCTAGCGTACAACTGAACATTATCTGGAGAAACTTTTTCTAAGTTAGTTCGAATTACCTCTACCATACGAATGCCATTTTCAGCATCATGCCATACATGAGGATCGGCTGTTTTTTCTTCTTCTGCATGTTCTTCCTCATGAGCATGTTTTTCTTCGTCATGCTTGTGAGCTTCCCCCATAATTGGTTTAGTTACAGCTACTTCATGTACGGCAACTGCGGGGGCTTGATTACTGCTGGCTTTGATCAACTTAATGATACCAGGTTCAAAATTATATCCACCGTATAAAATTAAGTTTGCTGTTGTGATCGCTTTACGGTCTTCTGGTGTTGCTTGATAAGCGTGGGGGTCTTGACCTGCATCTACCAAACATTTAAGGTCAACAGTCTGGGCTGCTAATTGCTTTGTTAGGTCGCACAGCACACTGGTTGTCGCAACAACGGAAGGACGGTTTCCAGAGGGCGAATCGTTACTGGTAGTAACAGTATTGTCATTATTTGTTGTATTAGAGTTAGAATCAGAGTTGAGAGTTCCACTACAACTGAATAAGCCCATAGTTAAAGCTAAAGCCGCGAAGCTTGCAGCTACTCTGTGGGGGAATATACCTCTAATTTTTGCTGTTTTAAGCATTAGAATGATAAGTAAACTTTCATACGATAATCATTATCATTATCATACATAAGTAATACTGAATATCAAGGTAATTCTTAGCAATTCTGAATTCTTTTTTACTAATGTTTTTAGGCTTAGTAGGGAAAAATCCTCAAAGTCCTAAGCACTTCTAACAAGGGAAGGAGCAATGCTAGATTTGACAATTGCGGGTACTATTTTCTGACTAGCCATTCTTGCACCAGATAAATTTCTCGCTGTTGGTCCGATCTGCAAAGCTGCTAACCCACCCATAATAAATAAAGAACAACCAGACCACCGCAAATAATTGTCTAAAACAGGTAAACCTTTAACAACAGGAATGGGATATGTTTGCAAAACTTCACTCAATAGCGGCTCGGAGTTAACATCAAAACGGGTTCCAGTAGATAACCAAATGCGGTCGCACTCATATTCGTCACCATTGGTATATTTTACTAACCAATTATTCCCTAACCACTCAGCCCGGACTATCTGAGTATTTTGATTAATTTTGAGCTTTCCAGTACGTTCTTGGCGTCGTAACTGAGTGACTATTGCTGGTGTCATGGAACCGCCATTTCTTGCTTTCTGAATTAACTCCCAGCGTTTTTCCCAGTCAGATTCCGCTTCAAAACCTTTAAGATATTTTGGTCCGAGCCAACCAGGTTCAGCATCAAAAAGTTTTTCTTGCAACTGTCGTCGAATCATCATTTGTACTTGAGTTCCACGAGACAGAGCACCAATAGCTAGATGTCCGCTGGTTAATCCTCCACCGACAATCAATATTCGCTCATTAGTTAACTTTAATCGACGTAAATCTACTGTCTGGGAATGAGCAAGTCTATCTTCGGGTATCGGTGACTCGATCTGACTGACCCAATCCGGTATTTGCTGTTGACTGCGACCAGTTGCTAGCACAACTCGTCGCGCTATCATCGATTCTCCATTTTCTAACCACAAGCGAAAACGAGGATAAATAGGATGAGACAAGGGTTGAATTCGAATCACTTTTGTAGCGATAACTTTATCTTCCAAATCCCAACGGCGAATCAAATCCTGGCAAAAATCCTCAAATAACCGAGTTCCAGGTAAATCATAAGGAGGAAAAAGTTCATCCAGACGAGATTCAGCAAATTTCCGCAAAGCAAAAGGATAAGGATCTGGGTGATGAACCGCAGGAGAACGCAAATGTGGTATTTCCAATGCTGCGAATTGGCGCTCCCATTGGTTCATCCATTTACCACTGGGGTCGAATACTACTATTTTTGACCTTAGCTTTTGCCGTTTTTTTAATAGATGAGTAACTAAAGTCAGAGCATGAGGTCCAGATCCAATAATCGCCAAGTCGATTTTACTAAATAGGTGTGGTGGACTACTTTTCATTAGAATTTTGCGCTAAACAATGACAACGATTATCATTATAAACTTGATATGCCTTGATAATCATTGTCCCCAAATTAGTCAGAAATTTAAAAAATGAAACAGGAAAAGATATTTATCTATGCGGTGGTGCAAATGTAGCTGCGATGCTGTTTTCTGAAAACTTGATTGATGAGGTAATTCTAAAACTCAATCCATTTTTAATGGGCTCAGGTATTCCGCTTTTTGGAAAACTAATCAAGCAAACTGCTTTGCAACTTACTGACAGTAAGATTTATAAAAGTGGCATTATTTTGCTTAATTATCAGGTAATGCACTCTAATAAATAAGGTGCGTTGCACTTAGCGACAACACACCCTACTCGTTACTATTTACTTCAAAAAGAACTACTTAGCAGCAGCGGCTTCACGCTCTTTAGTTTCCTTAATTACTTCTTCTGCTACATTCGCAGGACAAGGAGCATAATGAGAGAATTCCATTGAGAACTGACCACGACCAGATGTCATGGTACGTAGATCGCCAATGTAACCGAACATCTCACTTAAAGGAACATCTGCTTTAATACGAACGCCGGTTAGAGCAGCATCTTGAGACTTGATCATTCCACGACGACGGTTTAAATCTCCAATTACATCACCTACGTGAGCGTCTGGAGTAAACACATCAACCTTCATAATTGGTTCAAGCAACTGAGGACTTGCTTTCGGGAAACTTTGCCGATAAGCTGCCTTCGCTGCAATTTCAAATGCGATCGCAGATGAGTCAACAGGGTGATAAGCACCATCTCTCAAGGTTACTTTTACATCCACGCAAGGGAAACCAGCTAAAACACCTTTAGAAATACTGGTTTCAAAACCTTTTTGTACTGCAGGCCAAAATTCTCTAGGTACGTTACCACCAGTTACTTTCGACTCGAACTGGAAGCCACTACCAGGTTCACCTGGTTCAACAATATAATCAATTTTACCATACTGACCGGAACCACCAGACTGTTTCTTGTGGGTATAGCTATCTTCTAGGCGCTTGGTAATAGATTCACGGTATGCTACTTGTGGCTTACCTACATCCACTTCAACTCCGTGAGTCCGCTTGAGAATATCAACCTTAATATCCAGGTGCAGTTCGCCCATACCTTTGATGATGGTTTCACCACTTTCCTGATCGGTCTCAACTTGGAACGATGGATCTTCCTGAACCATTTTACTTAACGCAAGACCCATCTTCTCAGCACCTCCCTTCTTCTTCGGTGCTACTGCAATTGAGATTACAGGATCTGGGAAGACCATTGGTTCTAAGGTCGCAGGATTTTTGGGGTCGCACAGGGTATGACCAGTTTGAACATTCTTCATCCCAACGATCGCCACAATATCCCCAGCTTGAGCGGAATTAACTTCTTCACGGGAGTCGGCGTGCATTTCCACAAGGCGACCAATACGTTCAGTCTTACCTGTAGCCGTATTAAGTACGGTTTCGCCTTTGGTTATCTTACCCGAGTAGAGGCGGGTAAAGGTCAGGGCACCATAGCGATCGTCCATGATCTTAAATGCCAAAGCACGCAATGGCTTCTCTGGATCGACAAAAGCAACTGTACCTGTTTCGTTACCTTCCAGATCCACTTCTGGTTGTGGTTTGACCTCAGTTGGGTTCGGCAAATAATCTACAACGGCATCAAGGACTAATTGTACGCCTTTGTTCTTAAAGGATGAACCACAATAGGTGGGGAAGAAAGCAAGTTCAATTGTACCCTTACGAATACAGCGCTTAATGGATTCGACGTCAATCTCTTCCCCTTCCAGGTACTTCTCCATGATTTCGTCGTCTTGTTCGATCGCTGTTTCGATCAACTGTTCGCGATAGGTTTCAACATCATCAACCATATCGGCGGGTACGTCTTTAATTTCATAGTTTAATGGATCGCCAGAATCATCCCACACCCATGCTTTGCGGGTAAGCAGATCGACCACACCGACAAACTCAGACTCGGTACCAATGGGCAAAACCATTACCAAGGGTTTTGCTGCTAACACATCTTCGACCTGCTTAACAACTCGGTAAAAATCGGCACCCATCCGGTCGAGTTTATTTACATAAATGATGCGCGCAACTTCGGAGTCGTTGGCGTAACGCCAGTTAGTTTCTGACTGCGGTTCAACACCACCGGAGCCACAAAAAACGCCAATTCCGCCGTCGAGAACTTTGAGAGAACGGTAAACCTCAATGGTAAAATCAACGTGACCGGGAGTATCAATAATATTCAGTTGGTGTTCTTTCCAGAAGCAAGTAGTTGCTGCTGACTGAATTGTGATACCTCGCTCCTGTTCTTGTTCCATGAAGTCGGTTGTTGCTGCACCTTCATGTACTTCGCCGATTTTGTGAATTTTACCGGTAAGCTTTAGGATTCTTTCAGTTGTGGTTGTCTTACCTGCATCCACGTGAGCGAAGATGCCGATGTTTCGATAACGAGTGAGGTCTTTCATAATTTACTATAATAACTAAGTGCTAAGAACCGTTAGCGTTGGCCCTCAAGTAGAACTCAAAGGGGGTGGGGAATCAGCGTTGTCTTCTTAACCAGCAAGGGCTGGACAGAACTCTACCATCTGGGACATTTTAAGCCCTTTTCATGGTTATGGGGACGATACCAATTGTTAAGTAATTATAAAATATTTGTATCTAAAGGTGAAGGAAGTCAAAGTATTGCTATTTGTTCCTTGTATGTAAAATACGCAAAACTATGCTGTAAGACTCTTAAAAGCCAAGAACTGGAGTAAAAATTTTTATTTCTTGTTTATCTCAATAAAACTACTCTAGCGACAAAATTTCAAGGGTAATAATTGATCGGGTTTTAATTTGTTTGTTTTTTAAGTTTGTTAATTATTTTTCTTCAAGCAAATACCTAAAGGTCATTGACACCATTAAATTTTAAACTAGTGTTTTTAGTTTATTGGGTGTGACAAACCGAACCTGATTAGAGTGATAGCCTTCTTTGCATTTTGCTAGGAATACTGGTGCTGACAGTTAACAGCCAGTTTAGAGTTACATTTGCTCCTAGAGGCGCACCTCAGTGCGTCTTTTTGGTATTTATTTGAACTTTTTTACCTCAAAAGCAGTTGTATAGAACACAATAATAATTGATTGAGGATCCAAACGTGGAGCAGTTTGATAACACAATGGGTGAAACAAGAATCGGCACAAGAAAGTATGCAAGCATTCCAAGTTGCGAACTTCCCCTGCTTAAAATTGATTTACATCAAATTCATTTATAATTACAAATCTTTTTGTATCCTCACAATTTCCTCAAGTTTTTTTATTATTTTCAAGATAGTTCGATTCATCGCAGCGATCGGAGGATGGTTATGTATCATGTCCGTTAGATAAATGTTCTTCATTATGAAGACGTATTTTTATCATCGGAGATCGAACGGACATGGTATTATTCTTATTTTTATTCATTACTTATGGTTTTAGTGTAAAGAGCAATACTTTTATTTGCCGTCCAGTTCAATCGGTTCAATCTTAAATAATTACTCTCATTGCCCTTTCTCTGACACCATTGCAGCCAGCTATTGAGAAAGGAAACAGAATAATGAAAACAGATTACCTCATCGTAGGCAGTGGTTTATCAGCCTTGGTATTTGGCTCTCTGATGGCAAAAGCTGGTAAGCGAGTTCAAGTTTTAGAAGCCCATGAGTATCCGGGGGGATTTGGACATACCTTCACGATGGCAAAAAAATATAGGTTTAATGCCCAACTCCATTATGTGTGGGATTGTGGTGAAGGACATACCGTCAATCGAGTTCTGAAAAAATTGAACTTAGATAAAGAGATAACTTTTGAACGGTACAATCCTAATGGTTTCGATCGCATGAGAATGCATGGTTATTCATTAGATATTCCTTCAAAATCTGAGGAGTTGATCGAGCGTTTATCTGAACTTTTTCCCAAAGATGCTACTCAAATCCGTAAATTTGTTGATGAAGTTCTCCGCGTTAGTCAAGGCTTAAAGAAATTATCACCTCCCATAAAACCCGTTGAATTGTTCAAAAATTTTTCTGAAGTTTTCTGTACCATCACCTATCTCAACAGTACGCTACAAGATGTTTTTGATAAGTTTAAACTGCCTCAAGAAGCACAAACCCTTTTAGCATTACAATGGCCTGATTTTCTATTGCCACCGAATCAACTTTCTTTTTATGCCTGGGTAATTTTGTTGACAGGATATCAAGAAGGAGCTTTTTACCCTACGCGGCATTTTGAATTTGTGATCGATTCTTTGGTCAAAATTATTGAAGATAATGGAGGTGAATTTCTCCCTAATCTTGAAGTTACAAATTTTATAATCGTAGATAAAACAGTAAATGGCGTCCAAGCGATAGATCGCATCACCCATCAAACCCACGAATTCACAGCTGAAAATGTTATTTGTAACATCGATCCGAAAAAAGCTGCGAAGATGATTGGTATAGAAAAATTTTCTAGGAAAGTACGCCAAAAACTCAATTATGAGTATTCGCCATCAAACTTCATGGCTTACTGTGTGGTGAAAGATATCGATCTGCGAGACTATGGTTTTGGGAAATCAAATACTTTTCATACAGAACACAGAAACTTGAATGAAGCATTTGCTCAGATGTATGAAAAAAATGACTTTTCTAATCCTAGTTTTGCTGTTACAACACCAACTTTACTCACCGAAGAACATCGTGACTGTCCTGAGGATTGTCAAATCATTGAGTTCTTAACTGTTGCTAACTATGCTTATTTTAAGCAATTGAAAGATACTAGTCGAAAGGCTTACAACCAAAAAAAAGAGGAAATTCTAGACTCTATTTTAGATGTGGTAGAGAAACACTACATTCCAAACTTGAGAAAATATATAGTTTTTAAAATAACTGGAAGTCCAACTACCAACGAGAGATTTTGCTGGTGTCCTAATGGGAATTCCTATGGTTCTAGCCTGACACCGAAAAACATGGGAATTGGTCGGTTGAATCATCAGACCTCTTTGAAAAACTTCTATTTCTGCAATGCTTCATCGGGATATCCAGGATTTGCTCCAACATTTTGGACGGGAGCATTACTATATCAACGCTTATCTGGAGACGTAATTTTAGGTGACGGGTAAATCTGAAATAAGTTGATTACTAATGTTTAAAGGTGTTGATTTAAGGGTGTTGAATTCAGCGCATAGATATGAAAATAGCAATTATTGGGGGTGGAGCAAGTGGTATGGTTACAGCATACCTACTTGGTAAAAATGGACATCACGTTACAGTCTTCGAAAAACAGCCCATTTTAGGGGGACATATTCGCACGCTCAACAAAAATGTCAAACCCAATCATTCAGACTGCGAGGAGGTTTTGGAAAATGGCGTACTTGAATTTCCTGTTGCTTTTCATAACTTCTTGGAGTTGATGAAAGAACTGGAAGTGGAATTAGAACCTGTCGATATTGGATCTGCACTGTTTTTGAAAGATGGTCGTCACTTTCTGTCAGGTAAGATGATTCAGAAAAACTTCACAGGAATTCAACGGTTACTCGAATATCTGAGACTAGATACTCTTTATGCTCGTTCTGCTGGATTCTGGGTAAAAACAAAATTTTCCAAAACGCATGATTTTTATGACATGTCAATGTCTCAAGTGTTGAGACGACAATGTATCCGTAATTGCTGGCTAAAATTATTGACTATGTACAGCTATTCAATGTCCTTTGAGTTAATAGATAATTTTCCAGCAGAACTCGCTATTCCAGCTTTGCGGGATTACGTTTTTGTTGATTGGGTAAGAATTAAAGGTGGAGTATACTCCTATATTGAAAAAATTCTCAAATGCTTTAAGGGTGAAATCTTTTTGAACGTTGAGGTGTCAGCAATTTCTAGAACTCCTGATGGAGTCAAAGTTGAGTTGTCTGACGGTTTCACACAACTATTTGACAAAGTGGTTTTTGCAACTCCCCCAGATCGAGTAATGAAATTATTAGCCGATCCAAGCAGTGAAGAAATTAAACGCTTTTCAGCATGGGAAGAAAATCATATTAGAAGCTTTCTCCACAAAGATACTTCAATGTATTCTCGATATGGTATTCGGGAACTATCAGAATTTGATTTTTTCCAAACTGATAAAGGATGGGGATATAATGCTTATCTCAATCAACTTTGTGGTATATCATCACCTGTGAAATATAGTCTAGCGTTTAACTTAGACAGTTTGATTATCAAAGACGACATCTTGCACATTCAAGAACATACTACTCCGCTATACACAGTAGAGTCTTTCAAATATAGAGATGAAGTAGTCAATACTAATGGTGACAACAATACTTATCATGCAGGTGCGTATCTTGGAGATGGTTTGCACGAAGGAGCTATTACTTCGGCGATAAGAGTTGCTCAATTAATTGGCTAATAGGATTAAAACAAGAGAATCCTATTATTACGTCGAAAGGAACCATACATATTAATACTGAATAAATAGTATCAAGTTATCTTTAATATTTAGATATTAATTAATACTATAATCAATACCTTCGCCAAAAAAAGAGTATGAAGAGGGAGGGCTGATGTAGTAAATTTGTTGTCTTCCACAACCACAACAGTAATGGAGGGTATTTGTTGAGGTAAATTATGGAGTTTAGCAATTCCTTGATACCCTTTATCAGCTATTACTCGAAGTAACTTGTGGAATTTTATATCACTGTTTTTGAATAATTTAAAATCATGAGTTTTTCCTTTGGAATGAGCTAAACACATGATTTTATTAGTTTTTCGTCCAAACACTACTTGTGTTTTTAATGTATGTTCCCCTTGTTTTCCGCTATAAAATCTTTTTTGATGTTTTTTAGGTCGCTCATAGGGCTTTCCATTTAATAAGGTTTTGAGTGTCACGCACCACCGGTGTATTGTGACAATTGCGTAAGTCCTGAGCCAGTTTAGGCTTTGTTTGAGCTTGATTTTTGTTTATTCAGCTAAACATCAACCTTTCCTGATTTTAGGGGAATCTGGACCACAAACTCTGTACCTTCAGCAAGAACAGAATTACAATTCAATTTGCCACCGTGAACTTCTTCAACAATCTGCTTTGCTATAGCCAATCCTAACCCTGTACCTTTACCGACTGCTTTGGTAGTAAATAAATGTTCAAATATTCGGTTTTTCAAATCTTTGCTCATTCCCTTACCATTATCAGCAATTGATATTTTTACCTGGTTATTTTCTACTGAAGTTTTGACTGTAATTCTATTGGGATTGCTCTTAATTTCTTCAAAACAGCGTCCATAATTAGACTCATCCAAGGCATCAATGGCATTTGCCAGGATATTCATAAATACCTGATTTAATTGACCAGGAAAACATTCTATTTGTGGTAAATCGCCGTAATCTGTAAGCACTTCAATTGCTGGACGTTGGTCATTAGCTTTGAGGCGATGTTTTAAAATTAAAATTGTACTATCAATGCCTTCGTGGATATTAAATGACACTTTGTAATCTTTATCAGCACGGGAGAAAGTTCTTAAACTAGTACTGATATTTCTTAACCTATCACATGCCATGAGCATTGCATCTGTGATCTTGGGTAAGTCTTTCAAGCTATACTCTAGGTCTATTTCCTCTGCATGTTCGATAATTTTTTCATCTGGATTGGGGAGAGTTTCTTGATATAGTTGCAGGTGTTCGACAATATCAGCAAGGGTGGGTTTTGCTTGTTTGAGACTAGTAGAAATAAATCCCAAAGGATTATTCATTTCATGTGCCACTCCTGCTACTAACTGCCCCAAAGCTGAGAGTTTTTCCTGGTGTACCAGTTGCACTTGAGCCTGTTGCAAGGCACGAGTCCGTTCTATCACTTGTTGCTCTAAAGTATCCGTTAGTCGTTTCAATCGCCAGTGGATTTTCACCCGGGCTAACACTTCTTCTTGTTCGAACGGTTTAGTGATGTAATCTACTGCCCCTAACGACAAACCTTTGACTTTATTTTCAGTGTTTGCCAGTGCCGTCATGAAAATAACTGGAATTCCCTCTGTAGCCGGATTAGCCTGAAGGCGGTGGCAGGTTTCAAAACCATCTAATTTGGGCATTTGAATGTCGAGCAGTATCAATTCTGGGCGGTTACGTTCCACTTGTGCCAAAGCATCCTCACCATCCATCGCCATGCGAACTTTGTAGCCCGCTGATTTTAAGGCTTTAGAGAGAATAGATAAGTTCGTCGGATTGTCATCGACAATCAGAACAAAGGGTGGATTAGCATGAGACATAGTGTGTTGCTCCTGAGGGTTAGACTAGATATTTTTGGAGAAATGCCCGAAGTTGTATGATTTCACAAGCTTCGGCTAGTAGGCTAACTTCTTGGAAAAAAGCCCTTGTGTTAGCATCCTGGTTTTGCTGGGCGACTTCAAGAACGCCATCGAGGTCCCCGTTCCCAGCTAGTTCGGCAAGTTGGGTTATAATGCCGATTTCTGGGAGTTCAATGGCTACGACACTAGCTATCGGTTGCTGGCTCTTGTTGTCATTTTCGGTATAAATCCAATCCAAATGCAGGTGTTTTTGCAGTTGTTCGAATAAAGTTTCGGCTTGTATTGGCTTGGGGAGAAAGTCATTACCTCCTGCATCAATGCTTTTGTGGCGATCAATGTCGAATACACTAGCAGAGGAAACCAAGACGATTTTGTCTTGCAGTTTGGGATGTGATCGCAGTTTCTGCAAAAACTTAAACCCATCCATTACGGGCATAGCTAGGTCGGTGATAATCAAATCGGGATTGATCTTTAATGTTTGATCGATTCCTTCTCGACCGTTGCTGGCTTCTAAGATTTCAAAGCCGATGGGTTCTAAAAGATTGAGGAGAACAGAGCGATTTTCCCAACGGTCATCAATGATTAGAATTTTTTGTCTTTTGCCCTGATACCCAGCGATCGTGCCTTGTTGAGAAACCCGTGAAGCATCTGCCCAATTGTCAACTGTGGGAAGTTCGACTTCAAAGGAGAAGGTACTACCTTGACCGGGGATACTGCGAACAATGATTTCGCTCCCCATCATCAAAATAATTTTGTGAGTAATTGCGAGTCCTAAGCCTGTTCCTTCCCCTTGCTTTTTCGTATCACCGACTTGCTCGAAGGGAAGAAAGATTTTCTCGATTTGTTCTGGGGTCATACCCACCCCAGTATCTTGAATTTGAAAGCGAATCTTTTCATCAACAGATTCAACCTTAAAAGTGACACCACCGTTTTCGGTAAATTTAATTGCGTTACCCAGTAGATTAATTAAGACTTGACGGAGGCGTTTTTCATCTGCACAAACACCTACAGGTAAGCTTTCGTCAGCTTGAAACTCAAAGTAAATTCCTTTTTGTTCGGCACGAATGCGACAGATTTCTGTAACTCCTTGCAGAAAAGATGGGAAATGAAAATTCTGAGCATGGAGTTCCATTTTCCGAGCTTCAATTTTTGAGAGGTCTAAAACATCGTTAATTAAAGTCAGCAAATGGGAACCACATTGATAGATGATTTCGACTCCTCTGCAACCTTTTTCTGTTAAAGGTTCTGAACGTCGCATAATTTGGGAGTATCCCAAAATACCATTGAGTGGTGTACGTAATTCGTGGCTCATATTTGCCAAGAATTCACTTTTGGCGCTGTTGGCAGCATCTGCAGTTTCTTTAGCTGCTTTAAGTTCCACTGTCCGTAATTCCACTCGCTGTTCTAGTTCCTGATTGGTCTTTGCCAAAGTAGCAAAAGATTCACGCAACTGCTGTGCCATCTGGTTAAAGGACTTTGCCAAAATTCCCAGTTCTGAAATCTGCCCTGTTTCTTCTACCTTTTGATTTAAATTCCCCCCAGCTATTGCCACTGATGCCTCTTTCAAACGCCCGATGGGACGGCTAATCAATCCAACGAGAAGTAAAAAAGCCGACCACAGAAGCCAGTCCTAAGGCTCCCAAACATAGCATAATTGTAGTACGGGTGTTGGCATTGATACGTTCCATAAAGTCTGATTCTGGCACCACCACTGCAATTAGCCAGTCAATTCCTCGACCATCTTGCAAAGGTAGTACTTGCACAAATTGACGTTCGCCATTTAACATAAATTCCAATTGTTGGCTGCTGTCAATGGTACTGAGGTCGCCCAAACGCTGAAATGACTGAGCAGTAGCCCTAATCACAGGATTTTCGGCTTTTTCTGCCTGGATCAATTCCATATTCTTCTTATCTTTGATCACAAAGGTCTTCCTCATGATTGAACTGGCTACTAAATTGCCAGAGCGATCAATGATAAATGTCTGTCCGGTGCGACCAATTTTGAGTTCTTTGAGGAATTTATGAATTTTCTGTAAATCAAATTGGGTATTGATAACCCCCAGCAGTTCACCGGTTTTAGTGTAGATGGGATAGACTAGGGCAGTTGCAACAGAAGAAGTACTTCTACGCCTGTAGAATGGAGACCAGGTTGGCTTTCCTGCTTTCACCCCAGCTTTGTACCAAGGTCGAGTACGTGAGTCATAGTCTTGCCTCTTAATCAATTTGATTCGTTTACCTTGACTATCAAGGCTATAGACATTCCTTTTCGGTGCTATAGTTTGATCTTTATATTTAAGAATTATTTTACCTTCTAGTGTTCGTTCAACCCCAACTTCATGTCCCTGGGGATTACTGAATTTGACGAAGTCGACTATATCTTTGTGTACTAGATGCCAGAAGTAACGCTCTAAAACCGGATAGTCAGTCTGGTTTATCTGCTTGCTTTGGATACTAGCGGTAATGACTTCATTAATCCGATTGGGTTCATCTAAATAGCTAAGGATTTGCTGCTTAATGCGACTGCTCGTCTTACTCCGCAATTGAGTTGCAACATCGTTAACTGCCTGTTGACCATTGCGTATGGATAGCCATCCTGTGACTGCAACTGCAGCAAATATTTGCAGCACAAACGGCACTACTAAGACCAAACGGAGGGAAACTGTTTTACCTGTATTGATTTTGGAGTTACTCACCTTACTGTCTGCACAATTAAATTATCTTTATATAATAAGGAATGAGAATTTAATAACCTGTAATTCTTAAATCTGGAATGGTGCGTTACGCGATGCTAACAGCACCCTAATTTTGTACTTTATTTAATCCATATTCCTAAGAACCTATTCCATTAATAATCTTTTTTTTGTTAAAAAGCTTAATTCTTTGGTTCTTCAGTACTTAGCATGCTAAAAACTTAGTTAAAAACTCTGAAACTCTTGCTGTAAAAGATAAAATAAGTTTATAACCATATATTTATAATCTTTTGACACAATTTGGAGATTTAGACCTTTATTTTAAAGACAACCTATGATGTTTAACTAATAGTTTGGCATAACAGGTACTGAAAAACCAATTCTTTTAATAATTAAATACCATGAGTTAAGCTAACCTTCCCAGGTAGATTATACTCAAATAAATAAGCTTTTTATAGCAGTGAAATAGACTTAATTATCTCGTTTATTTAGTATCTATAACATTATTAAAAACCCAATTTATTAAACTATATTTATAAATTATGATAATATGTCGCAGCGTAATAAAAGCTTTTATTTCCTGCAATTTAGTCGAGTAATAAGTAATTTATACATTATTTTTGTTATTGTTTCCTGCGTAATAACACTATTGATGATTGTATTGGTAAGCAGTAGTATTAAGTAAGCACTTTGATAAATGCTATGGCAATGCGAATTGAAACATGAGAAAACATAGAAATTTAGTTTCTGTCTTTCTTTAGTTAAAAAATTAAAATTTCAGGCGTTGCTTAATTAGGAGATGATTTTGCCCCCCTAACCCCCCAAATTTTGGGGGAAATATCTCTCAAAGTCCCCCATAGTTGGGGGATTTAGGGGGCTAGACTAGCCGGATAAATTTTTTAAATTCATCCCTCATTTATGCAACGCCAAATTTAAAATTTATGAAGCATCAAATAAACGTCAAACCAATTCAAGTTGTGAGTTTTTTT
>NZ_JASJDK010000225.1 GCF_030065675.1 Mastigocoleus sp. MO_188.B34 | reverse complement strand
GAATTACTTGTAGACTCAGTACCCAAAAGTAAAACCATTTCTGTAATTGATGCAGTTTCTGAGTATATCGCCCAAAGACTTGGTTTATCGATACAGGAGTTTCAAGCACAGTTACGTTTACCTTCATCACGGGATAATAACTTAGAGACCAAAATTCGTCCTTTTGCACAAATTCAGGCTCAAGTTTTACGGCGCTTGGGTGGGATATATACTTACATTGCTGAGGAATTAGAGCAAAAACATCAAAATGTTAATAAATCCCCAGAACTACAAGGAGCCTTTGAAGGCTTTCCACCCTTAAAAAGCTTTAAATTTAAAATAGCAACCATACCTACTGAGGATGTAGAGACGTTTCCTACTGAGGATGTAGAGACGTTTCATGAAACGTCTCAAGATATCAAATTACAACCTTTTGAATTTGAAGTAGCAACCATCGAAGTAATTGAGTTTGGAAGAACAGAATTAATAATTAATCGCCACCGCCAACAAAATCAGTATTTTACCGAAGACTTGGGGAATGGAATTTTGCTAGAGATGGTACTGATTCCAGGTGGTAGTTTTACAATGGGTGCACCAGAAATGGAAGAAGGTAGCAATGACTCAGAACGTCCCCAACACCAAGTAACAGTTCCAACTTTTTTCATAAGTAAATATCCCATCACCCAAGCACAGTGGAAAGCTGTAGCAGCGCTAGACCAAGTTAACAGCAAATTAGAAGCAGATCCTTCTAAACTCAAAGGTGATAAACGACCAGTAGAACAAGTATCTTGGTACGATGCAGTTGAATTTTGTGCCAGATTATCAAATCATACAGGAAGAGAATACCGGCTCCCGAGTGAAGCACAATGGGAATATGCTTGTCGAGCAGGTACAACTACTCCATTTCATTTTGGTAAGACCATTACCTCTGAATTAGCAAACTATCATGCTGGGTACACTTACGGTGCTGGTGACAAAGGAAAATATCGTCAACAAACAACAGCCGTGGGTAGTTTTGGTGTAACTAACGCCTTTGGACTCTATGATATGCATGGGAACGTTTGGGAATGGTGTTTTGACGATTGGCACGACAATTATGAGGATGCGCCGACAGATGGCAGTTCTTGGCTATATGAAAACAATAATCTTGAACGAAAAACTTGCAAGGGTGTGCTACGGGGTGGTTCTTGGATTGATCGTCCTCTAAAATGCCGTTCTGCATCCCGCAATAATGATGTTAGGGCGAAGCGCGACAACGTCAACTACATCTCTGTCAGTTTTCGTGTTGTCTGTGTTATGTAAGAGTTTATAGCTTTTTTACACTTCATAATTAATAGATTTCAGAAACTCTTAGTAATGGAAAAACCAGTCATTCAATACGATCAAGGAACAGCGCAATATTTTGTAGAAGACTTGGGTAACGATGTTGAACTAGAGATGGTGTTAATCCCTAGTGGTACTTTTACAATGGGTGCTCCAAAAGATGAGAAAGATAGTAGAGAATCGGAACGTCCCCAACACCAAGTAAAAGTTCCAGCTTTCTTCATGGGTAAATATCCGATAACCCAAGCACAATGGAAAGCTGTAGCAGCACTAGACCAAGTTAAACGCGACTTAGAAGCAGATCCCTCTAGATTCAAAGGTAATAACCTTCCAGTAGAACGAGTTTCTTGGTACGGTGCAGTTGAATTTTGCACTCGCTTGTCCCAATACAGCAACAGATCCTACCGTCTACCTAGTGAAGCGGAATGGGAATACGCCTGTCGTGCAGGCACAACTACTCCGTTTCACTTTGGTGAGAAAATTACATCTGAACTGGCAAACTATGACCCTAGATTATTGGGATTTATTCCTGATTTTGAAAGAGAATACCGTGGTAGAACAACACCTGTAGGTAGCTTTGGTGTAGCTAACGCTTTTGGGCTATACGATATGCACGGGAATGTCTGGGAATGGTGTCTTGATGATTGGCATTCTAACTATGAAGCTGCACCGACAGATGGCAGTGCGTGGTTATACGAAAACAATAATCTTTATAAAAAAACTAGTCATGCTGTGCTGCGAGGCGGTTCTTGGTTTGGGAATTCTAGGAGCTGCCGTTCTGCGTACCGCTACGAATTCAATTGGCTAGAGAGTGGCTTCATCTTCAACACTATAGGTTTTCGGGTTGTCTGCGCCTTCGGAAATAGTTTTCAGTAATCCCTTACACTTTTTTCTACATTATTTTCAACTCTGGACAAATCGGTTTTTTGAAAAAAATAAGCAATATATTTTAAATTTTTAATCTTGACCTTACCAGGTTAAATATGGCAGCCAGATTAGCCATAATTTTTTATACTTCAACCATACATTAGCTAGTATTATTACTGCCATAATCACAACTAACCAACCATCAAATAACAAAGTAACACGATTGCCATCTCATCACCGGTGAATACTAGGTAATTCCGCCCTCGCAACCGCAGTATTACTATTATTGTCATGTAATCATGACAAATGAAGCTCTCTAGGGGTGTTGAGTCGGGTCTCAAAGGCTAAAATGTCATAAATTGATGACTTAAAAATCCCTCAAGGGCTTATAAGTCCGTTCAAGGAGTCAAAACCACTCCTCAACCCCCTTGATCCCTCGGTGGCATTGCTGGTTAATATTTATTTAACGACAGTTTTACTCCGTTCCTGAAAGTGAAGTGCTAATTTTGGCACCAGTAGGAATCACAAAAGAGTAAATCCTTAACCGAGAAAATATACAAACTCTACTCCTATTCGCACTAAAGATGGTTGATGAAAGGAGATATGGGGGCGATTAATCTCTAGTTAAGAACCCGCAAACAGGTTGGATGGCACCTAATAAGTAGTGACTTTAGACACTAAGTTTAAAAGTTTGCCGATTTATAAGCCTATCTAAAATAAGCACATAAAAAAACCAGGATTCGTCAAAATCGAGAGTTTATCTGAGATAGATGGAAAATCTATCGAAGTATGCTGAACTGGGGTAAATAATAACGAATTTACCGTTCCTAAAATACTGGAGACCGAATTCATGGCAAAAGAACGCCCACCATTAGAAGAGATGACATTGAGGCAACTACGTAGAGTTGCCAGTGAATATGGCGTCTCCCGCTACAGCAGGATGCGAAAAGCGCAGCTATTAGCAGCAGTTCAAGAAGTAGAACGCAAAAAGATTTCTGTCAATCAATCTCGTTCGCCGGAGGCACAAGAAACCGTGGAAGCAGCAAAATTTGAGTTGGGTCAAGTAGATCGCACTGGTGGTAACCTTGCTGATGTTGATGAAGGACTAAACGATTTACCCGCAGGCTACGGCGAGAGTCGAATTGTTTTAATGCCTCGCGATCCTCAATGGGCTTATGCTTACTGGGATGTACCTAACGAGCATAAAGAAGAATTGAGAAGACAGGGAGGACAACAACTTGCCCTAAGAATTTATGATGTTACCGACATCGACTTAGAACACCAAAGCCCCCACAGCATTCAGGAATATCCTTCTGATGAGTTAGCGAGAGAATGGTACATACCTATTCCAGTCAGCGATCGCGATTATGTGATTGACATTGGCTATCGTTGTGCTGACGGTCGCTGGTTAGTATTGGCTCGTTCTGCAAAAGTCCACACTCCTCCTGTTTATCCCTCCGACTGGATTGAAGACATTTTCATTACCGTTGACTTCGAAGAAGATTTACGCGGTGAGACCAAATACGAACTCGTACCTCCTTCCAAGAAACAGCCTGAACCTGGTGCTACTACTGGTAACCAGATTTACGACCAAATCTTTGGTATGGCAGAATCTGCTGAAGCAATGCGAGTTGCTGGTTCTATCTTTGGTTCTATGCACCACGTACCTGGTTCAATGGCTCCAGAGCAAGCAATTAGTTCCTACATCTTCCCCTCCGGCGTTGGTATGTGGGCGCAACCTAATGTATCAGGCTTAAATATGTCTGGTGTTGGTTTTTCTGCTTCTGCACCACCAGTTCGTCCTCGCAAGTTCTGGTTAATTGCTGATGCTGAGTTGATTGTCTACGGTGCTACCGAACCTGATGCTACAGTAACCATTGGCGATCGCCAAATTCAACTCAATCCAGATGGTACTTTCCGCTTCCAGATGTCCTTCCAAGACGGTTTAATTGATTATCCAATTAAGGCTGTTGCAGTTGATGGCGAACAAACTCGTTCAATTCACATGAAGTTCAATCGCGAAACACCTTCACGTCATACTAATACTAAGGAAGAAGCTGTTTTAGAATGGTTTTCCTAATTGTTGCTGAAGGAATGTGAGATTTGAGATTTAAAATTTGAAATTTGAGATTTCAGATTAACGAAAATTTAGATATCGAGCTTTATTTTAAAACCGCTACAAACTATTCTGTAGCGGTTTTTGTTATTTCTCGTTTTTCTATATAGCTATAGAATAATGCAGTTCAGTTAACGGGACTTAAACAAAAATCAAGCCCAAACAAAGCCTAAACTGGCTTTGTAAGCAGTAAATACGTCACAATTTTGGTTAAGTCATAGATCTACGCCTTCTTGAATAAATAAGTATATTTTTTTATTTAGAAATTTCTCAATTAGTATTATCATCCATAGATCGTGTAGAGACTTGAAATGCTAAACCTCTCTGCAATAACTAAACTTTTAGATTAATCTCTCAGTAAAATTAATATATGTCTAAGCAAAAAATATTTTACTCATGGTTGATAACAGCAGTTATTCTAAATTTATTTACAGGTTGTAAAAATATTGAAAGTATTGAAATTGCTGACAGTCAACCAATAAAAAAAGCTCCAATTGAAACAGAAGTAATAGAAAGCAATCAAGAAAATAATCAAGAAGAAATCAAAGAAAAAAAATCAAAAGAATCTTGCTTCGGTAAGGATAAAAACTTTAGCATTGCCTTTATGAAAACTAATAACTTGGGCGAGCGATATGAGAAAGGGATTAATCATGTAATTATTTTCAATCCCAAGTCTGAGGAATTAGATTTTAAAGTCAATGTTGGTTTAAACCATAAAATTTATAGCAAAACTAATAACGGTAAAATTAAGAAGGAATATGTACCCAAATTATTTTATGAGCTTGTCAATGAAGAAAACGCCAAATTAAATGGAAGATTACCTTTAGCAGCTATTAATGCTGACTATATTGATACAGAAAATAAACCCCAAGGATTAAATATCTCCCGAGGAGTAGAATATTCTGGAGCATTTAAAAATAAACGTTCTTCCTTTGGGATCTCAGGGGGTAAGCCAAGCCAGAGAAGAGCAACGATAAAAGTTGGTAGAAGAAACAGTGAAAGTTTAAATTACAATGTGGTTGGGGGAAATGGCAGGTTTTACATCAACGGTAGATTTAAAGATATTTGTCGGGCTTTAGGAGAACTAGCTTGTAAGGGAGCAATAAATCGTTCGATGGCTGCGATTACTAATAAAGGCTATGTCATTTTGTTAGTAAACGATGCTAAAGCAAATTCATCCATTGAAATATCCTCATCAAATCGAGAACTTTTACCTCATATGTTTGATGATGTTTTAGAAGGTATTGCTCAGAATAACTGTTTAGGTAAAATTCAAGAAGGAATGCTATTTGATGGTGGAATGTCCCCAGGACTTTATTACAACAATAAAGTTTACCTAGAAAATCTGGGTCCAATTGGTTCAGTATTTTTGATTTATAGAAGAAACAGTTAGGCTGGATGACTGATGATAGGCGATAGACAATGGAGTTAGTTGTTCTTTGTTTTCTCTGTTTTCTGTTTCCTTTCTCCCATCACTGAAACCCTGAATTTTTGGGTTTACGGTGTAACTTTTAAAAAGATAAAGATGATAAATAGTGTAATTTTAACGATAGTCTGGAGGTAGGAACAAGTAAGCATCATATGACACAGCAATTCTCATTTTGAAAAATTAATATAAGCAAATACAATCTACTTACGTGATAACAAGGTAAATTATTCGCAACCATTTGTCGTGGATAATCAAAAATCGGCATTCACTTCTCTTGCCAAAATA
>NZ_JASJDK010000104.1 GCF_030065675.1 Mastigocoleus sp. MO_188.B34 | reverse complement strand
AGTGCTTCTAAAGTGATATGGCGGTTTTCTACTGAGGATGCCAGGGTGAAACTCCAACATCTTTATCCAGTTTTTGAGGAGGAATCCGTTAGTTCTAATGCAACATTTTAGCTGTGTCAGTCCACTAGGGTGCATTAGGTGCGCAAGAAAATGTATTTTTTAGGTCACCTTCATCACTGCACCGTAACGCACCAGCAATAAAATTAATATACAAAGGTATGTTGGACATATGAGTTTGTTTATATATTCGACGGTGCGTTACGGCAAAACAATATGCTCATCATTCTAAAAACTTTAACATGCCGCAACACACCCTACGATTGAATTTTGGTAAATCTATATTTTACTCAAGCTTCTTTGTGACTTCCGCGTAAACTTCCATTCGGGAGGAGCAAACAGATAACAAAAGCGTTTCGACCAAGAACTAGTAGAAGTAATATCTTTATAAATTTCTATCCATTCATTAAAAACAACTTTAAAAGGATTATTCGATTTTATCGGGTGAGTCAAACCATAAATTGGAGAATTTGATGCTTCTTCTGCTGTAAAAGTACCAAACAAACGGTCGAAGATAATTAAAACTCCCCCATAATTACGATCTATATATGTAGAGTTAGAAGCATGGTGTACTCGATGATGTGATGGAGTATTCAAAAACCATTCCAAAATACCCAATTTGGGAATTAGTTCAGTGTGAATCCAAAATTGATAAACCAAGTTTAAAGCTAGGGCGGTTACAACTGCAATTGGTTGAAAACCAAGCCAAACAAGTGGTGCAAAAAATAAACCTGCACCAGAAATACCACCAGTCCATCCTAAACGGTAAGCTGCTGACAAATTAAAATATTCCGGTGAATGATGAACAGCGTGAGTAGCCCAAAACCAACGAATGCGATGTGATGCTCGATGGTACCAATAATACACAAATTCTAATCCAATAAATAGTAGCAGTACATTCCACCAATGATCTAGAGAAATAGTTGAGATCCGATGCTCCCACGCGAATTTAATTAAACCCACAGTGGGAACTATAGGAATGATTTTGGACATGCGATGTCCCACAGCGATCGCCAGGGAAATCAAACTTTCTCGAAGTGAATACTTTTGTTTCTTCCACCGCACTACCCAAAAGACTTCAATAGCAATGAAAATTAAGAATAAAGGAATAAATTTGAGAGTTATATGAGCGTAATTCATATTTCTGTTAGACGTAATTGTTTATTTTTCTGAGGAGACGTAATATATTACGTCTCTACAAACACGCAAAATTGATGTGATAAATGCGAAGCTCCATGTATACACAATACGCCGGGTAACACTTGGAAAACATGAGTCAAAAGTCCTGAATTAAATCATGACTTTAGTCCCTACACGAGTCATGACTAATGATTCTGGTTTTTCTCAGAATAGACAAGTAAACTAGTTTATTATTCAATACGGTTCAGTTAAGCCTAAATTTCTTGGTAGAGACGCGACAGAGGCTAACGCCGACGCCGCAGGCTCTGTCGCGTCTCTACAGTAGTATTTGTTTCAAAAAAAGTCTTAACTGAACTGTATTGGTTTATGAGTTATGTCATAAATCTGAAATTGAGATTAAATTGAGAATAAAAATTTAATAATAAAAAAATAATAATAAAAACCAAAATTAAAAATGCAGGATGTAAAATTAATGCGGCTTTTCCAATATAGAGATTTTTTACTTTTGCTCTAGTTCCCGGGTTGAGTATGTAAAGCGATAGCCCCTAAAATAGCGACTTGGAGCGTATCGCTTGCTTTCAAGGTAGATTGAAAAATCTACACCTGTAGCCCTCAGGGGGTAGGTTTTATATTAGCTTTTACAGTCAAAACTGAGCACAGAGCATGGTGAAGAACATAATTACTTACACTACCAAGCAATAGCTCCCCGAGTCCAGAACGCCCCCGATTACCGACTAAAATTAGATCGGCTTTCCAATTCCAAGCCAAATCACAAATCATCTGACCAGGACTACCAGTAATTTGCCTAAATTCAGTATCTACCCCTGAATTACGTGCTTCAACTGTAAATTTTTGTAATTGTTTCAAGCATTGGCTTTCATACTTCTTCCATTGCTGGAGCCAAGTCTCTAAACTTACTTCACTCACTGTAGATCCATAAGGACCGCCCAATTCAGGAGGTAAAGACATAGGACTATCTTTTTCTTCACTTGATAACACATGCAAAAGCATAAGATTAGCCTGGTTCTGTTTGGCTAAAGATAATCCTTGGGAAAAGACTAGTTTATTCATTGAAGAACTGTCCAAGGCTACTAAAATTTTCTTAAACATGGAAGCCTCATTTTTTATCCATTCAAATTGCATCAGAAGCTACATTGGACAGAAAAGGAATTTTGTCTGCATAAATTTCTCGCTAGTAGTAGACTTACTAACTAACAACTAGCTCATAATAAACACTGCATTGTGTTATTTAATGTTTTTGTGCTTCTGAAAGTGGAAAAGGTTTTGTAGTATCTGGAAGGCTGGTATAAATCGTCTCTAAATTGATTACCCGTTCCTCTAGGGCTTTCACAGCCTGAGTTAAATCACCCTCTTCTACCTGTTTTCTATCGGGTGCAAACCATACTGCAACTGTCCCAGCACCTGTACCAAGAATAACTAAAAGAGGTAATATAATTCCGCTCTCAGTGATGGCAACTAAGGGAATACACACACCCAACATGCCAACTGCACAGCCCCAGATAGTAGATGTTGCTCTAACTTTTAGATTTTTAGTAGATTTTTGAGTCATATCCTACATATCTCCTCTCAGTTTATTCTAAAAAATAAATATGAAGAAATTGTGAGATTAAATATGGCTTTATTGCATTAATTGGAAAACTAAATTCTATCCATCAAAACTACAGATGAGCGTGCCGTAACTAGGTAACTTTCTCCATCAATTTTTACTGCTGTTTCTGGATCAGAAAAATCATCTGGTGCAGTGCAGGAAGTATCCACAATTCGATACCAGTAGTTTCCCACTTTTAAAGGCGGTAATTCAAAATTAAGCGGTTGCCAATAGGCATTGAGCATGACATGGAGATGTTCCCCCGTAGCTGGATGATTTAGGGAAAAAGCAAGAGCATGGGAATCCTTTCCCCAATCAGGTTCACCTAAATATATTCCATGCCAAATTATATGTGGTTCAAGACTTCCATAGGTAACTTCTAAAAACTTTTCTTGACGAAAAATTGTCAGCCCTTGAATAAAGTGAATAAACTTTTTGACAAAACGTAGCAAACCATCATGCTTTGTAACTAAACTCCAGTCAAACCAGCTTAATTGATTATCCTGACAGTAAGCATTGTTATTTCCCTGTTGGGTGCGCCTGACCTCATCTCCCATTAAAATCATAGGGGTTCCCTGGGAGATAAACAAAATTGTAAAGAAATTTTTAATTTGCTGTAATCGCAATTGTTCTATTTGTGGATCTTCTGTTGCTCCTTCTAAACCACAGTTCCAACTAAAGTTATCATTGGCACCATCACAATTTTCTTCCCCATTAGCTAGATTATGTTTGCGATCATAGGAAACTAGGTCGTTAAGAGTAAAACCATCGTGGCAAGTGATAAAATTAACACTACGATTAATATCTGTATCTAAGCGTGAGTAGATATCGGGGCTAGCTAAAATTCTTGCTGCTAAAGAGTTAATCGAAGCATGATCGCTTTTGACAAAACGGCGAACATCATCTCGAAAAGGACCATTCCACTCAGCAAACCAATCTGCTAATTCCACAAACTTACCTACCCCATACAGTCCAGCTGCATCCCAAGCTTCGGCAATAAGTTTGGTTCCTGCTAAAACTGGATCTGATTCAATTACAGAGATAATGTTGACAGATCCTGTACCTTCTTTGATTGGTTGACCCAAAATATTCCTTGTCAAAACTGAAGCTAGGTCGAAGCGAAACCCATCCACGTGCATTTCCGAGACCCAGTAGCGCAAAGAATCCAAAATTAATCTACCAACGATCGGGTGATTACCTTTAAAAGTATTGCCACAGCCACTATAGTTACTGTAGTAAGTGGGGTCATGTTCCAAAATGTAGTAGGTTTGGTTGTCCAATCCTCGAAATGAAATCGTTGGTCCTTGATGATTTCCTTCTGCTGTATGGTTGAAAACCACATCCAGGAACACCTCAATTCCCTCTCGATGCAGAGCTTTTACCAAATCGCGAAATTCATCTACCGCACCAAAACAATCCCGTCGTGAACTGTAACCTCTATGAGGAGAAAAAAAGTTAATCGTGCTGTAACCCCAATAGTTTTTTAATCCTGGGGGTGCGTCTTGGGGGTCGAACTGATGAACCGGTAGTAACCCCACTGCAGTAATTCCCAATTTCTTAAGATAAGGGATTTTTTCAATTAAGCCAGCATATGTACCTCGTTTTGACTCCGATACTCCAGAGTTAGGATGGCGAGTAAAACCACCTACATGTAACTCATAAATTACACTACTGGCATAGGGTATTCTCGGATGTATATCTTCTTCCCAATCATAGGTATTAGGATCGAATACAACTCCTTTGAGGGCTTGACCACAGTTATCTCCTGGACGACAAGCTGCTTGACGGTCGTAAATTTCATCTCCCACTATTGCCCTTGCATAGGGGTCTAATAAAACCTTAGTATGATCAAAGCGATATCCTCTTTCTGGGGCAAATAACCCATAAGCTCGATAAGCATATATCTGTCCGACCTTAATCCCTGGGACAAAGACGTGCCAGTAGTGATAAGTTTTGTTTAGTACCGGGTCGAGTTTTATTATTTGGGTTGGTTTAGTAGCATTAGCAGTATCAAATAATAGCAATTCTATAGCCGACCCATTTTGAGAAAAGATGCAGAAATTTACCCCATTAGGATAAACAGTAGCCCCCAAAGGAAAACTTTTTCCAGGCAAGACCTTTAGAATTTCTGCCATTTTACTTCTATTCCCAATAACTATAGACTCAAAAGCTATATAGCAGCTTCATTGAAAAATAGGTGGTATTTCAATACGGTTCGGTTAAAGTTTATTCGTGGTAATTTTGGGCGTGTAGAGACGCGCCAGAGCCTGCGGCGTCGGCGTTAGCCTCTGGCGCGTCTCTACAAAAATTGTTTGTAAACAAATTTCTTATCCGAACCGTATTGGGTGGTATTTTCGATTGTATCTTGCTGCCCTTCTAACTCTTGGCAAAACTTTGCAATATTTATTACCTACGAAAATATATAAATTAAAAGGTAGTTAATAGTCTAATCGAAGAGAAACAATCTTGGAGTATTTTTTAAAGATTTAAATCTGCGAAGAGAATAATATAATTTTAAAACAACACCCAGGAAGCTGCAGACTTAGGAGTCTCCTCTTTTACATATTTAAATCCGGGATTACAATGAGTGATAAAAGTGACGGATAAGTCCAATTAAAAAACAGTGTAATTACCCTCAGCTTACCAAGATGAGGAAATATAAGTTTGCTTGTTTGGGTGTTGTTGTCAGTTGAGAAGACAGATGGTAAAACAGCGTTTTCACCTCTGAAACTAAATAACAGGAAGCAATATTGGCTGTAGTATCTGCCAAATAAGCTATTTAAGCTATAGTTATTAATTTATCACCACAAGGGAATGAAGAATTGGTATTGCAACTAATCTTTACTTGATTACACACACTTGCTCAATGATTGAGGTGACAAGGATTGCTAAGGCTTTGTACTTGAGCGAAAAGAATGTCACTTAGACATATAAGCTGCAAAAAGCCATACTCCTGAAGCTGCTTGAGCTAATGTAATAAAATTCGACTCGCTTCGCGAGAAAAGAAGGGTAAAGAAAAGAAGAGTAAAGGGAAGAGAGTAAAAGTATAAAGAGCGACTAAAGAGCCCTGAGGGAAACAACGCAAACAACCCGAAAACCGTTGAGAAGGTTCATGCCGTCGGGAATGTACCAGTAGCGAGTAGCAGAACGGCAGTAAGGAGGAACGTAGTACCACGAACCACCGCGCAGCACACGATAACGATTATCATTATTAATGTAAGCACTACCATCTGTCGGCGCTCCATGATAATTTTCATGCCAGGTATCTTGACACCATTCCCACACATTTCCGTGCATGTCGTACAAACCAAAAGCGTTTGGTGGAAATTGTCCCACAGGAGTAGTTTCTTGAATATTTCCCCCGTAATTTGCTAATTCAGGAGCAATCGTTTCACCAAAATGAAATGGGGTTGCTGTTCCTGCTCGACAAGCATATTCCCACTCTGCTTCCGAAGGGAGGCGATATTCTCGCCCTGTATGATCAGATAATCTGGCGCAAAATTCAACTGCATCATTCCAGAAAATTTTTTCTACAGGAAGATTATTACCTTTAAAATGAGATGGTTGAGCTTTTAATTCACGTTTAACTTCAGGTAATGCTGCTACAGCTTTCCACTGTGCTTGAGTAACAGGATATTTACCTATCAAGAATGATGGAACAGTTACTTGGTGTTGGGGACGTTCGCTATCGCTACTATGTTCTTCATTTTCTGGAGCACCCATAATAAAGGTTCCGCCAGGTATCTCAACCATTTCTAAATTTACACCAAGATCTAAATATTCAGTAAAATATTTTGCTTGACAACGTTCTCGTTTAATCTTTTTTCCTTGTTTATTGACGGTGAGAACATCAAACTGAAATTGTGATCGCGTTATTTCTAAGTCACAAGTAATAAATCTTTCTACAAATGCTGTCCGAAATTGATTATTTTCTGATGAAAAATTCAGGAAACACCATACACAAGGTAAACTTCCTGGTGGAGCATCATCTAATTGGAACCTTATTTCTTCCCTGTCATCCCAACCAAGGATTTTAGTAAACCGTTTGAACTTTTTAGCTTGACTGAGTTTAGTGTTCTGAATATTTTCCCAAATATTAGTTTGTACCCCAAAGCCAAAGTAACCACCAGAATACACTAACCAAAGCTGATCGATAGTAAAAAGCTCTTGAACAGGAAGTTTTGCAAGAGAATCAGTATCAAGTTCACATTCACCTTCTCGATCAACAAACTTCAGTATCATGTTTGCTGTTTCTTGATCAGCTTTTTCCCATTCTTCATTCGCAAGGTAATTCACAAGTTTCATATAATCTGGAGAAATTTGATTTCTCACAATTCGAATACTTTGTTTTGCTGAAATACTTCCACCTACAGTCCAAGATTGCAGTTTGTTTATATATTCCTTCGCTTGATGACTTTCAGCTTCAGCAGTGGTTGGTAATCTGTAATAATAAACTTCTTGAGTATCAATATTATTTTTATTCTGCAGTACAGCTTTTGTACTCAACCAAGCACAAAAACCAAGAGCATCTTCCCAACTGATATCAGTAATAGGTTTTTTGGCACTTCCAGATTGAAAACGTTCTGGTGAATTTAGCTTCTCATCAACATACAATTGATATTCTGCACGGGTAATATAACTTTGGTCAATTTGTAAATTTTCATCAACCCGCAACAAACCCTTCAATCGTCGTGCTAATTTGACTTCTGCTGCTAACTGAAAAATTTCTCGATTACTTTGCAGATGTCCTACGGACTTATCGCTAGATTCCAAACCAGCATCAAGTTTTTCCAACAATTGCTCTCTAACTTCTGGTTCGCACCTACTTTCTTCAGAACAGTCAAAAGCAATTCTTAACGAAATAATACTGGGATTTTCTAAAGCAGCACGAATGATATTGGTTGCATCACTACCAGCAGCATATAAACGAATCGTTTCTTCCCACCAGTCATCATTAATATGAGTTGTTAAAATATTTCCTTGGTTAGATTCCTTAATTTGTAAAGCAGCTAAATACTCCTGAAAGCTTTTGTGAGCAAATTCGTATTTATTTTTCTCCCTTTCTATCAATAAGCCACTTTCATTTTCAATTTTTTCTAAAAATCCTGCTGCTGTTAAATTAGAAGTCGCAATTTTGTCTAACTCTGCTTCAATGAGAGAAATACCCAATTTTGTTGTAAATTCGCGGGTTTTATGCTGCATTAGACCCAGGGCTAAAACTTGCAATATGACTTTCTTTTGATTTGGTCTGATGTTATCTCCAATTCCCTTAGCTTCCCGTCGTCTCCCTAATAAAACATCACAAATCTCTCCATAAAGTTCTACCCTTCCCTCTGGTAAAGCACCACGATAACAATGCACTGTTGCAATCATAGTAAGTAACAAAGGATTAAGAGCCATTGCAGCTAAGGGAGAACTATTTTTAATCCGTTTGATTAAATCTGCAGCTTTTTGGGTTGCAAGGTTTCTGACTCCTACATCTTCCTGACCCAAACGACTCATAATTTCACTTTGCAGATACCAGTTATTAATAAACTTCTCCATCTGCTCT
Source organism: Mastigocoleus sp. MO_188.B34 (assembly GCF_030065675.1). Taxonomy (GTDB): domain Bacteria; phylum Cyanobacteriota; class Cyanobacteriia; order Cyanobacteriales; family Nostocaceae; genus Mastigocoleus. The sequence goes on along the minus strand of NZ_JASJDK010000104.1, from coordinate 16,684 downwards.
AAATTAAACGGTTGGACTTCCAAAACTGTATTTATTCCTTCCACAGATGCGCTGTGGTAACCAAAAGGACGAGAAGTCAAAATAAAACGAGCATGGGGATAATTTTGAATTTGTTGATTTACCCAAATACTTACAGCACGACGTTGAGTTTCATCTGCAACTTCATCTAACCCATCCAGCATTACCAAACAGTTCTTGGAACGTAGTTTATCCTTAAACCAATTATTAGGTGGTTCCATTTCGGTAATTGATTTCTGTCGCTCGAGCAACTCATTCAAACTTAGCTTTGGGGAGTTAGTAATTGTTTCTCGAATATCTCTTAAATACAATAGTATGGGAATTAACTTTGGTGCTTGTTTGTGTTTGCGACGCTGGGTATTTTTGGCGTAGGTGAGAGTAAGATTTTCCAAAAGGGTAGTTTTCCCAGTTCCCGGCGCACCAATAATAACTATGGTGCGATAATTATAGTTATATTTACTGTTAGATTTTTTACTTGCAGCTAAAAAATCCCAAATACCTAATCCTTCAATCGATTCGCGAGATTGAATCATCGCAGGAGAAATATTTTCCGCACTTTCAGGAGCAACTCGAAGCGGAACAAAAACTTTTTCTAGATCTAACGTGAAAGGTCCTTTAGTTTTTAATCCCTGAGTACGATAATCACGACAACCATAAATTAACTGTTGGTAATATTTACCCTGAAATTTTGAAAAACGTCTGACAATAAAACTTTCAAAACCATCAACAACCCAATTTGCTAGATTATCTTCCTGCTTCTCAAGCTTTTCCTCAATCTTATCTAAAATTTTGCTGATAACATTTTTACCAAACTTTCCAGCGATCGCAATTACAGTAACACCTACAGTTAATCCTCCTGCGATCGCAGCTTGTTGGAAATCGCCAGTACGCAGAAAATGAATAGTCGCAGCAATCCCTACACCAGAACTGGGAAACCCGAAAATTTGTAAAATCCTTTGAACCCGCTTTTGTCTGGCTTCTCGTCTTGATTCTTTCGGCTTTGATTCTGTTTTTTCAACCTTACTATCTTCAGTTTTTGTAAGAGCAGATTTATCTTTTTCTGATTCCTGTTCTGGTTTGTTATCTGACATCGGCAGCCATCAAAAACGCAGCAAGGGTACTAATTCTATTCTAGCTACAATCATGGTGATTCTCTGAGTGATTAATTTTTATATAATTTTTTCTCAAAGATATTTATACCAAACTTTGACTATGCCGAAATTTGAAGAACAACTCGACAGCATTTACGCTGCAAATCGCCAAGAATGGCGAGAATGGTTGGAGAAAAACCATAGTAATACCATTGGAATATGGCTGATTTACTACAAAGTAAAAAGCGGTAAATCCAGTGTTAAATATAGTGAAGCAGTCAAAGAAGCTCTATGTTTTGGCTGGATAGATAGTAAAGTTAAGTCAATTGATTCAGAACGCTACATGCAAATATTTACACCCCGCAAACCAAAAAGCGTATGGTCGAAATTGAATAAACAGTATATAGAAGAACTTATAGAACAAAATTTGATGACTAAAGCTGGTTTTGCAACGATTACAGCAGCAAAAAAAGATGGTTCCTGGGAAGCGTTAGATGCAATCGAGGCTTTAATTATCCCTGAAGACTTGAAACAAGCATTGGAAAGTAACCAAGCAGCAAAGAGAAACTTTGAAGGGTTTAATAACTCATCCAAGAAAAGCATACTATTTTGGATTTCTAGTGCGAAGCGTGAGCAAACAAGATTAAAGAGAATTGAAAAAACAGTAAATTCAGCCGCAGAGAATAAAAATCCTTTAGCATAATGCATCTCTCAAGGAAGAGATAAAGTAAATTATTCCAAAAACGAATTTATCTTACTAAAGTAGTATGTCTTAATTGCAAGAATACCTGAGTCGTTAGTATTCGTATCTATCCCGAGAATTATAAATAGATATATCTTATCCACAACAAAAAATATACTTATTTGGGCGTATATGGGTTAAGAATCAAAATAAATAGATAGCTTATAAGTAAACCATATAATATGATGTCCGCGAATAAAAATCTAAATGAAATGATTTTAAGGACTAAGTAAAGAATCTGAAAATGTATTGTGTTTGGTGATAACTAGCTATTATTTTTAAAATATGCAAGTCACACAAAACATATTATTCATCAGTCAAACACCATAAGTCGAACCCCATAGTAGAGATTTATTCTAAAAATCTAATTATAAGGTTCTGATTATAAAGTTATGACTTTTTAAGGTTCCATCCTTCATGGATACCTAATTCTTGTAACCCTAATTATTTGTAACTCTAATTTCTTAATGCATATTCATCGCAGACAGTTTGTTATTGGTCCAGAAAAATTTCTTCTCAATGAAACCTGGAAATCTTACCAGCTAAGTAATTCAGTTTGGCTTTCATATTGTCCCGACCTCCAAGTTACCACCGTCAAAGATAACAATGGAAAAGCTTGGTATATTTTGGGTATAGTCGTAGAGACTTTACAAAGTAAAAAGTCCCCAGCAGAGGAAATTAAACAAACTAGTAGCGATCGAGTTCCAGACCTGTACTCCACCTGGAGCGGACGGTGGGTTTTAATTGGTAACGGAAAACTACACCTAGATGCAAGCGGGTTATTGGGATGTTTCTACCATCAAAATTCTCAAGGAGGAGTATGGATTTCCAGTAGTGTAGCCCTCCTCGCTCAAATTGTATTTAAGGGGCGATCGCCAGTTATTGATTCTCGTCAACTCCAACATGAGGTGGGTATTTCCTGGTATACTCCCCCATTTTCACGGTTCGATGGGATATCCCAATTACTACCAAGCCAATTGTTAGATCTAGATTCTGGAGAGATCCAATCAAGACCATTAATGCCAGAAATTTGCCTCGATCGCGATTATGAAGATATCCTCGACGAAATTCAAAAAATTCTAGTTACGACCCTACAACAACTAGCAAAAATCTCTCCTGAACTATGGTTGGGAATAACAGCAGGATATGATTCCAGGTTGATATTAGCTCTAAGTCATGCTGCAGGAATACAAGTTCAACCCTTTACGCGAATAGCTGCGCGGATGTCCATCGCAGATATGATTATTTCCCAAAAAGTAGCTAAAGACTGTGGTTATTCCCACATATTTACCCGCAATTCTAAATACTATCCCGAAAGAGGCAGGCTTGCCCAAGAGCATACTGGTGGTCATGTATCCCAAGGAGATGCAGAACCTTTTGTTAGTGGGGTTCGAGATAACTTGAAAGGTATTTCCTTTGGAGGTCATGGATTTGCAGTTGCAAAAAGTTTTGTACCGACCTTACCAAAAATTCTCCCCAATGCAGAGGTCGGAGCAAGTATGATTGCAGATCTATTTCAAGAATCAAAAAATTCCACAGCTACTGTTGGTTTAAAAGAGTGGTTGAATTGGGTAATCGATAATCCTCAAAACAATTTGAATTGGAGAGATCGTTTTTATCTCGAGCAGAGACAAGCTGGTTGGTTAAGTAGTAAAGAACAACTTTATGACTTAAATAATTTTTCCCGATTCCCAATTCTTAATTCCGCGTATTTATACTCATTATTTTTAAGCATCAAAGAAGAAAAAAGATTCGCTTCAACAATTCATATCGATCTCATCGATAAAATCGCTCCTCAACTTAACCAATATCCTTTCAACCCTCCCGATTCATATTTTAATAGTTTTCAGGTTTTCACCTCCAAAATTGTCAAATTCAAGAAAAAAGATTTGCCAAAGAAAATATTCAATAAATCGAGAAATATACTACATAATTCATTTTTTGGATTGATTTAAAAAATCAATAATCGTATTTAGTTTTTTGAAAAACAACTTTTGTAGAGATTTTACCGTCTCTACAGAATTTATTTTATATATGCCTAATATCCTGACTCTGTGCTGAGAATTTTAAAGCATTTAAAGAACTCAAAGATCCAAACAAGTTAAAACCTGCAGTAAAAAAACTAAGCGCGCGCCACAGTTAGTAACACACAGTAAAAATTCATTAAACGAAGAATAAAACCCTTAAAATAAGAATCTTATCTATAAATTTAAAATACCTGGTCAATTATGAAGGAATAGTGTTAATATCTTCAGGAAACATGGCAATTTATCTATCTGCAGAGATATTTACTTTGCTATGGAAATGATAGGGAAGGGGTAACGTTGGTGTAATTTTTTTAGTTTCGGAAAAGAAGCTAATTTACAAAAAAGCACCATCCGAGAGATGCGATAAAAAATAAAAAAAATGTAGTCTTAACGACAAAGTACTTGTTGTTATATGAACTGCTATTTGTAGTAATATTTACCGGCAATCTTGCCAGTGAATGCAAATGCTACTCAGACTGTAGAAAGTAAGCAGAATTGAGCAGTACATTGCATTCCGTCAAAGGAAGGAATACTTTAACTTACCTCTAACCCATTCATGGCTATCATCACAGTTACCAATACGAAAAATAATGGCGTTGGTTCACTACGCGAGGCGATCGCTAAATCTAGCGATGGGGATAAGATAGTTTTTTCATCCAAACTAGCGAACAAAACCATTCGGTTGGACGAACAACTTGTAGTTGATAAGAGTCTTACGATTGATGGGGGTAATGCACCCAATCTCACCATTAGTGGCGAGAATAAAACGCGTATTCTACACGTTACCTACGATTACTCAGACCTAGTACTGCGAAACCTCACCTTTGCAAATGGTAAAGCAGTTGATAATAACCCCGATAAGACTATTCGAGGTGGGGCTATAGAACTGGTTGACTCCAATACCTTAGTGGTCGAGAATTCCCGCTTTATTGATAATGTCGGCGAACGCAGTGGGGCTATTTTTGTTGGTTATGGTTCGACTGCAACCATCAAGAACAGTGTGTTTGATGGGAATGATGGTTCGGTTGCAAATGATGACTTCAGTGCGGGTGCAATTTCCACCTATGGAGGTGGAGAAGGAGCAAAAGTTGTTAAGAGTAATGGCGATCGCAACGTCGGTGGAGACGCTTTTCTCAAAATTAGTGATAGTACCTTTACAAACAATAAAGGTACCTATGGTGCTGTTTATACTTTACTCAACGAACTAAAAGTAGAAGATTCCGTATTTAAGGGTAATGAAGGTTTAAATGGAAGTGGAGCTATTTTCACCGATGGAGCTAGTGGAAGTGCAGAACGGGACGGTATTGGTGGAACAACTCTAATTAATAATGTTGTCGCTGAAAATAATCAAGGTGGTGGAGATTATGGTGGAGCCTTTTTTCTCAGCGGATATTCAGATGACAAAATCATCGTTGAAAACAGCCAAATAACTAACAATACCGCTTATAGAGGTGGCGGATTAGCGGTTCAATCCTATCGAGATGAAGACGATCCAGTCTCATTGGTCATCCGCGATTCCACCATTGCAAATAACACTTCCACATCTCAAGGTGGTGGTTTGTGGACAGATGTAAAAGGTGGAGTTACAGTCGAAGACTCGACTTTCTCTGAAAATAAAGTTACAAATTCCGATAAAAATGGACAAATAGGTGGAGCGATTGTTTTAAATACTCCCAAGAAAGCCAAATCAACGATAAAAAATACAACATTTGTTGAAAACTACGCCGATCGTCAAGCAGGGAATATTTGGATCGCTGGGGAAGACAACGCGAAAAATCTCACCATTACTGAATCTCGTTTTGCAGACAATCGAGCAGGCGATCGCGAATTGGAGCATACAGTTAATTTCGTAGTTAAGGATGGTGGTAAGAACGTTGTTCAGAATAAAAACGGCGTTCAAAATGCAAACAACGGAGATCCTGCAATTTCTGGAGCTAAACTTACTGAAGATTTAGACATTGACCCGATTACTTCAAATGGTAATTCTAGTCTTCCAGGAGCTAAATTGGAGGAAAAACCAAGCGTTAAACCTGTCCCTCAACCAACCCTAGAAGTAGAAGAAGCGAACCCGACATTTACACCTGTCAAAAATAACCCTTTACATTATGAAGCCGAAGAACTCACCCTTAACGGCTATCGCGTTGAAAATATGAAAGGTTCGGGTGCATCCGGTGGAAAATATATTTCTCTGAAAAAAACTGGTTACGAACGAGGTTCTGCGACAGGTACATTTGAGGGAGAAGCCGGAACTTATCAAGTAAAAGTCGGTTACTATGATGAAAACGATGGTCAATCCCAAGGCAAAATAACTGTTGGAGGAAAAACAGAAAGCTTTAATTTTGACCGTGATTTACCCAGCAATCTCCCAAAACCCTCTACAAAAACTAGCTATATCGCCATAGAAGAAGTACAGCTAAAACCAGGAGACATCTTTAAAATTGAAGGTGTCAATGACAAACAAGAATTTGCTCGGTTTGATGAAATTGAATTTATTCCTACCGACAAGGTAAAGAATAAGAGTAAAGTCAATGCTAATGAAATATTAGACTCGAGTGATGATATTGAATTTATACCTAACCAAGACATTAAAGATAAAAGTAAAGTCGATGCTAATGGAGTAATAGACCTGAGTAACGTCGATCTTGATGGAAATGGCAAAACTGACGATAAAGTCTCAGTGAGCTTAGACAAAATTTACAGTAGCGCATCCTATAAAAATTCCGGAGGTTTCTACCAAGTTCTGGATACAGATGGAACAGTTGTGGACCCAATTACAAACAAGTTGATTCGACCAGGAGAAACAGGATATGAAACCGCTGCACTCAAACAACGCATCTCCGAACTAGAATTTAATGCAGACGATCACAGCGTCACCACACAGGTTGATGGGGGAATATTCTTAGCACCCTACTTAATTGCAGATGGAACCGTAGAAGAATTTCTCGAACAAAATCCAACTAATCAGCAAAGAAACGGAAGTGGATTAAATGCTTACTTTGGGTTGGAGAATGGGAATCCAGATGGAATACAACACCTTCAATTCTCAAATAATAAATTTGGTTTCGAGGATGTGTATGGTGGAGGCGATCGGGATTTTCTTGATTTAACTTTTAATATCAATGTAGAGAATTAATTAAAAGTAGTTAATAGTACTTTATAACTTTCAGCCTCCAGACTCCGAAACATGCGTTTTCTAGGGGCTTTACTCGTGCAATTGTTTCTATTAAAGTATCTTAAATTACGGGCTGAAATCTATATTTTTCAATATAGCCAAATTTCACATTTTTAATGTATTAACTAAATTATTAAATTTATTCAATGATTTAAAATAAAAATTCCTAAATACTTTACTATAAGCACCTAATTAAGCGTTATTGCTGCTGCTAAAATTATTATGCTTTACATCGTTGGGTGCCATAGATGAAAAAGTATTGGTTTTATCTTGTAATACTAAGTCTATTTATAGGCGCAAATCTATACTATATTTATGATGATTCTTATCAAGAAAATTTAATCGCTTACGTCGAAGAAGATACTAAAGAAAATGATTTCGATGATATAAATCTTCCCCAAGGAACATGGCGTTATGGGGGTAGTAGCAGTTGGGTACCAATACGGGAACAATTTGAGGAAGCAATCAAGACTACCCATCCTCAATTTAAATTAAAATATGTGGACTCAACAGAAGAAGCTCCCTCTTCTGAAACTGGAATCAAAATGCTATTAAATGGCGAAATTGATTTTTCTCTATCTTCTCGAATTCTGAAAAAAGAAGAACGCCAAATCGCAAAACAAAAAGGTTTTAAACTTCAAGAAATTCCAGTTGCTGTTGACGGAATTGCGATCGCAGTAAATCACAGTCTTAATATTTCTGGTTTAACAGTTGCTCAACTCAGAAGTATTTATACTGGCAAAATTCGGAATTGGCAAGAGTTGGGTGGACCTTCACTTCCCATTAAACCCTATTCTCGACCTTTAAAAGAATCAGCAACAGTTGAATTTTTTAAACATGAAGTTCTTCGCGATCAAAGTTTTGCTGACAACATTAAATTCGTTGACATTACCACACAGGGGTTAAAAAAAGTAGCAAACGAAACTGGTGCTATTTACTACGCTTCTGCGCCAGAAATTGTTCCACAGTGTAGCATCAAATCTTTAGCTATCGGAGAAAGATTTGATCAATTAATTAGTCCTTATAAAAAACCATTTATTCCGACCGAGCAATGTCCGCAACAACGCAATCAGGTCAATCTGCAAGCATTACACAGTCATACTTATCCATTTTCTCGACCATTATATGTAATTGTGAAAAACGAAGATGATAAGAAAGTTTTACAAAAAGATAAATACAAAGCAGCACAAGCTTATGCAAAGTTATTCCAAACAGATCGAGGACATAGCTTAATTCAAAAAGCCGGATTTATTCCGATTGCAAATAAAAACGATAAATAGGTTTTGTTGAAAATAGGGTTTGTTAAAAATAGGGTTTGTTGAAGTCAAAAAATTACATTATTCAAACTACGGTTACAGCAATACCCTAAATATGCTTCGATAATGATTGAACCTCTCAACTCATGGAGAAAGACAAACCTAAAGGTTAAGTTTTAACTCCACAGAGGAATTATCGTAGCAAAAAATAATGGCGAAATATAAATTCTACACAACAGATGTTTTCACAAACATAATCTTTGGTGGAAATCCTTTAGCTGTATTTCCCGATGCGCGGGGAATGAGTAGTGAATTAATGCAGAAAATTGCTAAAGAATTCAACCTCTCAGAAACAACTTTCGTACTCCCACCAGAAAATTCCAATAACACCAAACAGTTACGAATTTTTACTCCTGTAAACGAACTACCTTTTGCAGGTCATCCCACCGTAGGAACAGCTTACGTACTTGCTTCCATTGGCGTTCTGAACCTAGAAAATGAAACTACAGGAATAATATTTGAAGAAAAAGTAGGACCTGTAGGTGTTTCAATTCATTCACAAGATGGTAAACCTAAATCAGTATATTTAACAGTTGCTCAACTACCGAAATTTGGACCATCACCACCAGAACCATCCATAATTGCAAATGCTCTTTCCCTGGATAAAGAAGATTTACTTTTAGGAGATTGGAATCCAGAAGCAGTATCTTGTGGACTTCCTTATTTATTTGTTCCAGTGCGCGATCGCAAAATTCTTGGTAAAGCAGCAGTTAATCTAGAATGTTGGAAGAAACATCTGCAATCGTCTTGGTTTGAGAATTTATACATATTTTGTTTTGACCCCGAACACCCAGAAGCAAATTTGCGTTCCAGAATGTTTGGACCAGCATTTGGGATCATAGAAGACCCAGCAACAGGTTCAGCTGCATCAGCTTTAGCTGGTTATTTGGGTATTAGAGAGTCAGCTTCTCATGGTGAGTTGCAATGGATCGTTGAACAAGGTGTTGAAATGGGACGTCCCAGTATATTGTACGTTCAAGCCCACAAAGCAAACGGTCGAATTGAAACTGTGCGCGTGGGAGGTGAATCGGTAATGGTCAGTGAAGGAATAATTGAAATTTAAAGGGAACGGGGAGCAGGAAACAAGCAGAGAACAGAGGATAAATAAAAATCTTTGTTTTTAGCGTAATTTCTTAAAATTTAAAGTCTGAATTAAAATAGGCTTTTCCATCAGCAAAGAAAACTTTCTTGTATCTGAAAGTGGAGAATTTTACTTTCACTCAGTGTTTGCATTGTCATAAATATTTTACTTACACTGTCATTTTTTGATTAGTTCCAAATTATAGAAAGCAATCGGGAAAAAGTGGGGAAGAGATAACCTTGAGTAATAACTCACGATTCACCTATTTAAAATCCAATCCAAAGAATATGATATTTGTCTTCTTATAAGTTTTATTTACTAATTTAATAACTGTATTTTTACCCTTGCATATCATAGTTTGGGTAAATTGTGATGCCATATTAATCTCATATAAGATACTACCACTCCAATGACATTCTAATACAGCCCAAGTTATTTCAATTGAATTATATTATAGTTACTATAATAAAGTGATTGATAAGCCAAAAGCATATTGTTTTCGCTGTTTAATGTAAATTCTCCAAAGGTAAGGAGAAATGCAAAGGTTAGATATTTTATTAATTGGAAATATCTCAATCTCAATATAAAAAGTAATCGAGAAGAAAAAGGGAAGATAATAAAAACTGATAAAACTATCTACGCTTACCATATTTTTTCTCACTCAATTTTTGTTGAAAGTGCATAAATTAAATTTCCTCACTCTATTCAAAATCAGAAAGGAAAATTTATCTATTTCATTGAAGTGAGATTCATTATGATAACTACAGAAATACAAAAGTTTTATTGTCAGCGCTTCCTAAATACTATGAAGCTAGACTACACAATGGCGAGTCATCCATCCCTCGCTCGTTGGGTAATCAATTCTATCGAAGTCGATCAAAGTGAAAACGACACCCATTTCTTATTTGTTTCTGAGGGTGAAGTTATGCTCAAAAGCAGTAATGGAGAATTCTTACTAGTAGAAAAAAGCTTTGCTGCAGTTCCAGGGAATTTTTCTTTAGATGGTTCAGGACAAGTTTTAGTCGCAACCCTCCTCAACTACACTGGACTTTTCACAATTGGAGGACCGATTGAACCTTTTGGACGACTGAAATATATTGATGGTTGCTCTTCAACAGTTCTAATAAATCCTTTAAGACGTGGAGAACCCTGCTTAAATTTCTTATATGTTCCTCCTGGTATATCACAAACTCCCCACACCCATCCCTCATTGCGGATTGGACTTGTTGCTTCGGGTAGTGGAACTTGTCAGGTAGATGAAGGGACTTTCAAAATGGAGCCTGGAACTGTCTTTTGTCTTCCTGAAAACAAGTTACATAGCTTCTCTGCAATTAATGACTCCTTGAGAATCATTATCTATCATCCAGATTCTGATGTTGGTCCAACTGATGATTCCCATACCATGCTCAACAATACTTTCGTTGGCAAAAAATCAGCTAAAGTCCTGGATGTAATTAGAACAAAATAACAAGTAAGTCAGGATTACCTTTTCATCAAATTACTGTAAAGGCAATCTTGTATTACTAACTGCAATTCTCACATGGGTGTGGCTCTTTTAGAAGGACGGTTTAATTTTTGGGATAAAACCTAAAATCAATACAGACAAAGGATTACAAGCTTTAGGTATCATTTATTAATAAGTTTAAGAAGTGTTTGACTCACTACGCGAACATGTGTAATCTCCTTGTCCAGATAGATACGAAAATTTCCTAGAAAAATTGGCTTATTTGTCAGTGTCTATAACTAGTAAAGATTAATCTTAATGTATAAAGTCTGCCCTAAAGAGCCGCACCCTTGTCATTATCAGTTGAACAAACCATAGTAAAGAAATTGTTAACGATGACTAGTGTTTATTCTTACCAAAAAAGTTGGGGTGTCCTCAAGAAAGTTTGGGAAACTTTAGTTGAAACTTTAGTTGAAGATTATGCGATTATTATGAGGCGGGATCCCGCTGCGAAAAACTGGCTAGAAGTATTGTTTCTCTACCCAGGTCCCCAAGCGATCATCCTCTATCGCATAGCCCACTTGCTTCATAATTTAGACATTGTATTTTTGCCCCGTTTTATTTCCCATCTCGCTCGCTTCCTAACAGGAATTGAAATTCATCCAGGCGCGGTTATTGGTAAAGGTGTATTTATCGACCATGGTATGGGAGTAGTGATTGGCGAAACCGCAGTCGTCGGCGATTATTGTTTACTTTATCAGGGTGTAACCCTCGGTGGAACAGGTAAAGAAACTGGTAAACGTCATCCCACCTTGGGCAGTAATGTTACTGTCGGTGCAGGAGCAAAAATTCTTGGCAATATTAATATTGGCGATCGCGTCCGTGTTGGTGCTATTACCGTAGTCCTAAAAGACGTACCGTCAAACTCTACAGTAGTCGGCATACCAGGTAGAATTATTCCTAACCGAGATAAAGAATGCCTCAATTATAAGTAGTCAAACCTAATTAACTACACAAAATTTTAAACGTAACTGAAAACCACTATATACACACCCTAAGAATATTTATGATTTTATTGACAAGTGATACAGAAACAAAGCCCACACAAGCCATGCGACAGGCGATCGCCAATGCACCTGTTGGAGATGAGCAAAAAGGAGAAGATCCCACCGTTAACCTATTACTAGAACGGGTTGCAGATTTACTAGGAAAAGAAGATGCTCTGTTCTTTGCTTGTGGAACCATTTGCAACTTTGTGTCAATCAAAACCCATACTCGCCCTGCTGATGTGGTGTTAGCAGAACAGATGTCACACATTATTCGAGCTGAATCAGGGGGTGCTGCACTGAGTTCTGGTGTATTAATGGAACCGATTGCTAGCGAGCGAGGAATTTTTACAGTCAATGCTGTCGAGCAAGCACTTCAAAGAGTCACCACTGCTCCTTACCTTTACCGTGCAATTCCACGCTTATTGTGTGTTGAGCAAACCCACAATTTTGCAGGGGGTTCGGTTTGGCGGCTCGAACAACTACGTAAGGTTTGCGATTTCTCCCGTCAAAAAGGTTTAGCTATTCACATGGATGGAGCAAGACTTTTAAATGCAGTTGTTGCAACTCAAACTCCAGCGTATGATTTTGCAGCCTGTGCTGATTCTGTTTGGATTGACTTTACTAAAGGACTAGGTGCACCAATCGGTGCTGTTCTTGCTGGTACAAAGGAGTTTATCTCTGAAGCACGTCGATATAAACACATTTTTGGTGGCGCTATGCGTCAAGCTGGTATTGTCGCAGCAGGTTGCCTGCATGCACTTGACCATCATGTTGAACGTTTACAAGACGACCACGACAACGCAAATTACCTAGCTCAAGGGCTCAGTCAAATTGAAGGAATTACAGTTCGAGAAACAAACCCCGAGACAAACATTGTTTTCTTTGATGTTTCCAAACTCAGACTTGATACAGCCATGTTTCTTACTCTTTTACAAGAGCGTGGTGTGAAAATGGGAGCCGTTGGTGACTCTATTCGAGCTGTCACTCATTTAGATGTTTTCCGCCCTGATATCGATTTTGCCCTTGATGCCATTTCTAAAGTTGCAACATTAAAATGAAGATTGAGCATAAAATAAGCCACTTCCATTGTTGAGAACTCAAAGAAGAACGCCAAAACTCAAATAATATAGCAGATTGCGAGTCAGTGAGGTACAGGTTTAAAGCTGAAAGTCAGTGATAAAAGGTATTCCAATCCTGACTCCTGTCTTCTGACTCCTTAATTCTGCTACAAGTAATGGGTAATAGATAATTGCAATTAATTATTGTTGATTCGTTCAATCCCCATATGCCGCTAAGAACGCGCGGCTGCTAACGTAGTGTACCGTAGGTATTGCGCCACGTGAGGGGCGTGGCTAAGCCACGTTTGGACGCGGCGTAGCCGAACATCCGTAGGATGCGTCCAAACGCGCAGCGCCTTCTCAGCGGCGGCACGCAGTGCTATCCCCAATCCCCAATCCCCAATCCCCATTATCATAAGTATTCAAACAGACATAACATTAAACTATGACAGTAGGTGTTTGGATATTAGGCGATCGCCTTTCGTTAGAACAAGCTGCACTGCAAAGTTGCAAACAAAAAGATGACTTACCAGTTATCTTTATTGAGTCGCTCAACCACGTAAAAGTACGCCCTTACCACAAGCAAAAGCTAGTTTTGGTATGGTCAGCGATGCGTCATTTTGCTGCAGAATTAAGGGAAAATGGATACTCAGTAAGCTATGAAATTGCTGAAGATTTCGCCACACCATTACAAATATGGGTAAAAGAAAATCAGATTACAGAATTGCGAGTAACTGAACCCACCGATAAACCATTCTTGCAAACCATCCAAAATTTCAACCTACCTTGCGAACTTACTCTTATTCCCGATAATCATTTTCTCTGGAGTAAAAAAGAATTTGAAAAATGGGCTCAAGGACGAAAACGTCTGTTAATGGAAGATTTTTATCGGGAAGGACGAAAACGTTTTCAAATTTTGATGGAAGATGACGATAAACCTGTAGGTGGAAAATGGAATCTTGATAAAGAAAACCGCAAACCACCTAAAGGTAAATTAGATACACCACCAGCAAAATGGTTTAAACCAGATAAAATTACCCAAAAAGTTATTAAACATGTCCATCAAATCTGTAGAGACGAGACATGTCGCGTCTCCAGGGATGACGACATTGCGTGTAACATCCCCACCTATGGAGAAATAGAAAATTTTCGTTGGGGAGTCACCCGTACCCAAGCATTACAAGTATTAGATTGGTTCCTAGAAGATCGTTTAGCAGGTTTTGGACCCTACCAAGATGCAATGGTCACAGGAGAGGATACAATGTGGCATGCCATGCTGTCTCCATACCTGAATTTAGGATTACTGCAACCATTGGAAGTAATTCAAGCTGCAGAAAAAGCATACCACCAAAATCAACTACCCTTAAATAGTGTGGAAGGATTTATCCGTCAAATATTAGGTTGGCGAGAATATATGCACGGAATATATCACTATACCTGTGCAGACTATCCCGAAAAAAATTGGTTTAACCATACCAAACCCCTCCCAGAATTCTTCTGGAACGGCGAAACCAAAATGAATTGCTTGCATCAAATTCTTACCCAAGTACAGCATACCGGTTACGCCCATCATATCCAACGGTTAATGGTATTGAGTAATTTTAGTTTAATTGCAGGATTTTCACCCCAAGAAGTAGAAAACTGGTTTCATGCAGCATTTATTGATGCTTACGATTGGGTAATGCAAACCAACGTCATTGGAATGGGATTATTTGCCGATGGTGGAATATTAGCATCCAAACCCTACGCCTCATCAGCCAACTATGTCAATAAAATGAGCGACTATTGTAAAAGCTGTTTTTACAACCACAAAGAACGAATCGGAGAAAAAGCCTGTCCCTTCAACTTCTTCTATTGGGACTTTTTACATCGTCATCGTCCGAAGCTCCAAACCCAAGGAAGAATGAGTTTTATTTTAAAGAATCTAGACAAAATGTCAGCCGAAGAATTACAAACCATACAAAACCAAGCAGAAAACTGGCATTTTTCTGCAACAAAAACTTAATTTTTTGGTATTATGGGTATAATATTCCTAACTTTTTGTCTAGGGTTAATCCCTATCGTTTGACCTTCAAGAAACCTATAAGTTCAAGAAACTTAGAAGTCCAAAAGACTTTCATATCATAAATACTTAAATTTTAGATAGAAAAAAACATGAGTTATGACTATCTGATATTTCGTGCTGGCAAAAATGTTCCAGCAGAGATGTCTGCAATTGAAGAAGACGACCTGATTCCTGTCGGGACTTACTCGGACTTAAAAGCAAAGATTCTGGCACTATATCCTCAAACAAAATGGAATGATACTGAACGAAGAGGTGGACTAATCGAAGATATTGGTCGCTTCGAATTTAATTTTTATGAAGAATCTCAGGTTATGAGGTCATTTTCCATTAGAACTTCCCATCGCCAAGACCGAAATGCAACCCAACATTTCATCGAAAAGCTATGTAAAAAACTTGGTTTATTTGCTCTTGATGGTCAACAGCTTAATGTATTTGGGTGTTTAAATCCTGAAATTCAGAAAGTAACAAGCGGCAGTATTAAGTAAGGAATTATCGTCAACACCTAGGATTTCAGTACTTAGAATTAAATTGGGGCGATAATCTTAAGGGGGTTGCTTGAAATGAAAATACGGTTATTTGAGAAGAAAGATGCTGAAAAAATAGCACAGCTGTTTTATGAAACAGTACGTGAAATCAACATCCACGACTACTCAAAAGCTCAGGTTCAAGCATGGGCTCCCGATAATATTCACTTCAGGGACTGGGAAAATAGATGCTCCGATCGATTCACCTATGTTGCTGACGATAAAGGTGTGATTGCTGGGTTTGGAGAGTTAGAACCCAACGGTCACATCGATTGCTTTTACTGTCACAAAAACTATCAGCGTTGTGGAGTTGGTAGTCAAATATATCAAGCCATAGAAGCTAAAGCTCTGGAATTAGGATTAAAGCATCTAAGAACTGAAGCAAGCATCACAGCAAAAGCATTTTTTCAACGTATGGGGTTTTCAGTCGTCAAAGAGCAAGAAGTAAGCTGTCGGGGTGAAGTATTCATTAATTATCTGATGCAAAAAACCCTTTGAAATGTGACTCTTCTTGGCTACTGCTAACGCTACGCTAAAACCTTAAAACGCGTTTCTTTTCTACTGGTTTCGTAGCGCTACGCGTGTGTTTTATGGCTTTACCCAAGTGACAACGAACGGCATAGCCGCGTCAACAAACACCAAAAGCTGACAAGATTTCGAAAACCAAGTTCATAGACAATTGTTAAGTTTTGTTTCGTGTTCCTTGCTCTTCACGTTACGTCACCCTCTAGGTTGGTAAGTGTCTAGAGGAACGAAAATATCACGGGTTGACTCTAGGAACGCGATCGCTCCCAGTCGCAATCATGGCGACGTTTATTCCTCCTACTGCTTCTTGTGGCAGACTTTTAGGTTACAACGCGATCAAAGAATGGGTCCTTAGTATTTCTAGAATTGCCTAAACAACCTGGTGATTCTGACTTCGTGACGGAAATTCAGTTTTCCATCTGCAAGTGTGCGATTGATTTGGACTTGTCAACAATTCTGACTTTTCCCGTTAACTCTGGAAAAGCTTACCCAGCTTGAGATTCTGGAGCAATTACGGTATGTAGAGTATAGTAATGAAAATTGGGTGCAAAAGGTAAAAATTGATGTTGGAC
>NZ_JASJDK010000224.1 GCF_030065675.1 Mastigocoleus sp. MO_188.B34 | reverse complement strand
CTCGATCCTAAACTCGATCGCTTTTAAAACAGGAGGTGGAGTGATGGAAAATATTGTTAGCAAACTAGTATTTTCCTCTTGAAGTAGCATTAATTTTACTTTTACTGATAATTTTCGGTAACACGATCTATATTCCTCTTTATAAGTTCAAGTTTTCAATTGCTATAGTAGCTAACTTTACTAATTTATTAGTAAAAAAATTTTGATGTTAATTGCAGTTAAACACTTTTGTTAGCAAAGCTATTTGCATTTTGACTTATGTCCTACGGACACGCGATGCTAATGACTTTTTACTTTTGACTTTATTTAACCGGGAGAGTCTATAGAAAATGCCTGTTGATAAAAACAAAAAACAAATGAAACCGCCGAAAATGCGCCAGTTTGGCGGTAGTTTTTTGATTCTTTTGACCATCTTATTACTACTGAACTTCATTGTTCCCAGTGTCTTCGCTCAAAGAATTCCCCAAACTCCCTACAGTGACTTTATATCTCAAGTACAAGAGGGGAAAGTTGCTAAAGCAGTTGTCGGAAACGAAAGAATCGAATATTCTCTCAAGTCAGACATTCCCGAAAGTGACGGAACCCAACAAGTATTCGTAACTACTCCCGTTGCAATAGATTTAGACTTACCCAAAATTCTCCGGGAAGGTAACGTTGAGTTTGCTGCACCACCACCAAGTCAAAATGCTTGGATTGGTACTTTATTGAGTTGGGTTGTTCCACCATTAATTTTCTTCGGAATTTGGGCATTTTTGTTCAATCGTCAAGGTGGTGGTCCTGCTGCATTAACTGTTGGAAAAAGTAAAGCCCGAATTTATTCCGAAGGTAGTACTGGTGTTAAATTTCCTGATGTAGCTGGAGTTGATGAAGCAAAAGCCGAACTGGAAGAAATTGTTGATTTTCTCAAAAATGCTGAGAAATATACTCGTTTAGGAGCAAAAATTCCCAAAGGTGTTTTATTGGTTGGACCTCCGGGAACTGGTAAGACACTTTTAGCAAAAGCGATCGCGGGTGAAGCTGCTGTTCCTTTCTTCAGTATTTCTGGTTCTGAGTTTATTGAACTCTTTGTAGGTGTAGGTGCTGCAAGAGTACGTGACCTGTTCGAACAAGCCAAACAGCAATCTCCCTGTATCGTTTTTATTGATGAATTGGACGCTCTTGGTAAATCTCGTGGTGGTCCCGGAGGTTTTGCTGGTGGTAATGATGAACGGGAGCAAACCTTAAACCAGTTATTGACAGAAATGGATGGTTTCGATGCGAATACCGGTGTAATTATCATCGCTGCAACCAACCGTCCGGAAGTATTGGATCAAGCATTACGTCGTCCTGGTCGTTTTGACCGCCAAATAGTTGTAGATCGTCCTGATAAATCTGGTCGTGAAGCAATTTTGAAAGTTCATGCTCGGGAAGTAAAACTTGCTGATGATGTGGATTTGGCTACCGTTGCTGTGCGTACCCCTGGTTTTGCAGGTGCAGACTTAGCTAACTTAGTCAATGAAGCCGCATTACTTGCAGCACGTCAAAATCGAGATGCTGTAATCACAGCAGATTTCAATGAAGCGATCGAACGGGTTGTAGCTGGTTTAGAAAAGCGATCGCGAGTACTCAATGAAACCGAGAAGAAGACAGTAGCTTATCACGAAGTCGGTCATGCTATTATCGGTGCTTTAATGCCCGGTGCGGGAAGAGTTGAGAAAATATCTGTGGTTCCCCGTGGTGTTGGTGCATTGGGTTATACAATTCAAATGCCGGAAGAAGATCGTTTCTTGATGTTGGAAGATGAAATTCGCGGTCGGATTGCAACATTATTAGGTGGACGTTCGGCTGAAGAAATTATATTTGGTAAAGTTTCTACCGGTGCTTCTGACGATATCCAAAAAGTAACTGAATTAGCAGAACGTTACGTTACTCTTTATGGGATGAGTAAAGACCTCGGTCCTGTAGCTTTTGAAAAACTTCAACAGCAATTTATTGAAGGTTATGGTAATCCCCGACGTTCCATTAGCCCCAAAGTTGCAGAAGAAATCGATCGCGAGGTGAAGCAAATAGTAGATAATGCTCATCACATTGCTTTGAGTATTTTGCAAACTAACCACGACTTATTAGAAGAAACCGCGCAAGAATTACTCGAAAAAGAAATCCTTGAAGGTTCTTATCTGCGGGAAAAACTCGATCGCGCTCAATCACCAAATGAATTAGAAGAGTGGTTAGCGAGCGGTCATTTATCTGATGATATTTCTCGACTACCAGGTGTTTTAGTTTAAATCTCGCTGTAATCAAATCTATCGCTCTTCCATCACTCTGGTGAAGTAAAAATCTCAGACAATTTCTTAACCTTAAACAGAGACTGGGTTTGGAGTTTTATTTTCTAATACTATGAGTAAAATAATCATTTTTGGCTAAAAGTATTATGTAGCAAGGATTTGATTTTTTACTCTGGTGAGAGTGATGGAAGAGCGATAAATACTTTAAATATTGTCAAAATTCGAGGTAATAAACATTCTTTTAAAAAATGTGCATCACGAAAATTTAAATACATCCTTCATTGTTAAACTAAAAACTCAATAGCGATTTTTAGACTTGAGGAAACATACTATGGAAAACTGATTCACCAAGAAAATCATTCTCAAAACTCAACTATTGGGCACATACGCCAAATTAGGTGCCTGATGTAACACCTTCAGGAGCTAAAGTTACAATTTCGATAAATGTTGCAATCTCAAAATTTATAATCTATTCTTCACTAATTACCGTCAGACGTCTTTCTAAGACGACATTACATATAAAGCCGTTTTCAAATGCCAATATTGAGGAGACAACTAGATCCGGTTGTTCTCTTGCCATGATGTACACCACACCGAACACTATTGGGGAGGAAATTAGAGATCTCCAAAGATTTACATCATTTACAGATCCTACTATTTCCTCCATTCTTACTTTTGTATTTGGTGGATATTTAGCAAGAAAACGATATATGTGTCCGATGAAAACTCCTATCAGTAGAACAAAGGCCAACCAAATAGTTAGTCCTAAGCGTATATTTTGTCGTATATCTTCACCTTCAAAATTCAATCCTTGAAACTCTCGAATAGATCCAATAAAGACAAAAATGCCAATCAATAAAATCGTCAAGGCGACAAGTCCAACGTTTTTCATCTCATTCCCTTATTTAACTAAAACTTTATCTCTTAGATTTTCGTAGTAACCTGTTGAGTCTATAATTAATCCTCTTTCAATCCCCATTATTGCCATGTTTAAAATCCTCAGGAAAAGCGGAAGATGTGTAGTTGAGGTCTTACTAAGAATAATATTTCCCTTTTCATCTATTTCTGCTCCAAAAAACTGTGGATTAGCTGCAAGCTGATTTAAACCCATCCACAAAAAATGACCTAATTGCCAATTACCTAATGCCTCTACAGCAAATTCATCAGCTTGTTTTTCTCTTGCATCATAATTACCAATTGCTCTGGTATTCTTATATCTCCATCCCTTACCATCAAAGTTGAAATATTTTCCTTGATGTCTATGTGCAATATGACCAATCTCATGTCCAACAATCCATATGATAAGATTTTCTACATAAGACACAACTAATTGATTGGCTATCTTATTAAATTCTTCCTCAGATATATCCGATTTATCAATTATCTTATTAAATTCTTCCTCAGATATATTCGATTTATCGATTATCTTATTAAATTTCTCCTTAGATATATCTGGCTGCCGAAACTTACTTATATTTAGCAAATTTTCTTTTATAAAATTTGTATCGCAAATGATGACATTTTTATAACCTGTATATGTGCAATTTCCTTTGTAGTATTTAAAGATGTTCAACGGATCTTCTGAGACAAAATATAGGTTAATATGTTCATCCTGAATTTTATTATTAATGCTTAAACCTTTGATAGAGTGTCCATATTTTTTATTCATGAGTTCCATACAGTTTAAATAATAAGTATCCATAAATTCACTCATTCCAAAGTTAGGATGAAAATTAAAAAATAAATTTTTCTCTATGTATTTTTTTATGGAATTTTCTAGTTTTCTACTTGTCATATCATAATGCTCGCCTTCTAAATAGGGTGAAATTAGTAAAATAATTAGTATAGTTACAAATACAAATGAAGCAATTTTTTTCTGGTTAAGCATCTTATATCCTCATTTCACTGTTGTCATTGGTAACAAGTTAGGTTTACATCGCAGTTTATAAGGGAATTTTAGGAGAACTTGAAATAAAAACTCAGGGGGTCGCACAATGATAAAGAAAGTGAAACAAAGTGCCAAGGAATTTGAAAGTCTTGCTTGCGATGACTGCCTTTTAGCACTTGATGAACTGATATTGTATAAAACTTAACACAGTTTCTATAACCACTTATGTCTGAACTTTTTTATGAAGTTGAAGCTGTATTTAAATAATTTAATACATAGTTAGGGAGTTAATTAAGGTAAAGTTCTTACTCCAAAATTGACATGGAACTTAGACGTAAAACATGGAGACGCACCTTGGGTTATATTTTATACTCTATGGTGTTATTGGAGTAAACTCTCAATTTTTTCAAACTCAAATGAGCCAATACTTGTATATTTTAAATTATACTAATTACAAGTGAGCGTAACTTAAATTACATTTAATCTTTTGTTGTAAATTTCAGTAGGCTGTAAGAATTTAAAGTTCGTAAATAGCAGTTCTTTATCACTTGCTTGCTGGAGTGGTTATACTATAGTCTTGAACGGTGTTGTTTATTCCAGGTCGCACTCTCCCCCAATCTCCAAACAAGTGGAAAGAAAGATAATTTAAAAAGGTATTTAGGAGGGTTACTCAAACAATAAAATAGATATGACTTTGTGGTCACGCAATACCTACTGTATGCTATGCTATCAGCTAGCTGACAACCATGTTTACGTGCTTCATACTTTAATATGGCTAATGCTGAGCAATCGCTAACAGTAATCATTCGTACCTCACTAGGTTGGGAACCCCTATAATTACTTTTCTAACAGTAATAAATTACTTACTAAATCTCCCCGATTGACAACATAAACACCACTGACCACATTGCAAGGAATATCTATATCGCCTCTGGTAAAACAAAGTATCGGAGTCACCCACCGGACGCGTTTCAAGTTTCTCACCTCTTTTGCTTGACCTTTAACCTTACTAATTAGATCCCCTTCCTGAAAATCATAAGTATTTCTACCGTAACGTTTTCTTAGACGTCCACCCTCGTACACCTTAGTTCCATTATGGGATTTAACATCGATTACGTACCAATTATCTTTGGGAGAATGTAAAACAACATCTGCATCGCCACATTTTCTAATCGGTAAGTTATATTCTATTGCCCATCCCTTGTATTTTAAAATATCTAATAACTCAGCTACTTCTGCCTCTGCTCTTGCACCACGCTGAGCATCGCTAGCTCGTTTCATCAAGTAACGCCCATTTCGGTATAGATAATAGGAAGCTATCAAACCTCCAAATGCGAGTAAAATTCCTAACAAAGAAATCCTAAATATACTTATTAATAAGATTGTCCCAATTAGAACAGCCACGGAATAAACGTAATGGGAAATAGCAGACCGATGTCTTGTCTGACACAATTTGAGTACGTACTCCCCTAATCCTCTTTTTGTCTGTGACAATTTTTTTGGTAGATGGTGTAAACTGACATACTTGAAGCTTACATCTTTTATGAGAACAAAAATCAAGTAATCTAGTACACAATTAGGAATTAGTGATCGCTCGTGTAAACCAAAATTAACGATCATGTGTTTTGAGAATTTTGCGTTCGTTCATTTACGAAATTCTAGTAAAATGGAATTTATACAGATAAATATTTATAAACATCCTCTATATGAAAATAGTACTTCTCAAATTTTAGGGTTTTTTGTAGAAAATAATGTTTTATGATCAATACCTTTGCCAAAATAGGAGCCTAGAAAAATTGTAGCAAAAATGGCAAAAATACCCATATATGAGTGTTGCGCTTATAAGATAGTCCAAGTTCTTAGAACCTTTATGCTGTAAGCAACACGTTAAAAATAGCTTTGCGTAAAAC
>NZ_JASJDK010000223.1 GCF_030065675.1 Mastigocoleus sp. MO_188.B34 | reverse complement strand
GCTGGGGGACGTACCATTGCTGTTTTAGGTACGGGTGTTGATGTAATTTATCCTCCCAAAAATCGCGAACTTTACAAACATATTTTGAATCGTGGCTTAGTTGTTAGTGAATATCCCGCCAAAACTCCACCCGATCGCAAACATTTTCCCCGTCGTAATCGCATCATTGCAGGTTTGAGTCGCGCAGTTCTAGTGATGGAAGCTCCAGCAAGATCTGGTGCTTTAATTACTGCTGACTATGCAAATGAATTTGGTAGGGATGTTTATGCTTTACCGGGAAGATTAGATGATTTACCATCCCAAGGTTGTTTGAAATTACTCACACAAGGGGCTGCACCAATTCAAAAAGAATTAGAAGAACTTCTCAAAAGTTTGGGAGCTATACCAAAGTTAGATTTTGCAAATAATCATCCAGCAGAAGTATCAAATGTACCATTACCAGATTTATCACCAGAACTGCAACGAGTAATGGATGTAATTTCTTCGGAATCACTACCCCTCGATTTCATTATTCGACAAACAGGTATGTCAGCAAGTGAAGTTTCTAGTAGTTTATTGCAGTTGGAATTAATGGGATTGGTGTCCCAATTACCGGGAATGCGGTATCAGAGGTGCTGATAGGCGATTAGGGATTGGGGATTAGCGATTGGCGATTGGCGATTGGGTAATTAGTTACTTCTTACTTCTTACTTTTAACTTATAGATCCCTCTGATTTGAGGTCAAATTCATACCAGTCACCACGCCAATAAAGCTTAAACTTCATGCGTTTCCAAGCATTAGGCAAATTGGGTTTTGTTGCGGGACCATCTGGTGTAAATTTGACTCCAGCAACGCCGAAAATCACAGCTTGCCAGATACTACCACAGGATGCTCCATGAATCCCTTCAGCTGCATTTCCTCGGGTATTTTCCAAATCTACTAAGGCTGCTAACCTAAAATATTTGTAAGCTTCTACTGTTTTTCCCAAAGAAGCTGCTACAAGACCTTGAACGGCTGGACCAAGAGAAGAACCATAAGTAATGTCGGTTCGTGGTGCGTAGTAATCCCAATTTTTCCTGAGAACTTTTTCACCATAATCAGTGTCTGGAGTTCTTCCCATGAGATAGAGGAGCATTAAAACGTCTGGTTGCTTGAGGATTTGTCGCTTACTAGTTTCTTTGATTCCCAAAATAGCTTGCATTGAACGGGTACGCGGTTGGTAATCAGCAAGCTTAGTATCTTCTAGTTTAAAAAAGCCTTCAAACTGTTCGAACAAACCTGTTTCGGGGTCGTAGGGTATCCAAAGATTTTCGACGATATCTCGCCAGCGCCAACGTCGTTTTGAGGTTAATTGTAGCTTTTCTTCCAGTTCTAGAGTTTTTTCGGGATAGGTCTTACTTAACCAATCATAAATGTTAAGGGATTTTTCCAAATGCCATTGAACTACCCGGTTGGTAAAAGCATTATTATCAACATTTTCGTGGTATTCATCTGGACCAATTACTTGGCGAATTTCATAGCGTTCGCGTTTGATATTGAGTTCAACGCGGCTACTCCAAAACAGAGCAGTATCAAGAATAATCTCAGCCCCATAATCGCGCATCCACTCATCATCACCAGTGACTTGCCAATACCACCAAGCGGCGATGCTAATATCAGAACTGATGTGAACTTCGCGATCGCGACACCAAATTCGGATATCTTCCCCATAAATTTCATCCGGTGGAGCCCAACGGGGAGTCACTTCATCGCCAGTATCTGCACTTTCCCACGCATACATTGCACCCCGATACCCATAACTAATTGCTTTGCGGCGAGCGCCTTCTAGAGTATGGTAGCGATAGGTAAGTAAGTTGCGAGCAATATTTGGTTGAGTAAAGATGAAAAAAGGCAGAATAAAAAATTCGGTGTCCCAAAAAATATGTCCGCGATAACCGAAGCCAGATAGAGTTTTAGCTGGAATGCTAACCCGATCGTCATCTTGGGGAGCGCTAATCAGGAGTTGAAATAAATTGTAACGAAGGACAAGCTGAGCTTCACTGCTTCCTTCGATTGTAATATCACTATTTTCCCATAAGCTTTTCCAAGCTTTTTCGTGATCGCTTAATAGTTCTGTATAGCTGGGTAATTCCTGTAATTTATTGCAAGCAGCTTTGATTGGGGTTTCTATTTCCCGAGAGGTAAAAACCGTAACTATTTTCTCTAAAGTAATAGTTTTTCCGGCAACAGCATCGAACTTTGTTTCTATCGTAGGAAAGCCCGGAACGCTAGTATTTTTTGATTCAGCTTGAGTCCCAGATATAGTTAAATTTACTGCCATTCCCAGTTCAATGCGCGAGCTTCTAGTACGAACTAGCAAGGAAGTATTAGCGTCATCATAGCTTTGCTCAAGAATTAACCAATGATTAAAACCCTCTTTATTTTCTGGATTTCCATCAATACTAGCCCGAATTAGAACAGTTTCATCGAAATCCACTGCTGTCAACTGACAGCGTAATGCAACCACATGTCGATCTGCTTGACTAGCGAAGCGCTCGAAGTACAGATCGATTGTTTTTCCATTAGGACTGCGCCAGCAAATTTTACGGCTGAGAAGACCCCGTTTCAAGTCTAACTGACGCTGATAACTTAAAATTTCTCCCCGACTAAGACTAAATTCTTCGTTATCTATAATAATTAACAATGGCAGCCAATCAGGACAATTGGCGAGTTCGGTATAAAAGAGAGGAACATCATCATAGACACCATTAATTAAGGTAGCTGCTAAAGCACCAGGATAACCCTCTTCAAAACTTCCCCGTGTCCCCAGGTAACCATTACCAATTGTGAAAACAGTTTCTTTGTAGTTAAGTTGTTCGGGGTCGAACTGAGTTTCTGTGAGAATCCAATCCTCATAGAGTAGATGGGGGTCGGAAATAGGTTTATTCATAACTATGCCTCCTGTATCACTTTCTTCTCTCGCTCTGTGAGGATCGACATCAAGAACTCAAAAGATTAAAACTCTACAAAGTAGGTATAGCAATAGATATATAGCGAAAAATTACCTTACATTTGGCGAGAGATATACTGTTACAGCGCTACGCGCAAGTAAAAAGTAAAAAGTAAAAAGTCAAAATAGTTTTGCTAACAAAATCTTACACATCATAGCTTTTAACGCGTCTATAACGTTAGCGGATCCGTAAGGTAGCATAGCTAGAGGCTAACGCCGACGCCGCAGGCTAAGGACGTGTCCGTAGGACAAACAGGATTTAGCAATGTCCTAACCTTGTTACGTAGGACTATTACTGCACGGATGCTAAGTGTATAATACATTTCTACTCTACTGTAATTCGTTTTATATTGGTAGAGGTGATTATTAACGATAATTATTAATTACATTGATAAATCGCGGAGAAAGTAGAATTTATCGTTTTTCCATTCGTTACTTTTGATCCTTCCCAGGTAACCTGTTAGGGGAGAGGATAATTCCACAAGCAAATCATAAACTAACTCATTGCCAAGTTTGGGGTTATGAGTTGCATTATAATGAACGCGAATTTCCGTGACTATAAAACTTTTTTGCTGCGCTGAAAAAGCTTCCGTATCTTGATCCGATAGCTCTTTTACTGCTTCAATAATATGCGATCGCAGTTTATCATGGGCGATATCATTAAACCCAGAAACAAGCCTAAGACTCCTAAACATGAAAAAGCATAAGCGATCGCCGGTGTGCTAGCATTGCTCGTTATAGCGTTACGAAATTAGGTTAGGACATCTATGAATGCTGAAAGTTTATGTAGCAAGCTTTTGTTCCCCGGATCCGCTAGGTGACCTTAGTGATAGGCGCGGTCTGTTTTAACTTTTTCTAACCTTTAACACAAACTACTTGTTTCAAGATTGCAACAACTTCCACTAAATCTGATTGATTTTCCATGACTTGCTCGATGGGTTTATAAGCACTGGGAATTTCATCTAAAACACCACCGTCTTTGCGACATTCTACACCTTCTGTTTGCTTAATTAAATCGTCAAGGGTATAAGCTTTCTTTGCCTTATTTCGAGACATTAAGCGCCCTGCACCATGAGAACAACTACAAAAACTGTGAATGTTACCTTTGCCTTTAACAATGTAAGATTTAGCTCCCATTGAACCAGGGATAATACCGTAATCTTCTTGTTGGGCGCGAACTGCACCTTTACGAGTTACATATACCTCTTCGCCAAAATGTACTTCTTTTTCAGCGTAGTTATGATGACAGTTCACCTCTAACAAGGGCTTAGTTGCTTTACCCCCAACAAGATGTTTCTCTACAATGCGCTTAAAACGCGCCATCATGACATCACGATTGTAACGAGCATACTCCTGTGCCCATTGTAGATCGTGCCAATAAGCTTGAAATTCAGGGGTACCGGTGACAAAGTAAGATAAATCGGGATCTGGTAATTTCTCACTTGCCATTTTCTGGAGTCCTTTAGCAGTGTTGATGTGACATTGGGCTAACTTGTTACCAATATTACGAGAACCAGAATGTAGCATCAACCATACTTGATTTTCTTCGTCGAGACACACTTCAATAAAGTGATTTCCTCCACCAAGAGAACCTAATTGTTTCATAGCTTTATTTTGCAAATCTTGAACGCCGCGATGTAAATCATTAAATTCACGCCAACTTTGCCAGTTAGTTACAGCTTTGTCTACATCTTTATTTTCATTAAAACCAGTAGGAATTGCTGCTTCAATATCTTGGCGAATTTTCTTTAGTTTTCCTTCTAATTGTTCGCCTGTAAATTGGGTTTTAATCGCACCCATCCCGCAACCTATATCCACACCCACAGCGGCTGGAATAATTGCTTCTTTAGTTGCAATTACAGAACCAACTAAGGCTCCTTTTCCTAAGTGAACATCAGGCATTAATGCGAGGTGTTTAAATACGAATGGAAGGGAAGCAACATTTTTTGCCATTTGGATTTCTTGCTTTCCCAATTCATGATTAGCCCAAGATAAAACGGGAGATTCTGTATCAGCTTTTAGCTTTTCGTAAGACATAATTTTATTTTTTATATTCGACTGTAAATAATAACTTTTAAATAAAGAAGTCAGGAGTCGTAGAGACGCGACATGTCGCGTCTCTACAGAAATCAAGAGTCAGAAGTCAGGATTCAAAACAGACCGCGCTGACGCAAGCAGAAGTTAGGAGCTTTCCTGGTTATTTCTCATTATGTTCTTCCAAATACCTGATCTCTAATCTCCAGTCCCCAATTCCCATATCATGTACAATGACGTACTATTGCACGCCACGTACACTAAATTGGCTTAAGTTACAGCATTAAGCGTACTACATTTGTATTACAAATAAATATGCTTGTCAAGTTTTGCGAAATAAGTGGGCAAAATCATGAGTGATATATTAAAATTTGTGAAGTTAAAACCATAATTCTAATCTGTAATTCCAACTGTTTATCAACTTTGAGCAAAATTTAATTAAAGACAGAAATTGTCTGGGATGGGTGTCTAAATTAAGTACACCTTATTTTGTTGTCGAAATTTGGAGTGGTAAATTAATTTATGGCTGTTCGGCAAGATACTATTTGGGAACGTTTTCTCGCCCCCATTGCAAGACTATTTATTGATGAGGAAGAATTGCGCCAATACGCCAAGAGTGTTGATTGGGAAAGGGAAAGTCAACGTTTTGCTCGAGGTGATGTGATAACTCCTGAATATTACAGTAGCCAAAACTTCCATGGGATTGAAGGTGGATATCTTAATTCTAGTGCAGCAGTTTCCTACGATGCAATTACCCAATATGTAACTCCACCAAATGAAAATTGGGTGCGTCAAGCTGTAATTGATGCAATTCAAGTTATCCAACCGCGAAGAATTATCGATTTGGGTTGCGGTACTGGTTCCACAACTTTGATCTTGAAAGAGGCTTTCCCGGAAGCAGAAGTTGTGGGCTTGGACTTGTCACCTTACATGTTAGTGAGGGCTAGCCATAAAGCCGAAAATACGGGTTTAGATATTTCTTGGCGACATGGAAATGCAGAACAAACAGGTTTTCCCGAAAATTCCTTTGATTTGGTAACGGCAACATTATTATTTCATGAGAC
>NZ_JASJDK010000103.1 GCF_030065675.1 Mastigocoleus sp. MO_188.B34 | reverse complement strand
CTGCTGCTGGTATCAAAAATGTAATTCATGCAGGTTGGGGTAGCGACATCATTTCAACTGTTGGCGGTCAAAATACTATCCATGCTGGTTCTGGTAATGACACTATTACTGCTGCTGGTGGATTAAACGTAGTTCTCTCTGGCGGTGGAAATGACAGAGTTATTGCTGCTGGTGTTGCTAACGTAATTTACGATGTCGGCGGTAACGATGAAATGTACGGACTTGCTGCTGGAAATGTATTCGTCAAAAAAGGTAACGGTACCGACAGAATGGCTGCTGTTGGTGGAGCGAATATACTAACTAAGGTTGGTAGCGGTGACACTGAGATGTATGCTGGTGGTCTTGGTAATATCCTCACCAAGGTTAATACCAATTCTTACGACAAAGACACCATGATTGCAATTGGTAAGGGGAACCTAATTACCAAAGTTGGTCATGGTTCATCGACAATGCTTGCTGCTGGTTTATATAATGTCCAAACTTCCTGGGGTGACAGCAAGGATTTAATCATTGGTGTTGGTAAAGTCAACGCCATGATTGGTGGTGCTAATGACGATATCATGGTTGCTGCTGGTATGGGGAATATCGCTTTTGGTGATTCCCTGGGATTTGATTTAAATGGTTTCGGTTCCGATAATGACAGCGAGAATGCAGGTAAGGATGCCAAAACTGATGAACTTTCCGATCAAAGTTGGAAAAATGCAGGTAATAATGTTGATAAAAAACAGAAAGTTTCCGGTAATGATGTAATTGTCACCCTTGGAAAATTCAACGCTGCTGTGGGTGATACCGGACAAGATATAGTTGTTGCTGGTGGACAACTCAACTTTGTTTATGGAGACAGCCTAATTCAAGGTTGGAGTTTAGATTCAATTCAACTCCCTAGTTTTGACGACTTATTACCAGATATTGATTTTTCTGGACTATCTGGAATCGCACTGGATAAGCTAGGAGCTTTGAAGGATTTTAAACTACCAAATGTTGATTTGAAGATTGATAATTTCAATTTTTCTGGAATTAATCTCAGTCTAAGCGATTTTAATATTCCTAACTTAGAT
The DNA here is from genome assembly GCF_030065675.1 of Mastigocoleus sp. MO_188.B34. Taxonomy (GTDB): domain Bacteria; phylum Cyanobacteriota; class Cyanobacteriia; order Cyanobacteriales; family Nostocaceae; genus Mastigocoleus. The sequence continues at coordinate 23,903 of NZ_JASJDK010000103.1, read as the reverse complement.
ATTCTCGATCCAGACTTCGCTGATATTGATTGGGCTGGTTTATTCAACATTAATCTTAAAGCTTTTGATTTATCCAGTCTTGGTTTCAGTTTGGATAGTTTGCTGAAGAATTTTGATATTAATATTAAAGAGCCAGATTTAAGCTTTGACCTTGATTTTGATTTCAATCTCTTAGATTTTGATTTCTCTCTAGGTCAATTTGGTTTTGGTTCTTTCTCACTTCCCAATATATCTCTCCCCAATTTTGATTTACCTGATTGGCAAATACCGGAATTCAAGGCTCCAGATATAACTGTGGATATTCCTGGTGTGAAGATTCCTGATTGGGATATTCCTGACTTGGGTATTCCTGATTTTGATATGCCAAATCTTCCTTTACCCAGTCTACCTCTTCCTGATTTCTCCAGTTTCTCCTTATCTAACTTATCTTTACCTGGCTTTTCTTTACCCGATTGGGATTTACCAGGTTGGACAGTACCAAATATCGATCTTAATCTTCCTAATTTCAATCTTCCTAATTTTGACCTTCCCAGTTTAAACATACCGAATCTTTCTCTACCCAGCATTAATCTACCCAACTTTTCTAATATTTCCGTACCTGATGTATCTCTAGCCATACCAGATATATCTTTACCCAATTTTTCTCTACCGAATTGGTCGCTTTTCAAACCTGACTTATCGCGCTTCAATTTCGATTTCTACAAAAACAACGGTGATATTCTAGTTGCAGCAGGTAAATTCAACGTTGTTGGTGGTGCGCTAGGTGACGATATTATGGTCAGTGCCGGTCAAAATAACGTCATGTTCGGTGGTGCTGGTAACGACTTAATATTCGGTGCTGGTAAAAATAACGTTGTTTTAGCTGACGAAGGTAACGACCTCATCTTCACTGCTGGTAAATCTAACTATATCTTTGCTGGTAGCGACGACGATACTATCTTAGCTGCGGGAGAAACTAACACCATATTGGCTGGTAGCGGTAAAGATATTGTGGTTTCTCTCGGTAAAACTAACAATATTATGGCTCAAGACGGTGATGATATCGTTATCGGTTTGGGTGAAAAGAATAGAGTTAGCGGTGGAAACGGTGACGACGTATTACTAGCTGGTGGAAAATCAAATTATTTCTTAGCTGGTGCTGGAGATGATGTATTAGTCGGCATTGGTGAGAAAAATATTATATCTGGCGATGGCGGTGATGATTGGATTGTTGCAGGTGGAAAAGATAACAAGGTTTTAGATTTCTCTGGTAATAATACAGTTATCAGCATCGGTCAAACTAACAAAATTTTCACCTTCTCCGGTGATGACACCATTGTTTCTGCTGGTAAGGAAAATACAGTCAAAACCTTCGGTGGTGATGACTTAATCTTTGCTGCTGGCGAGAAAAATGATGCAGACAGCGGTGACGGTGATGATATTATTGTTGCTGCTGGTAAGGAAAACAAAACCAAGGGTGGTGACGGTAATGATTTAATCTTTGCTGCTGGTCAGAAAAACGACGTGGACGGTGGTGACGATGATGACATTATTGTTGCTGCTGGTAAGGAAAACGAAGTTGAAGGTGGCGACGGTAGCGACATAATCTTTGCTGCTGGAGTCAAGAATATTGTCCACGGTGAAGGGAAATGGGATGTTCTAAAAGATGCTTTAAAGTTTGATTTCATTCAACTTCCCACTACAGATGATTTGATTCCAGATTTAACTGGTTTGAATCTTGAAGGTTTAGGGATTGATTTAACTAGCTTAGAAAATCTCGACCTGGATTCTGTTAATTTATTAAGCTACACCAATCTTGACCTAATTGGTAATGGTATTACTAACCTCTTCAGTGATGATTTCAACTTTGATCTTTCAGAATTTGACTTCTCCTTCAGCGATCTAGGGTTTGATTCTGTGCAAGTTGCAGATATTTCCCTACCAGATTTCAGTTCCCCGGATACAGATGTGTCGGATTTGGATTTAGAAGAGGAAGATACCCAAATTTTAAATACCACCTTTGGAGGTACTTCTCTTCCTAACATAAGTATTCCTGACTTCTCTTCACTCAAATTAAATTTACCAAATTGGTCAAATCTAGATTTCGACTTATCCCGATACAACTTTGATTTCTTACAAGAAGAAGGGGATATTATTTTTGCAGCAGGTCAACACAACATTATATCCAGTTCTCGTGGAGATGATATTGTAGTCAGTCTGGGTCAGAATAACGCTATTTACAGCGGCTCTGAGAATGACTTACTATTTAGTGCCGGTGAGCAGAATGTTGTACTAGGTGATGCTGGTAATGACTTAATATTCAGTGCTGGAAGAACTAACTACGTTCTTAGCGGTAAAGATGACGATACTATTATTTCTGCGGGACAGCAAAATAATGTAATTGCTGGTAGCGGTGACGATATTGTTCTTGCAATGGGTACAAGCAATAATATCCTAGCTCAAAGCGGAAATGATGTTATTCTCGGCTTGGGTGTAAGCAACATAGTTAGCGGTGGTGCTGGAGAAGATATTCTCCTTGCTGCTGGTAGTTCCAATATTTTCCTCGGTGGGGAAGATAACGATACTATCTTCGGTATCGGTGCGAACAATACAGTCTTCGGCGGCAGCGGTGATGACTGGATGCTTGCTGGTGGAACATCTAACTACTTTATCGATACCGAAGGTAAAGATACGGTAGTCAGTATTGGTGCTAGGAACTATGTCTTCACCTTTGACGAGAGCGATACTGTTGTTTCCTTCGGTACCTTAAACGTTATCAATACTGGGCAAGGTGATGATACGTTAACTGTTACCGATATCTCCAGTACAATTAACGCAGGTAGCGGTAACGATACAATCGAAGCTGGTGGTTACTTCAACATCTTTAACGCTGCTGAAGGTGATGATATATTGTTCCTTGGTGGTGAGAACAATAGGTTTATTGGTGGCAGCGGTAACGATGCCTACGAATTTGGAAATGAGGACTTCACTGCTTACATTAGCAACCAAAGTGATAATGGTTCAATCGATGTGTTGGTCTTTGGTGGAACTGTTAGTCAAGATGACATCTACTTTGCTCGCTCTGGCAACAATGACTTAGAAGTCAGCATCTTTGGTGGTAATCAACAAGCAATTCTGGAAGATTGGTACGTAAATGAAGCTCAGCAAATTGATCGCTTCATAATTAATGGAGTTGCAAGTTTAAATAACTCTCAAGTTGACGAACTAGTTGACGCTTGGAGTAACTTTAAAGCTGGTACTGTTTCGCAAGAACAATTAAATACAGCGATTGATAATGCTTGGTCAGTTTAAATTTTTTGGGATGCTTGTTACCCCAAATCAATTAACTACAGCTAACCACCCATTCCTTGATATATCTTTCTGATTCGCTCAAATCCAGCTTGAGCTAACACCAATCCCGAATCACTATTAATGGTGATTTGGGAATTTTAAATGTTTAAGTTTCTAAGTTTTTATCTGTTTAGCTTGTTAATAAAAAATATATTAAGTATTGATACATTTACAATTTATATATTTATAATTAATAAGCTATTGATTAGTGCTGCTTTAATTAATACTCTTAGTTCATCTAAAATTAACATCTAGATGTTTGAGTATGACTTTAGGTTTTGTGGATTACGATCGAGGTATAATTTTCAGCCCAGCTATTTGTGGCTTTTCAATAAACTGAAAGTTGAACGTGAAGGATTTAAAAAGTAGGTTTTCTGAACAATCCTGTGTTAAAAAAAAATGAATTGGGTGAGATGATGATATTGCATCTTGTTTCTTGTAGTTTTTTAGCTAAATCAATCAAATAATTACAAGAAAACTATTTCTACTTTATACCCTGAAACTGAGCGATACCAAAAATAGTATTTCGTACTCCAGTCGCCGATTGCAAAGCAGATGCCTACGGCATATCGCTAATCCCTAATTGCCCTTAAAACGACAAATAACATTATTCGTAATTCGGGAAATATTATTATCATAATTATTATGAAATAAACTTCCACAAAAAGAGATGGAACCAACTGAAAATACAGCTCCCCCATTAGGAGTTTCATAATAAATCATGTCAGCCCGAATCAAGTCAGAATCTGGTTCTCCCCCACAATTAGAAACGTGGGTGAGTTGCTCCTCATGAACCAGGATAAAATTATCATTATGATTTTCAGAACTCGCTAAAACAAATGTATTCTGGGGAGTACCCAAAGCATAATCCACCCGGTCTAGTTCATAACCCGCAGCACCACAACCAATCAAACCAAAATTTCCCAAGATATCCCCATCAACACCCGCAAATATCCACGCAACCTTTTCATTCTCAGCATTGCGGTGACGACGGTAATATGTCCCTTCCATAAAACCTTGAGCCGAAAATCCAACTCCCACAAGCTCCTGAGGTGGACGACCATTACGTCTCCATAAACCGCCATAAGTCCCATCAAAACTATGATAATATTCCCCAGGTTCGGCAGCCCAAGCCCGAATACCCCCCTCTGCGCGTCTTACTTCATACACCCCATCCAATTCTTGGTGCTTTGCAATTCGCCAATAAAAACCATTTCCACCCAAATACATTAAATTACCGCCACCTTCACGATAATCCTTCAAAGCATCAAGGGTTTGTTTTGTATGATATTCCGGATGGGTTGTGGTCAGTAAAACTTTGTAAGACTCAATTAAGCTAAAACCCTGTTCGTGTAAATCTTCATCTGTAATTACATCAAAATTATGCCCCATCGTCTCTAACCAAGCAAATAAATGGGTATCTGCAGGGAAATGACGTAAACCCGAACCAGGAAACTCTGGAATCGAAATAAAACCCGATCGCATATTGATCATTGGTCGCAGTCGGGATGCATAGCAAATACCGCTACTATCAGAGTGAAAATTGTAAGTAGAAAGTCCATATTCTGGGTGCTCATCTGGCGTCCATGGACGTGCATTCCATGCATTTGCTCGCTCTCGATAAACATCATTGGTATTATCGCGAGCATGGTTCCCATACATAATATAAGTAAATGTAGGAATTAAAACGCAGATATCAGATTGAGGTTGACCCGGTTTAGGTCGAACAAAAAAAGGAATCATTTCTTCTAGATCGCCACACTTGAGACGAGCTGCATATACCCCACTGCGCATATCTTCAGGAACGGTAAAACTAAAATCAGTTTCCCAACCGCAATCATAGATATCATCATCGTGGAAATGAATCGCTCCATATTCTTGTGGTGCGTGTCTCCAACACATTTCTTCCCCCGACCAATTAGAACCTGTTACCCCCCTTGTTGGTAAATTAATTAAATCCCCATCGAGTTTGTTTGGTCCTAAATCAATGATTCGAGTACCTGTAATATTTTGGGAAAAGTCCCATGCTGCAATAATTGGTTTGGGATTATTTTCTGTTTTCGTAATGACTGGGGGATTGCTATTTCCTTGCGGAAACGCAATACCTATAGCTGCGCTACCTGCGGATCCGGTACGCTGCGCTAGCTCGCTAACCTTCGTCGCAATGACAGTAATTAAATTGCTTGTAGGTAATTCCTGTATCTTTAAGATAGTTTCTCGGTCAAAAGCCCCATTTAGAAGTATAGGACGCTCGATTTTACCATTAAAATGCTTAGCAACCGGAACTCCATCCATCGCAGCAATTAATAAATCGGTGTCAGCATTCAACTCCGGGGTAAATTCAACTGAAATTGACTTACTAGCCCCATTATCCTGCTGATAACTAGATTTTAGGGGTAATTGCTCTACAGATAGAACTTTAGCCTCAGATTTAAAATCACAACTAAATGTCATCCATACTCGATACCAATTGCGCTCGCATAATTGTTGACCTGTAGAAACTTGAATTTCATTTCCTTTCCCATCCCCAACTTGACCAGCCAAACAGCCATCAGTATCGATAAATAAGGCGAACCCGGCTTTTATATCGCGATCGTATTTACATATGATTCCTTGTTCTCCCTTATCTGGTGTGGTTGGGTATATCGTTGCAACGATAGTAAAACTAGAAACACCACTGAAAACATCTCGATGCTTTACACGAGCGTAGGAACCAAGATAAACCGGTTGAAATCGGGATGGATAAGAAGCAGTAAAACTTGCAGGTAATTCCTTCTCAAGAATACCGATCCCATCTGGGTTTGGATCTCCAGAAATCACCCGCACAAGCTTTGCATCATAGGTTTGGCGCTGATTACTGCTGACCTTGAAATCAATCTTCATCCCAGGAGCAACAGACAAGCGATCGCTATAACCGATTAGAGGAATCATGTTGTTAAAAGACTTAGGTAGGGGTTTGGATGTAATTATGTTTTACTTTACTGAATATAATTCTGCATCGAAAAATAAATCATAAACATTTACACCTTGAAGCATGAAAGCATTTAAATGTTTTTATGCTTAATATATTAAACAAAAATAAGTTTATTATCAGTAAACAGATAAAAAGTATATTATTGTTTTACATGTTAATAATTAGCAGATTTACTTTATCTTACTCAAGTATCTAGATGTTTGAGTATGACTTGAGAATTTTTGTATTGCGATCAAGGCATGATTCCCAGCATAGATATTGCAAGCTTTCAATATATTTAGATGTGAATAATGTCCAAACACTTGAAAAAGTAAGTTTTCTAAATAATCTTGTATTGCAAAATATGAAATTAAGATGATGATGTTCATCTCAGATATAGACAAATCATACTTTGATGTGATTAAACCGATTTTGTGTACGTTCAACACCAATGCCAAAATTAATTTGATTAGATGAAGCTGTTATCTGTTCTATATTTGTCACTTTTTAATCCCAGATTCGTAACTTTTAATTTTCTATTTTGATAGAGTATTGAAAAATCTAAGGATTTTGTAGATAAAAGCTACCATTTGGCAACAAAGCGGCAGTAGCTGAATATTTTGTTCCCTGCTTGAGATATCGAGATTGTTGATGGTAGCAGCAGGAAAAATATGTTGTTTGTATGATTTCTTGGCGGATTATTTTAGATAATTACAAATCGAATTAATCTGTGAAGTGCTTACATTGACTAATAGTTAATTAATCAACTTACAAAATTAGTAAGGATAGTTATGTCTTTGGAAAGTGTAAAGGCTTTTTACGAAAGCCTAAGGACCGACGAAGTTTTGCGTGCCCAAATTCAAGGGGTGCAAAGTAAGGAAGAGTGCAGCCAAATTGTTAAAAATGCTGGCTATGATTTTACCTCGGAAGAGTTCGAAGAATATACCACTAATTTATTAGAGTCAGCACTAGCTGATAGCGAACTTACGGACTTAGATGAAAAAGAATTAGCCAGTATTGTTGGTGGGGCGAGTTCTTCACTTTATGACAAATTCAATTTTGACAAATTTAAGGATTCTAAAGTTCCCTGGGAATTTATAATTCAACCAATGTATGGAATTATTTCTGGACCTCCTATTTCACCAATTAAACCACCAATTGTCCAACCAATGTATGGGATTGTTGTCTCAGATTATCTATATGAGTAAACAAGCTCAAATTTAATTGATAACTTGCACCAGTTATTTGCAGCTAGGAGACGAAGCAGAGCCTCCAAACCCTGGTTACCAGGCTCAGCCTGGTAACTAGAAAAGAGAATAAAAGAGACTATGGTGTTCATTCACAGCAGTCTAAGAACTTCTAAAAATAATTAATCAAAGGTTGTTTTAATGAGTTATCGCAGAATTAGTTATGCAGTTTGGGAAATTACCCTTAAATGCAATCTGGCTTGTCAGCATTGTGGTTCCCGTGCTGGTCATACCCGCACCAAAGAACTTTCTACAGAAGAAGCTCTCGATCTAGTCAAACAGATGGCTGAGGTGGGAATTACAGAAGTAACCTTAATTGGTGGTGAAGCATTTTTACGTCCTGACTGGTTAGAAATTGCAAGTGCAATTACTCAAACTGGGATGCTTTGTGGAATGACCACTGGGGGTTATGGTATTACCCTGGATACCGCACGCAAAATGAAAGAAGCAGGAATTAAGGTGGTTTCTGTTTCAGTTGATGGTTTAGAAGCAACTCACGATCGCTTGCGAGGAAGAAAAGGTTCTTGGGAATGGGCATTTAAGACCATGAGCCATCTCAAAGAAGCAGGAATTATTTTTGGTTGCAATACACAAATCAATCGCCTCTCTGCGCCAGAATTTCCCCAAATTTATGAACTTCTCCGCGATGCAGGCATCTTTGCTTGGCAAATTCAGTTAACTGTACCGATGGGAAATGCAGCAGATAATAACGAAATTCTTTTGCAACCATACGAACTACTGGATTTATACCCGATGATTGCTCGAGTTGCGAAAAGGGCAAACCGGGAAGGAGTTAGGATTCAGCCCGGAAACAACATCGGTTACTATGGTCCATACGAACGACTGCTCCGGGGACAGGGCGATGCTTGGACATTTTGGCAGGGATGTTCTGCTGGGCTGTCTACTTTGGGAATTGAAGCAGATGGTGCAATTAAAGGTTGTCCTTCCCTACCTACTTCCGCTTACACAGGAGGTAATATTCGTAACTATTCCTTGAGAACAATTATTGAAGAAACAGAAGAATTGCGCTTCAATTTGGGAGCTGGTACTCCTAAAGGAACAGAGCATCTGTGGGGTTTCTGTAAGACTTGCGAATTTGCCGAACTATGTCGAGGTGGTTGTAGTTGGACTGCTCATGTTTTCTTTGACAAGCGAGGTAATAATCCTTACTGTCATCACCGTGCTTTAACTCAATCAAAAAATAATCTGCGGGAGCGGGTAGTTCTCAAACGTCAAGCGGATGGGAAACCTTTTGATAATGGCGAATTTGCACTCATTGAGGAGTCAATTAATGCACCTTTACCAGCAAACTATCCATTGCGTTTTGATGCTAATTCCATTCAATGGTCAGAAAGTTGGGAAGACGAAGCGGAGTTAAAAACTTCCTTGATTAGTGCAAATAGTTAACAAATTTAATTTGAGAAAAAATTCAGTTTACAAAAAATATTACTATGAATAACAATTCCAGTGATTCTATTTCTTTAGAAGATAAAAATGATGAATCACAAGGTCAGTCAGATTGTCTTCCACCTTTGTTACCTCGTTCGGCTTGGAATAATCAATTAGCTTATTTGAAATTTATTTTTAAAGCCAAGAGAGCTTTAGATCGAATTGAAAAGGAAGCTGGGATTTTGAAAAACGAAAGTTGATTAGTTATTGATATGAGAGCTAAGAGTGAATTAAATTTGATTTTTATTTTCTTTCAATCCAGAATGAATCTTAGATGAGAGTCAAAAATTAAATGGTTAAGCCAGCAATACCCAGTAATTTATGCCAATTATAACTTTTAGCCAGTACTGAAGCACGAATAAAGCAATTACAATCATTGCAAAGTAAAGTTAGCAAAGTGTTTCCGGCTCTGAAATAGCCACTTCAAACTATTAGAAATTTGTAATAAGTGGGTAAGTCCTATTAGTAATACTTTATAGCTGGGATTTTTAGCACCTATTTGTATTGCAAATAACTTAGAAGATGATTTGTTATAGTCACCTTAAAGGTACTCTAAGTATGAATTTTCTTGCTGTTTACCCTGCAAAAAAACCGTACCCAAAAAAATTATTTTTCTACAAAAATATGTAAGCTTAAATCCTAATTATTAGTTTATTATCATTCATGAAATGTCGCTTTATAGCGCAAATCTTATTTAGTGGGATAAATAGCAGTTTTCTTGGCAAACAAAGGTAAGTACTATGGCAAACCGAATATCATTGAAAGTATATGTGCTTAGGTACCACGTGAATCAAGCTGCAAACGAAAACAAACCGTCCCCGATCGCTCCCCCACAGCACTAATCTCAATTTCACTACCCGATGCGCCCTTAATTACCCACTCAACATGACAGCGGTAGTCGGTACCCTGCTTAGCCCAAAGTTGTGTCACCTTATTAGAACGTCCTTCCAGGTGCTTAATATTTTGTTTGAGTTGACCACTAACTAGACTCACCCCAGAAGGTAAAGATAAATTAACTTCAATCGGTTTCACTGCTCCTCGTTCTAGAGCTTTTTGACCAGTGTAGGTTGGTAAAAAACCTTGGTTTTCCAATTGAATCATGACATAATAAATATCACTTCCTTGGTAGATAACATCAGCACGACCCAACACCACATAGGGAGACATTAAAGCATGAGCAATCACAAAACGACATTGTCGCTCGCATATATCGGGTAAGTATTCCGGTGGTGCGTTATCCCATACCAGCTTGTCGTCCCAACCACCAATTTCCACCTCTCCTAATTGAGGATGATTAAAAGGCTTCCAGTTGATAAAACCTTTAACTGCAAGCTTTTGATCGTTCCATTACAACAATTTTAGGTCATCTGCTACTGGATGTCGGCGACTCCACTCGATGTGTTTTCCTTTATTTACCCCAGCTGCGGTCGGTGCATCCCACAGTTCGATGGTAAAACCAAACCAGCCGAAGTGGTCGTAACCATAGTCATCCATTCCCCCATTAGTCACTTCTTGAGGATGACGACGAAAATCATGGTATACAGAAACGCATTCATAACCAGTTAGTTTACTTCCTTTTTCCCCAATTAATTTATAAATTTCCAAATCCTCAACCGGGAAATGCTCGTCGGGGTGGGTACTGTAGGGACGTAAAATTAAAGCACAGTGAGTGTAGTAACTAATAAAACAGTAAGGTAATTTACCAGCTCAGCGTAAGTATAGTAGTGACTGAAGTCAAATTCATTTACCTTCATGATGACTGCAAATATGGTGCGTCTCTAGAATTTTTCCCAAATATCCAATAAGTTTAAAATAGAGTTCGATAAATAAGCTTTGAATTGCAAGGAGTTGAAATTATAAACAAACAAAAGTTAACAAAAATTAGTAGTTTGGGACAATTTAAGTGAACGAAAAACGATTACAGCTACCAAATAAACCACCACAAAATGAGGAAAAATTAGAAGAAGATTTATTTCCTTACTATTACGGTCAACCTGGTAGCACCCCAGGAACCCTGGATATCGATCCAGATGCTGCACCATCAGAATTAGTTTTAATTGATTACAACCAAGAAAATGCTGTTAGGGTGCAGGATATTTCACCAGAACAATGCGTGTATTATTTGGATACAGAATCAGTTTCTTGGGTAGATGTTAGGGGTTTAGGTAGTGAAGATGTATTAATAAAGTTAGGTCAAGTTTTTAACTTACATTTATTAGTTTTAGAAGATGTAGTCAACGTTCCCCAACGTCCCAAAGTAGAAGATTACAAAAATCATTTAGTGATTATTACTCGCATGGTAATACCCGACCCTGACGGGAAAGGATTTCGCAGCGAGCAAGTTAGCTTAATTTTGGGTAAACATTATTTACTCACATTGCAAGAAGAATCGAGTATGGATTGCTTCGATCCGGTGCGTGCTCGCATTCGGGGAAGTAAAGGTTCAATTCGTCAACGAGGGACGGATTTTTTAGCATATGCATTATGGGATGCAATTATAGATGGATTTTTCCCCGTACTAGAAGACTTTGGCGAACGAGTTGAAGATTTAGAAGATGAGGTAGTACATAACCCAAGTCAACAAACTTTGGGGAAAATATATCAGATTAAACGGGATTTACTGACATTACGTCGTTCAATATGGCCCCAAAGGGATGCAATCAATGCTTTAATCAGAGATAAAAGCCCTTTACTAAGTGAAGATATAATCGTTTATTTTCGGGATTGTTACGATCATACAGTTCAAATCATCGATGTGATCGAAACATATAGAGAATTGACAACGGGTTTGATGGATGTTTATCTATCTGCTGTGAGTAATAAAATGAACGAGATCATGAAGTTATTAACTGTAATCTCGACAATTTTCATTCCTTTGACATTTATTGCTGGGGTGTATGGAATGAACTTTAATCCCCAAGCTTCACCATTTAATATGCCAGAACTAAATTGGTATTGGGGTTATCCTGTTTGTTGGGCAATTATGATTATTGTCGCTTCGAGTTTGATTATCTTCTTCTGGCGCAAAGGTTGGTTTAACAATGTTTCAGAAATTAAGCGGAATAGGTAAGGAGTAAAAGGCTCACCTAGGAACGGATAAGAGGCTCCGCCTCTTAATAGTACCGGAGGCGGAGCCTCCAATACTATATTCCTTGCCAGAGACAAAGAACAAGTCAGTTAAATAAATACAAAATCACCAATCCCCAATCCCCAACCCTCACCTCAAAAACCTAATGGTAAAAGGATAACGATAATGCTCCCCTTTATAAGCTTTCATCGCCGCAAAATTAACGACAAATAATTGTAGTGACAAAGCAAATAAAGTTAACAAAAATAAACCCGTTAATAAACAATCTAATGCTAATTTTAATAAAAAAATAGAATTACTAATTAATGCTAACCCACCAGTTATAAAAACTATACACAAAGAAATAATAATAAAAATTAAGGTATATAAAGTCAAAGACATTTGGAAATTTATCGATTCCTTACCTTGAAAATCAATCCAAGGATATTGCGCTCTTTTATATTTCCAAACAATTAAAGGGGCAATAACATTTAGTGGTAGAAATAACGGAATACCTATAACAACCAAATAAATTACCAATACCCATGCACCTACAGCCGAGAGATGACATAACATCCCCCATATACGCATTTGTTGTTGACTCGTTTGTTTCATGGCTTTTAATCTTAAGGTGGATGCGTAAGAAAAGTATCCACCGAAATATATATATCAAAGCCAAACATACAAATCCAAATATAATGTGTAAGTAGTTTTGTAACTACATCTACCTCTAATTAATTGTCTAGTACCTCCTTCTTTGCCTAGAATAATTACTGGCATTTCAAAAGGAATGTTTAGAGCTTGCAACTATCTGATTACTGGGACACAGAAAAACTCTCTATCTAAATACAATCGTTTGATTCTCAAATCTAAAGGCTCAATTAAAGCTAAGAGATAAGTCAAAATAGCTACTTTCGTATCATGCTTTTTGATGGCTTTAATAGCTAAAGTTACTCATTTATTCTTTTTAATTACATACAAAGTAGCATAGGCATAAAAAGAGCAAGTACCATTTTTAGCTTTACTTCTATAAATAAATGGTTCTTCTAGTGGTGATGGTTCGCCATAATAAGGAATTAAGTTAAAGTCGTTCGTGGCGCAATACCTACGGTACGCAATACTTACAGTACGCTTCCGCTAGCCGCTAGATGCCGCGCGTCTTCCATAGCAATTTTTTGTAATCCTTGTCGGATACCAATTGGCAAACGGCTTTGAAGTGCTAAATTCAAACTTGACTCTAGAGAATTGAGGTCTGAATATTTTTCTAGATGGTAAAGAATATTATTACTTGTGGGAACATTTTTTGGATCTCTCTAAAACTATTAAAAAAGGATGATAGCTGATGTGACTAAAGCATAACTTAATGTCTTCCAGAAATTATATAACTTGTACACGCTGCAAGTGTCTTCCTGACTCAGCAGGGAAAGGGTTTCGACCATGCAACAGCGCATTATTATCCGCTATTAGAAAATCTCCTTGTTCCCATTCGTGTGCTAAAAAGTTTTTCGGGAGGTACAGTTTCTTTATTATCCTACTGAGAAATTGTTCGTGTTTTTCAGGTGGTAGACCAGAAATTTCAAGAAACAACGGATAGGGGTTCTTAGTTTTTTCATTTAGAGGCTCTGCAAACCGAAGTATTGTATTACCAGTTAAGGGATGTTTGTTTATGAGAGGTTCCGTAACCTCTCCTCCATTTACTTGTTAATTGATAAAGCTATCACGAAAATTTTCAGGTAGAAAATTACATTGAGAACTAAATATCTTATTGTATACCGCTGATAATGACATTATTTTGATTTCATATCAATATCTATTTATAAAACAGTTCTATATTCATCCTTAGCGGGAGGAAATTTTATGCTTTTTGCTATTGACATTGGTCATAATTGCCCACCCGATACTGGTGCTGTCAGTGGGAAATATAAAGAAGATGAATTGGCGAAAAAAGTTGGAGAATTTGTTATAGCCCAACTAAAAAATAGAGGTCATAAAGCTGTATCTGTAACTCCAAGGAATGCTAGTAGTGTCAGTAGCTCCTTAAGACAAAGAGCTAGTAAAGCGAATTCAATTGGTGCTGATTACTTTATTTCCATTCACTTCAACTCCTTTTCTAAACAAACTGCCAATGGGACTGAAGTGTACGTTTATAATTCTCGTAGTAGTGCGAATAATTTGGCACGATTAGTACTAAATAATATTGTATCTTTAGGATTTAGAAATAGAGGTATTAAGTACAATAGCTTTGCGGTATTAGCTCAAACTTCTATGCCTGCAATGTTAATTGAATGTTGCTTTATTAGTTCTGACATAGATATGAGAATATTTGATGCTCAGACTATGGCTGTAGCAATAGTTAATGGATTAATTGGAGAAGACAAAAAGGAAGAAAATATCTCTGGTGTTTTAAAAGTACTTGAGACTACTTATGCTAAACCTTCTACAGAGCAATCTGAAGATTTAGCTGCTGAGTATTTATATAAAATTACCCCAGGAGAATATAGAGGAAAGTTAATTGCAGAAGAAGAAGGTCATTATGCAGTAGAGTTTCTGCAGCAAATTGGCGACCGTAAGGTTCATTACATATTCTCCAAACACTGCGAATTTATTGATGACTAAAAGAGGAAGCATCATTACCTTTGAGTGAATAAATATAACTATAAAACAATACGGTTCAGATAAGCCTAAATTTATTTTGTAGAGACGCGACAGAGGCTAACGCCGACGCCGCAGGCTCTGTCGCGTCTCTACAGTATTATTTGTTTAAAAAAAGTCTTAACTGAACTGTATTGAACTATAAAACTGTAATCGCTCGCATTAATTTTGTTTGTGCAATGTATTAACCATAGAATTTATTTCCCCACAAAACCCTGTAAAGACGTATCAACTCTGGTACGTCTTTATAAGATTAAGACTACTCAAAATGAGCGATCGCTGTTTTCTTGGTTGCACTACTGGATATCAAAATATCATTTCTACCATAACAAATCGATTAAAACACCTTTCGATTGAAATTTTAGTTAGAGTTGCAAAAATTAAAAGGAGTTTATTCCTATGAGAATGGAAAAGCCTACTCCAGCACAGAAAGTAACTGCATCAACAGTTGCTGCAGCTATTGTTCAGCTTACAGTAGGTATTGCAAATACCTATATTCTTGAAACAGATATTCCAAGTACAATAGAAACTCCACTCACTATACTTGCAGTATTTTTGACTGGGTATTTAGTACCACCTGCTCGACGGGATAGAGTTATTGAATCAAAAGTTAATGCAGATACAAAGCAAAATAATACTTGAATGCATTGTAGTGTTTGTTTGAAGGAAGCGATCGCCTACAAAAGACATCTCCGGAAAAGAATGTAAAGACGTACCAGAGCCTGCGGCGTCGGCGTGAGACGCGCCAGAGGCGTTCAGCTTGCTGCGTCCAAACACCGCAGGTGCGGCTCAGCCTCTGGTATGTATCTACAAAAATCTTGGGTTATGCATATTCAATTTCCGGAGAGTTCTAAAATATCTCCTCCTCTTCCCACACTCCCTTCTCTCATTCAATGAGATAACCTTCTACCGCAATCGAAGTAAAAATTATGCACCCATCCCAGAATAGCGTTTCAAACCCAATCGCCAAAATATTCTATTCAGACCTAAAAACAGCAAAAACCAACCGATAGTTGACAAAAATCCTCGTCCCAGATCCACAGGGACTCCCACTAAAATAGCAGCAGGAAAATTAATTAAATAAGGGAAGGGTGTTAACAATACTATTTCTCGTACAACTTCCGGAAATACTTCTAAAGGTGCAATGTAACCCGATAGGAATAGATAAAACAGAAACCACAAATTTTCTAAAGCACTGGCTCTTTCCGTCCAAAAAGCGAACATTGCAAAGGTATATTGAATCACAAAACGTAGGGCAAATGCCATTACTGAAGCAATTAAAAATAGTAATAAATTACCAAAGTTTGGCAGCCAAAACGCTTGGGGATAAAGTAGAAAAAATAATAAAATCAGAACTATTGCAAAAGGAGTCCGGGCTATTCTTTCTGATATGTGGCTACTGATGTGATGCCATACTGGATCTATTGGTTGTAATAACCGTGGTGAAAGCTTACCTTCAACTATCTCCCGCTCAAATTCCCAGATTACCCAAACCACCGATAATTGTCTAACAATAAATACCGCAATAAAATAACGAGCAAAATCAACAGAGTTTAAACCAAAATTTCCTCCTTGAGCAGCTTCGCTCCAAACACCCATCAAAATAATCGGTAATGAACCAGATAAAATCCAAAGAACTAACTCAGCCCGATATTCCAGCATGTAAGCATAGTAAACAGAAAGAAAAGTATAAATTTTGTTACAAATTATTTTCATTTAATTCTTGTGGTGAAAAATTTCCTCAACTGTGGCTGAAAAAAATAGATATAGCACTACGAAGTTACGTTAGGACATATATTAATCCTAAAAGCCATACGTATTAGGCTTATGTCCTGCGGACACGCAATAACTACGTTACGCTCCGCTAGGTGCTAATGACTTTTTACTTGCGCGTAGCGCTATAAACTCAGCCTTCAGTCTTAAAAAATTGACTTTGGTATCTTCCTAATTGAGTGAATAATTATGGTCTTCAATGCAAGCTTGAGAAATTCATACTGAAAAGAATTCATGCTGATAAAAATTCAAGCAGGGAAAACTGCATACCTGGGGAGATAATACTAAGATTCCAAACAAAAAAGCATAAGCAAAAAAACAGAATCCCAAAATTTAGATACAGAGTTATGTTATGCACTAAAGATGGATTAAACCTTAAACACTCATAATCCCACCTTGGAAAACTCTCCCAATAACTTCTTCCACAGGAGGTTCTGTAACTGTTAAATCTACAACTTCTAAATCTGTTAATATCCGTCCAACAGTACGGGTTAAGTCATCTTGCTCGATCGCATAACAAGCCAAACGCCCTTCAATTTTTTTTAAGTCACCATAACACTTAAGTTTCTCTTCCGGTACATCTCGCTCTAGTTCTATATAAACTTCCCTGTAGGGAGCAAATCTTTCCAGAAGTCCATCTAGACTGCCATCATACATCAATTCTCCTTCGTGAATTAATAATACTCGCTCGCACAAAGCAGTAATATCTGCCATGTAATGACTGGTTAAAAGCACTGTCGCCCGATAACGCCGATTGTATTCGCGGAGAAAGTCACGCACTCCTACTTGAGCATTAATATCCAAACCTAAGGTTGGTTCGTCTAAAAATAATACCTGAGGACGATGTAAAAGTGCAGCTAATAGTTCAGCTTTCATTCGTTCTCCCAAAGACAACTTGCGCACTGGTTGGGTAAGTTTTTCCTCTAGGGAGAGCATTTCAGATAATTCTCCCACCCTACGTTTAAATTCCTTTGCTGAAAGCTCGTAAACAGCTGCATTGATTCTTAAAGAATCCAGTGCGGGTAAGTCCCACAACAATTGCTGCTTTTGTCCCATTACCAAAGTAATTTGTCGGAGAAATTTTTCTTGGCGTTCAAATGGTGTTCTTCCACCAACGCGAATTTTCCCCTTTGAGGGATGAATTAAACCCGCAAGCATTTTTAAGGTGGTTGTTTTACCTGCACCATTAGCTCCCAGAAAACCTACCACTTCTCCTTGGTCGATTTCAAAGGAAATATCTCGTACAGCTTTGATTTCACGATATTTACGCCGGAAAAAATGATTAATAGTACCTTTAAGACCTGGTTCTTTTACGGCGACTGGATAAGACTTGCTCAAATGTTGAGCAACAATAATAGACATAGATTTGAATTGGGAGATGCAGTACAAACAGTTGGAATCTATCCCCAATTCTTAATTTATTATTATTTTGGAATTAAATGCAGGGGAATACAAATAAATTGGTCTAGATTATGGAAATGTTTTTCCACGATCGGCATAATTTACCGCAAACGACCAGATCGTAAAATGCTAATAATTAACCATATGCCAAGTAAGCTAGCAGTAGCAAATAATACGTCACTGATTATAGAAAGCTGATTGGTTTTAGCATTACTAGAAACAATTGCTGCTCCCATAATTAGGGAACCTACTAGTATGCTAAAAGATAAGCGATTAGCTGCATCATCTGCAGTTCGACGCAAACTATCTAATCCTTTAAGTGAGAAATTCCATTGCAAAGTTTCTGAGGTGATGCGTTCAAGAACTAATTCTAATTGTCGGGGGGATTGCAAAGACAGACTTTTTAAATCTAAAGCTGTTCTCAAAAGCGACCTTACGGGAGCATCGCCAAATAATTGTTGACGAAATAGATCTGTTATTAAAGGTTTAATTTCATCCAAAAAGTTAAGTTCGGGATTAAAGGAGCGCGCTAGTCCTTCTAAATTAGCAATTGTTTTCGCATACAAACCCATATTACTGGGTAAACGAATTCTATTATTTCGAGCTACTTGAAAAATTTCGTAAACTACTTCCGAAAAGTTTAATTGAGATAAACTCAAATTAAAATACTTTCTTAATAATCTATCGTAGTCACTTTCTAGGCGAGATAAATTTACCTTTTGAGAGACATCTGATAATTGTAAAGTTAATTGGGCGCATCGTTGAGCATCAAGATCGACAATTGCCAATAACATTTCAATCAATATTTGTTGCGTACGGGGATCGAGTCTGCCCACCATACCACAATCTAGCAGGGCAACACGACCATCTTTGAGATAAAAAATATTTCCTGGGTGGGGATCAGCGTGGAAAAAACCATCAACATATAATTGTTGTGAAAAAGCCCGAAACAATAAAGAAGTAATTTCTTTACGTTCTGCACTGGGATCTTTCCCATTTTTATGATTTTCCAAACTAGCAGATAGAATTGGTTCTCCATCCAACCATTCCATGACCAATAATTTTGGTGTAGTCAATTCCCAATTAATTTCTGCTACTACTAATTTTTGGGGATCGAACCACTTACTTTGAGATAAATTACGCCTTAATTGCTCGGTAAAACCGGCTTCGCGAGTAAAATCTAACTCATCTTCTAAAGCCTTACAAAACTCATCTGCAATTGCTTTAATTTCATAAATTTGACCAAAATCAGTTCGCGAAACGAGGTCTGCAATTCCTTCGATTAAAGCTATATCGCGAGAAACAGTAACATCTATTCCAGGACGTTGTACCTTTAGTGCAACTTCCCGACCATTTGCTAAGGTTGCGCGGTGTGTTTGAGCGATAGAACCTGCAGCTACAGCTACGGGATTGATAGTAGTAAATATTTCACTTAATGGTTTATTTAATTGTTTGCGAATGATGATTTCAACTTCTGACCAAGGTACTGGAGGAACTTCATCTTGTAAGGTTGAAAGTTCATCTATATATGCACCACTGAGTAAATCGGGACGAGTGGAAAGAAGTTGTCCTAGCTTAATATATACTGGTCCCAAATCTACCAAAATATTTTTTAAAACAGCTGGGGTTGGTAGCTGGGGTCTATCGGCTTTACCACCAGTTAGTAATCGCCTCATGTAGTCCCAGCCATTACGCAGTAAAACTTCAATAATTTCTCTTTGACGAGGAACTGTTTGGGTTATGAACATTATGTTATTAGGTGTTGAGAGTCGGGAAGTGGGAGAGTATTGATGAATAATTATGAACTAATAACTGCTAACTGTTAACTGTAGCCCCTAAGGGCGTGGCGTTAGCCATAAACTGATAACTAATAAAAGAATTGGGAAATACCAACAAAATATAGAGACTAAATACCATATATTTGGACATACAATATTATTTTTCCCTATTTAATTAATTGATATTTAATATCTGCCCCAATTAACTTTATAAATCCCTCGACGGACTTAAATAAAAATTACATTTTTCACACTAATACGGCTTATTTGCTAAATTATTAGCAGAAGAATAAAGATTAATTTAAAAATAATTATTCTCATATCTTCTGCAAATTAACTATTTACAATAGATTACAAAAGATGAGTAAATCGAGAATCTTCTTTGAGATTTTTCAATAACTGCTTAATTTCTTGGGTGCGCTCTTTTTTTACCATCAATGTCACATTGCGATCGCGAACAATCACCACATCTTCTAAACCAATGGTAACAATAACATCATCCTTATCTGTGGCATAAACAATAGCTCCTTTAGTATCTAAGCCTACATGATTAGCTAATTCTACATTGGAAGTATTTTCAGTTTTTAGTAAACGCTCAATAGCATTCCAGTCACCTAAATCATCCCAGCCAAATTCGGCAGGTAAAACATACGCTAGACTGGTTTTTTCCATTAAGGCATAGTCTATACTTTTTTTAGGTAATTGCGGATAAATACTCGGACCATTTTTCTCTAGTGGCTCGATAATTTCAGGAGCGTGTTTGTGAAGTTCGTTGAGAACAACATCCGCCCGGAAAACAAACATTCCGCTATTCCAACTAAAGCGTCCTGTAGATAAAAAAGTTTCTGCAACTTGGCGATCGGGCTTTTCAGTGAAGCGGTTAACATGATAAGCTGGCGAGTTATTAAAACTACCCGTATTTTCTCCCTGTTCGATGTAGCCGTAACCAGTAGATGGAAAAGTAGGTTTGATCCCCAAAGTGACTATGGCATCTTTATTGGTTGCAAGTTCAATTGCGGCATCTAAAGTACTAGCAAACTTATCTAAGTCGGCAATCCAATGGTCAGCGGGGAAAAAACCAATGATTGCATCTTCTCCGTAGCGTCTTTTAATTTCCAAGCTCGTCCAAGCAACCGCAGCAGCTGTGTCTCTTCCTTCAGATTCAACCAGTAAGTTGTCGGATGGTAATTGGGGTAGTTGTTCCCTGACTCCTTTTGCTACCACTGCAGCAGTGATGACCCATAATGAGTTCCAATCTCCTGCAAGTGTCAGTAATCTATCCGCAGTTGATTGTAGTAAACTGCGAGAACCACCATCCAGACATAAGAATTGCTTGGGGCGTTCTTTACGACTCAAAGGCCAAAAACGTTCGCCTTTTCCACCAGCAAGAATTACGGGAAAGAATGGTTTAGTCATATTTTCATAAATACATTATTGAGGAACACTACAAGTTTACTGTGACATTAAGAACTGGCAACTTTTATTGCTTTAACATAACTTTTAGGGAGTGGTAGAGTGGGGAGTTAGTTGTGATTGACCAAATAAAAAGTAGAGTAAACCAAAAAGTATCTCAGTCATCTGAGGTATCAAGCAAGACAAATTTTTACACAGAAGATAAAACTACCGTTAAAGCTAGTTCTATCCCCAGCCAGCTTTATCATCGTTTGGGTTTAAGAATGCCCAAATGGTTGTTTTGGTTTATGACTGGTGTTGTTGGGGTTACTTTGTCGGGTTTATTAGCATCGACTCTGGCATTGTGGACACCTCTATGGAGCGACATTGATCGTACCGAAGATGAACTAGGATGGGCAGGCGATCGCGCGACTTCTTCACCACTACCAGGGGATTTATGGAATAGTATCTCCGAATACCAATTCATTAAACCAATGAATATTTTGGTTTTGGGAATTGAACCGGTGAAGGGTGCAGTGGATGGTTCTGCCGATAGTTTTGGTGGTAAAAGTGATGCAATGTTACTTTTACGTATCAACCCTAACGAACAGAAGAAAACTATTCGGGTATTATCTATCCCTAGGGATACAATGATTTCTATCCCCGAGCAGGGTCTAACTAAGGTATCGGAAGCAAACACTCAAGGCGGTCCTGTTTTAGCTGCAAGGGTAATCAGCCGAACTTTAAGTAATGCTCCCATTGACCGTTACATTCGTATTTCCACTAGTGGTTTTCGTCAATTGGTAGATCGCTTGGGTGGTATAGAAGTATTTGTTCCTAAAACAATGGTCTATCGAGATCGAACCCAAGGTTTATCCATAAATTTGGTTAAAGGTTGGCAAAATTTAAATGGAGAGCAAGCCCTAGAGTTCGTTCGCTACCGAGAAGAAGGTAAGGGGGATCTAGGAAGAGTACAACGGCAACAAGCATTATTAAAAGGGTTGCGACAACGTCTTTCAAGTCCTACGGTTTTGCCTGAATTACCCCAATTAGTTCGCATGATGGATAAACATGTTGATACTAATCTCAGACTTGAAGAAATGATGGCATTGGTTAATTTTGCACTTAACTTGGAACGAGATAAGTTTGAAATGACAACTTTGCCAGGAATATTTAGTCGTTTGAGTCGCGATCCCGATAGTTATTGGTTAAGTCTCAATGGTAGAGCCGATTTATTGGAAAGATACACCGGTGTAAATATATCAGGTATTAGATCTGATTCTCGACCTTTAAAAAAGCTGAAAATTGCCATTCAGAATACAACTGGTAAACCACAATTAACTAAACAACTAATTAATTCTTTAAAACAAAAGGGATTTACACAGATTTATACTGCAGAACAATGGCCAGATCCCCACGCTAAAACTCAAATCATTATTCAGAAAGGAAATAAAAGAGCTGGAAGACAATTACAGAAAATCTTAGGAACAGGAGAAATTGAAGTATCATCGGCTGGCGATATTCAATCAGATATTACCATTCGGATTGGTCAAGATTGGCAACAATGAATTGACAAATTTACAATTCACACTACAATCCATATAATTTACGTTTATATATAAGCTTTGGGATAGTTACTTAGTTATTGGTAATGAGTAAATTTACTCGTTACCTTTGCTGATTGATAACAAATTAACTACACTTTCGCAAAAGATATAAAAGTGACGATACTAAATACCCTCATCAAGATCCTCAGATTTGGAGAACCTCAACAAAACTCAGCAGCATCAATTTTGACCCGGAAGAAATTAAAGTATTTTTCTGTATCAAACCACCAACCTGCACTGATTTGACAAGGAATTGTAAATCCTGCAATTGTGCGTTCTTCTCCACATTGTCCACCAAAGGTAATATATTTATAGCTACCATCATCAGTATAATTTCCCCAGCGAGGCAAATAAATTTTCAGTACTTTACCATCTGAGTTTATAAATAATGTCAAAATAATAGCCTCGCCATCAACATTTGCAGCAGCTTGAATTGTATTATTGTCAATAGCCTGCCAACTTACACCACGTTGTGGCAATAAAGCCGAAGGTAACCATATAGATTCTCCCACAAGACGTCCAATCGCCGAGCGATCGATGTCCCGACCGCGAGCATTCACAACTGGAATCATTCCCCACAAACAAAACTGTGTTCGACCGGAACCCCCAGCATAATAGTCGGCTCCCATCAACTTAAGAAAACGGTTACTACTTGTTGCTTTCCAAACGAATCCTTTTAATGCTGAAATAATTTGTTTTGCTTGTATTGGTAACCAAGGTTTATCTTTTCCCCTTCTCAGCCTACCAGTCATTTTTAGTTTGACAGAATTAGCTAATGGAGTTCCCAGTGCGATCGCATGAAGAAAGTAGCGTTGTACGGGAACTGGTAATCCTGAAATCATATCCTCAGTGAAAGAATTGTATGATGGCTCTGTTTCGAGGGTATGCCAAATTCTATTGATTCGCTTGTCATTGATTATTTTTCTAGCAACTAAAATCACAAATACTATTCCCAGTAATTTACTAGTTATTAATAAAATTTGTGTTGTCATTGTACTCACCTATTTTGCATATCTTTATAGAATTCATGCAGAACAACGAAAGTCAAATTTAAATATTTCCAACTAAAATATTTCAGTTTGAAATATTCAAGATTCAACATTCAACATTCAATATTCCAAATTTAAAGATTCACCTTTACTCGCTCTTTAAGTTTCTACTTGATTTGGAGGTGTATCTTTTATTGTTTTATTAAGCACATGGGAGTTGGAAATTTAAATTTGTCGTATAGCTTCCTAAATTCTCTGTTTTTGC
>NZ_JASJDK010000222.1 GCF_030065675.1 Mastigocoleus sp. MO_188.B34 | reverse complement strand
GCTCCACTTACCAATACGTTGATTAAATCCATCAATGAATCGGGATATTTTTAACAGTTGCTCCAACGCCCCGTTCCCCTTTTTACATCGTAAAAGTAGTTTACAGCCCAAAAGGGATAAGTGATGTTAATTAGTTCGCATTTTGTTGGGGATTGAGGATTGGGGATTGGCGACTGGCGACTGGCGACTGGCGACTGGGGATTAGCGATTAGCGTTAGTGGCTAGCGTAAGCGTACCGGATGCGCAGCTAGAGGCTCTGAATTTTATTTTCCAAAAACCCACAGAGTCAACAGCCTAGTTTTTACTCCCAATCCCTAATCCCCAATCCCTAATCGCCAGTCCCCAACACCACACCCCAAAAATAATCTTCAAACAAACTTTCGTCTTGGTCAATTTGCAATTTTTGTCCCCAGGAGTAAACATCTAAGCTAATACGCTTATTGTCTTCTTCCCATTCATCATCTTGAATGGAAATATTTCCCATAATTGAAAGCCAATGATTAGGACTGGGGAGAAATGAAAGTTCTTTACCAAATAAACTTTGACTGGTAATTAAACCAAAAGCCACACCACCCGATGCAATTACTTCTCTGGCTTCTTTTAATGCTTCCCATTCACCGTAAAGAAAAGTATTGTGATATCTGACGTAACTGTAACCCAATACTTCTTTTACCCAGCCCTTCATTTGCCATGATTTGGTTAAACCTGCCAAATTACGCATGATTTCCGGTGCGTCTGCTTCTACCGGTAAGAAACGATTTTCTGATTCCCGCAAAGTTGCTAATATCATCCAATCTGCTGGATTCATTCGCAAGCGACATTCGCTGTGACGTAGTTTTTCCGAAGTCTTAAAGCGGACACTTTTGCCTTCAAATCCACCTGTTTCGTAGATACTACGACAAATTTCTAAGTAACGTAATGGTTGAGTACGTACTAACTCAAATAAAATTGCAGCCGGTCCACAAAAAATTTGTTTTCCTTGATTGACCTGAAAAGGGTCTTGCAAACGTAATTTAATTTGTGCCAATAATAGGTTTTTATCTAAACATTTCCAAGCGCTAGGAGATGAGGATTCCTCAAACTTGACTAATGCAGTTCTGACAGTTGGAGCTAGAGTTTGGGAAAGCATCAAGATTTTTTAGTATAAAAAGGTACGTTGTAATTAGACAATAGACATTATAGCGATGTCTGTTGTCTGCGAATCCAATAGACATCTGCAATAGATTACTTCGAGACCCAGAAGTCTGTGTCTCTACTGAGGTTAAAATTGGAAATTTCCCATGATTTTGTCGGAGATGTCTAGTATATTTATACAGAGATGATGGAATTATTTAAAGAATCGTTCGACACATCGGACAAACATTTCCACACCCATTGCTAATACTGTCTCATCAAAGTCAAAACGTGGGTGATGATGGGGATATGCCAAGTCTTTTCCGGGATTTGCAGAACCAAGGAAGAAATAACAACCAGGAACTTCTTGCAAAAAATAAGACATGTCTTCGCCGCCCATTGTTTGACATTCTGGTACTACACCAAGTTTAGTTTCAACAACTTCTTCTGCTACGGATGTGACTAATTTTGCCATACCAGAATCATTAATTGTTGCAGGATAAAGGGACCAATAATCTAAGTCATAACTTGCACCATGAGCCTGACAAATCCCAGCAATAATATCATCAACTCTTTTTTCAAAAAAGCCAGCAAAGGTTGGATTAAAATATCTCACCGTACCGCTCATCTTGGCTGTGTCGGCAATAATATTACCCTTGGTACCAGCATGGAGTTCACCCACAGTCACTACTGCGGACTCAATGGGGTTAACATTACGCGCCACGATAGTTTGTAGGGAATTGACAATTTGTGCGGCGATCGCGACTGAATCAATTGTTTGATGGGGCATTGCACCATGTCCGCCCTTACCAAAAATTGTACATTTAAAAGATTCTACTGCTGCCATTAGAGCTCCTGCTCTGACGCCCACAGTACCCAAAGGCAAATTATTCCATAAATGCAAACCAATAATGGCATCAACATCTGGATTTTTCAAAACCCCAGCTTCAATCATCGGTTTTGCACCACCAGGACCTTCTTCTGCTGGTTGGAAGATAAATTTAATAGTTCCACTGAACTCTTTTCGATGCTGCTGTAGATAGTAAGCCGTACCGAGTGCGATCGCGGTATGTCCATCATGTCCGCAAGCGTGCATCACCCCGTCATGTTGGGAGCGATAAGGTACTTCATTCAATTCTTGGATCGGTAAAGCATCCATATCAGCGCGAATCGCCAAAACTTGTTCACTCGATCCACTGTCTGAAGTTTTTCCTTCACCTTTAATAACAGCAGAAATACCAGTTTTTGCAATTCCAGTTTGATGTTCAATTCCCCATTCTTGTAATTTTTGGGCGATAAATTCCGAAGTTATTTTTTCTTGAAAACCCAATTCGGGTTTTGTGTGTATAGTTCGTCGCCATTCTACCAATTGTGGTTGTAATGAACGGATAGGTAAACGCACACAAGATAAATTAATAGAAGCGGGGCTTGGAAACTTAAAAACCATTTTTATAAATCATTTTTTAAACAACAGTCGAATATTTTTATTATCTTTCTTTTGAACTTAATTGTTGAGGAGTAAGAAGTAAGGAGTAAAAAATAAGGAGTAATAAGTTACCCACGACCCATTTCTAGTCGCTAATTCCCATATGCCGATTGCGGGGGCACGACGCAGTGCTTATGGCTCTTAGCGGAGCGTGACGCCAGTCATACGTCACGCTTCCGCTAACGCCAGACGCTGTCGCGTCACGCAATACCTAGAGCCTGCGGCGACGGCGTTAAACCTTACGGTATGACTGCGCTTACGCCGTAAGGCGCGGT
This sequence comes from Mastigocoleus sp. MO_188.B34, assembly GCF_030065675.1. Lineage (GTDB taxonomy): Bacteria > Cyanobacteriota > Cyanobacteriia > Cyanobacteriales > Nostocaceae > Mastigocoleus. The sequence continues at coordinate 3,228 of NZ_JASJDK010000222.1, read as the reverse complement.
CTTTGCCTCTAGCTATAGCTGCGCTACCTGCGGAGCCGCTACCTACTGATCCGGTATGCTTACGCTAGCCGCTAACACTAATCCCCAATCCCCCGATACAAAACCTCTAAATCTAAATTCGATGCAACTTGTGCTAACTTATCCAGATCTTGTGGATTTTCTAGATAGGGTAAGCAACCCAAAATGGGTATCTGCGTGAGTGATTCGATTAATTGTTTAGGAGTCCAATTAGCTATTTCTGTTTCTGTGCGGGGCTGACAACAATTTAGAACGATTCCGATTAAATTTACTCTTAATTGCCTAGCTAACGCCACATTTGCCACAGCCTGAGAAATTGCACCTAGCTTTACAGGTACGACTAAAACAGTAGGAAAGCGCCATTCACGAGCAAGATCCGCAACTGTAAACTCATCAGTAATAGGGGAACCTAATCCACCCAAAGATTCGACTAAAACAAAATCTCGCTGTTGCTGTAAAGCTGTAAAAGCTTGCCAAACCACCCCCAAATCAACAGTAGAATTTTCTTGCGCTGCTGCGATCGGTGGAGCTAAAGGGGCTTGAAAATATAAGGGAGTAATTTCTGCCCCAGACTGGGACAAATCAAACAGCTTTTGGTAGAGTTCTAAATCTCCGACACCCGATTGAATAGGTTTCATAATTCCCAAACTCTGTTGGGAAGAAAATTTCTGCCAATGAGCAGCCAAAGCAGTTGTCAAGACAGTTTTTCCGGCTTCCGTATCAGTTCCAGCAATCAGTAGTGAATTCAAAACAACACGCGATTTTTGATGAGTTTTTACAATCGTTAATGCGATCTCTAATTATTGTACTAGCCCCGAACTACCAATTTATTTGATTCGCTGTATTTTTTGTTTTTTACCAACTAATCATCATCCACTTCCCGATTGTCATCCTCTGAATCTTGTTCTGTATCTGTTTGGGAATTCACAGAATCATTTTCAGTATTTCGATCGGTTTCAGTATCTATGGGTAAAGATGGATCTCGATCTGAATTTTCCGAGGGAAATTGTTCTGGGGATTTTTCCGTCTCGTTTTCTGTAGTGCTAGTGCTTTCTATAGGTGTGTTGTCATTTCCTGTCCTGGGTTCTTGTGTCGGATCTCCCGTTACAGGTTCTCGCAGTATATCTTCTGAGGAAGGAGTTTCCTCTGTAATGGGCTTTTCTGGTATGGCTTTAACGGGTTTTTCTAACTCAACTTTCAATTGATAGTCGCTTTCACTTATTCCTTTAGCAGTTTCTAACTGTATCACATATCTACCACTAGAAGGTAATCTAGCTTGTACAAAAACTTCCAATCCTCCAGTATCAATAGGTTCCCCATTGGGTGCAAGTACGGTCATCACAACACCAGCATGTTCGCTAATTAATGCGGTGAAATTTTGATCTTCCTTAGCAAAAAAAATGTATTGAATTACTTCATTGTCTTGGATTCTGCTCCTAACCTCTGCTTTATCTTGAATATCAAATACAAGACGTTTAGTTTTGGTGGTATACGTAACCGGTTCTTCATCCTCAGGTGTAACAGTTGGAGTTGGCGTTGGTGTTGGGGTGTTAGAAACAATTGGTGAAGGGAAAGCTTGTGGAGTTATTTTTTGTGACTCAGCATTTTTGTTTTGCAGCAAGAAGCTAACTACCGCCCAAGAACCAAATCCAGCGAAAATAGCAACAATAAAAACAATAATAAAAATCGCCAAAGGGCTATCTAAAACAGAAGAATTATTAGTATTTGCTTGAGGTTTCTCTTTTTGTGAGCTTGGTGTACCTGTTGAGGAATGTGACTCTTCAGGAGGACGACCAACCGCAACAGTTCGCATTTGAGATAAATCTGGAGTTGAGGGAGAAATACCTTTTTGAGTTTGTAAACCAGTAGTTTGCGACCCAGCATTTGGATTTAAAACCTGCAGTGATCGCGCAACCTCTGCTGCATTTCCATAACGCTCGCTGGGTCTGTAGCTAAGCATGCGATTTAAAACCCGAGCAAATGATGGATTTACAGTTACCTGTTTTTCCCAATTCCAAGCAGCTTGAGTTTCGTCAAATAGCTCATTAGGTTCTTTTCCTGTAAGTAAAACTATCGCTGTAACAGCCAATGCATATAGATCACTGCTGGGATATGCAGTTCCTGCTTGCATTTGTTCGCTGGGAGAATAACCCAATTTCCCGACAGTTGTTACTTGTGCTATTCTATCTGGCGATTGGATCTGAGTTGCAATTTCTTTAACCACCCCAAAATCAATTAAAACTGGCAATTGGTCTCGTTCTCGCAAAATAATATTATCTGGGGAGATATCTCTATGAATAATTCTCTGGGAGTGAATATATTCTAAAACAGGTAATAAAGAATTAAGTAAATGTAATACTTCTTTCTCTGTAAATTTACCATTCCCGTTTGCTTGGCGTTTTTCCAATAGAGTTCGATAATTTTTTCCTGCAACATAATCCTGAACTAGAAATAAGCGATGACTCTGCTCAAATTGCTCCCGAAATTGTGGAACCTGAGGATGGTGAAGTTGATACAAAGTAGCGGCTTCTCGAGCAAAAAGTTCTTGAGCTTTTTGCCAAGCTTCAGCATCTTCAGCAATTGGAATTAACTCTTTGATTGCACAAAATTCCTCAAAACGCCGTTGGTCTTGAGCTAAATAGGTTCTACCAAATCCTCCCTGACCTAAGATTTTAACTATGCGATAACGATTTTGTAAAAGTGTGCCAACTGGAATAGGTGGTTGCATGATTAATTTATTAAATTATTAAATATAGTCTCCCCTGTAGGGATCGGTTACCTTCATTCGCAAGCATTTGGAGAAAAACCGATTTTATTTATTAATGTTAACGTTTCAGAGAAAATAAGCTTTTTTGTTTATTCTCACAAAAATTTGCTTGCTTATGCTCCAAATATTCTTCCTAGAGAAAGGTGATAAGAGTTTAAATAGGTCTTTTATCCAGTGGCTTGTTGTTTTACTCAAATGAACTTTATAGCAGAATTGTGTGAGTTAGTAGTGCATCACTTCTTGATGCAGTCCCTGATGGGGGAAACCCCCAAGACCACCCTGCATCGCTTTGCTAACAGAATTCGCTAAGACTTCTTGAGTTCTATTTTTACATTCCTTCTTTGGTACTTATGTATCAAAGCAACTTTTGGGAAATTACATTAATCTTACAAATCTAATATTCTTTGCTGTATTTTCATTTAATGCATGTATTAAGTAGGTGA
>NZ_JASJDK010000102.1 GCF_030065675.1 Mastigocoleus sp. MO_188.B34 | reverse complement strand
CTCGTAGTAGCGCTTTAGCGCTAAAGCGCTATTACAAACAAGTTATGATTTTTCTTACTCACCTACTAAAATGTGAATTCAATTCAGCTTAAGACTATAAAGGTTGGTTGACAGCTTTCAAGAACTTAGATTGAGATAAAATTTGTGGTCATTTCAAGCTCCAATTTACTAAGGTGCGTACTGTTCTGTTTGGTTAAGCTGAATTGTTCGCTATGGAGTAAACTTGTTATTTTCAAGACCTTTGAGTGCTGAGGAAGTTTGTTTCTGCTCGAATAATATCGCTAATCGAAATCATTCCAACCAGTTTACCTTCGTCTGTCACTGGTAAGCGAGAAAGATTATGTTTTTCAAGTTTATAAAGCACATCATTGAGAGTCTCCATTGAACCTATAGTCACAGGCTGTGTCGTCATAATTTCCTGTACTAGCGTTTTCCCTGTATAGCTAGAACCGTTACCATCATCTAATTGTTGATACAATTTGAGCAAGTCTGTTTGGGTAACAACTCCTACTAATAGCTCGCCATCGAGGACTGGCATGGCGTGACGACGTGAGCGAGCAAAGGCTTTAACAGCTTCATTAATTGTCTGACTAACTTTCAGGGTTTCAAGGGGACGATGGGGCATTACATGAGCTACTCGTAAGGTGTGTAAAGGATCGCTTTGGATAAGTTCTTTCTGTAGTAAGATTCCATTCATTTCCTGAAGCCGATCGTAGAGCGATCCGCTATCTATGGTCTCTGAAACTAAATAAGCGACGGCAGAACTGATCATTAGAGGTAATACTAAATTGAAGTCTCTGGTAATTTCAAATATGATAATGACCGCCGTAATTGGTGCTTTGTAAATCACACAAAACAGCGCTCCCATACCAGTTAGTGCATATGTTGTAGGTGTTCCAACACCAAGCAGATGTACTTGTCCAAACCCTACTAAGTCACCAAGGGCAGCTCCTATAATCAGAGAAGGAGCAAATAATCCTCCCGGTGCTCCCGAACCCGCAGCAATAATAGTAAGGCTAAAATAGACCATTAGAGCGATCGCTATTGTTCGAGCATCTGTCCCCCCAGTAATCAAGAGTTCCCGTAAAGAAATGTGGGTACGAAATTCGCTACGAAATATAGAAATTGTCAGACCGCAAATTAGACCTGCTAGCCCCACTCGCCATGGAAGTGGTAAACGTAAAACATTTTGGTTAAAGGTGACGCTAGCGAGAATTCCTTTAGCAAATAAAACTCCCAGCACACCAGCCAAGATTCCTAAAAGTAGGTAAAAAGGAATTTCTCTTACTGAAAAACTGGTTTGGGAACTGGCAAGATTCAAATTTACAGCCAGACTTGGTTCGCCCCAAAGTCGGGAGACTACAGCACCGATAAAAGATGCGAGTAAAGTGGGACCAAGAGTAAAACCTGAAACATCATGTAACAGTTCTTCCACTGCAAACATAACTCCAGAAATAGGAGCATTGAAACCAGAGGCTAACCCAGCAGCAGCCCCTGCAGCAATCATCTGACGGCGATAGTCTGGAGAGGTGGGAATCCATTGACTTAATTGTGCTGCTAAAGCCGCTCCAATATATACCGTAGGTCCTTGTCGCCCCAAGGTTAGCCCAGAACCCAAGGCAATTGCATTACTTAAAAGCTTGACGAGCGCCGTCCGCCCGTTCAAGGGGATGAAAACACCACTCAGAGCAGCCTTGACCTGGGGGACACCACTACCAGCAGTTTCGGGAGCAAAGCGATTCACAAGCCAACCTGCTAGAACTCCCCCTACCAGCCCAAGCAGGGGAAGAAATAACCAAGGGGGGTATTTGAGTGCTAATTCAACTCGCCAGAGTCTTAGCCATCCCACCGCCAGTTTCAGTAAGGCAGCAGCTAACCCACAGGTTAAACCAATTAGACAAGCATCTAAAATAGCAGAGCTTTTTGGAGTCAGCAGTTTACCCCACCAGTACTTAAGAGAAGAGACGGGCTTCATACCGTTAGTCCCTCCCTGTTCATCAGGAGAATTGCTTATATTTTTTTTATGATGCGTAGTTTAGATTTTTTCGCCTCATATATTTAGTATGGCATATTGTCAAGTGATATCTGAAAAATATTTTTATTTAAAAATCGCTGAAAGTACTTATTTTTCGACTGATTAATCTATTCCCACCTTGTATGGTAAGTAAAGTTTTTCCTCTAAACTCCTTATCCGTAATAATTTAACCCCGGATAAAAAGTATGAAAAACTACCCTGTATATTCATTAAATCAGCATTTTTGCAGTCACCAAAAGAAATCATCCAGATTCACTCAAGTGAAGCACAAACTTTAAATTAAATCACAATAATGCAAAAGCTGTTTTGAATTGCAATTGACATCAATAAAAATGGATGTAAGTATAATTTAAAACTGCTTAGCAACTAAAAAATTTAATATAAAGTAATTAAAACTGCTTCTCATTTAGAAATTTTGATATAAAGTGATTAATTTACAAGTGAAGAAGTTAAACTGACAAACAAGTTAATTTAAGATCTCAATCTGTGCCATAACTGTCTAAACATCAGTGATAATGAAAGACTGGCAATTTCTCATACAGAAACAGGGCGAACACTCTTGGAATCCTCTGGAATCGGCAAAATTGCAGATTTCGGCAGGAAAGTACAGGCTGGTGGCTCGTTCCAATCTTGCCAATACGGATGTAGAAGTGCGAGTTACGCATTCATCTACATTGGAAATTCCACCGAAACGTCGCGTACAAAAACGAACTTGTCGTACTAGTGCAGATGGTTTAATGGCGGTGATTCCTTTCACCTTCTTTAAACCTGGTCTTTGGGAGATACAATGTTCTGGCGATTTGATGTCGGATATTCTCGGTCAATCTTGGCAATTTCGTATAGAGTTAGAAGTCTTACCTCAAGATATAGATACAAAAGTTGATAATTCCTCTGCTCCACAAATATCTGCAAGCGATCAGTCAGCAACCATAACCCAGAATTCTGACGAACAAATCCACAGTAAGAAAATACTCAATGCTGTAAAACACGCCAAAAAATCTCTTTTAGTTCCTACTTCTACTTCAGTACATGCTTCATCTAAACAAGTAGATCGAGATTTGGGTGAGACGAACTTAAACTCGTCCATAGTTGATGAGAATAAAATTTCTACAAAAGAAAATAATATAAAAGAAAATACTATATTAGATAAGCAGACAGATGTTGTTCGTGATGCTGAGACATTATTAGTTAGCAAAGAAAAAACGACAGAAAAACAAAACTATCTAAATACTCAAGAGGTACAAGATCTAAACACCTCCGATCGCAATGAGATAGCAGAAAATATTTCCAGTGATGATGACGATTTATCTTCTACAGCGTTAGCGATTGTACCGCAAAATAGTTTCGCAGTAAATGAGTTTGAATTAGAAACAGAAGGTTATACGATTATTGATGCACCTGTAAGCCCGGTTTGGCTTAAGAGTGATTCGGTAGAACATATTTTACAAAATTTAATAGATTTAGCTTTACCAACTGAGGATTATTTACTTACTCCCGAGCTAGAAATTGATGATTCTGTAGATTTAACTCCAACATTACCGCTACAGTTAACTTTAGTCCAAGAAAACTATATTGTTAATTGGGGAGAATATCTCACTATTGAAGGAAAAGTTCAGTTAAAGGAAACTAATACTTCAAATTGTGGCGAAGATTATTATGGTGAAAATTTAAAAGCTGCTGAAGGCTCTGATTTGGAGAGTATTACTGGAGGAGAAATTAAAATTGAATTGCGATCGCCATTGAATGGAGAATTACTACACGAAGTCAAGCAATCTTTACCAAAAAAAGTATTACCATTTGATATTGCTTGTTCAATTAAAATTCCGTCTGAGTGCGAATCAAAACTAATTTTGGCTAGCATTAGTTTATCTGGGATGTTGGGAGCAATAGAAGAAGTAGTTATTGGAGAAGCCGAACTTTTAGCTACTCAACCTTTTACTGTTACAGCTAATATTACAGAATTATTAGCGGTTGCAAATTCAACTCAACGTAAGGAACTTGCTTCTACTGAAGCACCAGTTTTACAACTAGCAGCTGCTGATGAGAATAAAGCTTCTGATTCAGATTCCCCCAATCTCAATTTAGAACTTTTAAATCTGGTTAAATCGATTCAACCCTCAAATTCAGAATTTGAGAATTCGGAATTAATATCTAATTCAGTTTCTACAAATTCAGTTTCTACAAGTTCTCCATCTAAGATAAAATCTGCACCAAAATCGATATCCTATCGTATTTCTCAACAACCAAAGTTGACCAATTCACCACAGGATTTGATTTACTCTACCAGTTCAGAACATTCTTTAGATTGTACCGAAATCAAGAGCACGACTTTTCCTTTTTTAAGACGTCTTCCAGTTTTGGTTAATGAAGAAGAACTTGTAAATCAAGATTGCGATCGCGATTTTGATTCTACTGATTTAACTTTAGATCATTTGAAGTACGAAAGTTTTGATGAACCTTTAAACGATCCATCTTTACAAATTGGACAGACTGAAACAGTTCAAGAAACCAATCGACTTCAAGAAACCAAACAAGTTCAGGAAAATGAAATTGATGACAAACATTTTCCTTTATCTGCATCAAACTTTGATAATTTAGCTGAAAAGTCAGAATTAGAAATCACTTCAGATCAAGAAAAAACCAGTAATCTTTCCTCAGAAATAACTTTATCTGAGATTTTATCTAATTTTACAGAAACTACTACAGAAAATATTTCTGCAGAGAATTTACACACTTCTCCTTTAATTCGTCAATGGATGGAAAGTCACGGACATATTCCACCCCAACCCGTGGATAACTTATCTCAAGGGGAAAACACCGAAATATTTTCGACTATTGAAATCGATTTTCAGACGAGCGAACATAATTCCATCGAAGCACCTAAAGCTGCAGATAATAAGAGTGAAGAAACAGCACCTACTTCTTCCCAATCAGTTTCTTCCCAGTCTGTTTTTTCTAATTCACATGATCTGCAAACCGAGTCTTCTCCTCACATCTTACAATTAGCAGCATCATATGCTCAAAGTAAAGTTGAATCAACTTTCCTTGCAAAAGAAATTGTTGTAGATGACATTGAACCGGTTGAAGCGGAAAATAAACCCAACACCCAATCTCATCCCCTATTACAACCGTCTATAGCACCAGGAATTTCTCTGGGAGAAATCTCATTTGTTGAAACACTACCTACACCAAAGCTACAAATACCCCAAGGAGAACTAATATCTGGTACCTCAATTAGGGTAAGGGTACAACTTCCTGAGGTTGAGGAGCAGGTTGCAGTCAAACTATGGTTAGAAGATTGTCAAACACGTTCTTTACTATCAGGTCCTCACCTAATAACGAATTTACTTTCCCATCCAACAAAAGGATTGGAAGGTATCACTTTACTACATATACCATTTGGTTGTTTGAAAATTCGCATTGAGGCGATCGCAATAGATTTACTTACCCAGCAGGAAAGTCATAAATTCTCAATTCTCAGAGAGGTAATTCCTCCAAATTTACCCAAAATCCGATTGGATGAAGTAATGCAAATATAGTAATTGTTAATTGGTAATGGGTAATTGGTATCTCCTTACTCATTACTCATTACTCATTACTCATTACTCATTACTTATTACTCATTACTTCTTACTTGCGCATAGCGCTCAATATGTTAAAAATCTGAAATAATTTCCAAAACTTCACAAAATTTGGAGTAAGCTCCTTTTAGGTATCACAGTCTAATTTAAAAGGAAAACTTACTATGGCAGCATCCTTTTTGCCTTCTATTTTAGTTCCCCTAACTGGTCTTGTGTTCTCTGCTGCTGGTATGGCTTATATGTTACTTTACATGGAAAGTGACGATATTTCCTAAGCTAATAAGCAAGTAGTTGAACATTCTGTAATTATGTTAGGTTTCAACTTCTAATTCTATTGTTGCGATCGCCTAGGATGACTTCCTGGTAGAGTATCGTTTTTGTTTTAGATTTTTGCAATCTAACATTTTTAGAGACGCTGAAACCCAGCGTCTCTAACTTGTATATATTCCAGCAAAAAATTATTGAATTATAGAAATATTTTTGATATTAAAATATTTTTCACGTTAAGTGTACGGTGGTTACTAACCAATATCCCAAACAAGTAATTGATAAATCATTGCGGTTAACTAGTAACTGTAAAGAAAAACCTGGAATGATTTAAAAACTGAAAATCCCCCAAAGAAGTGGGGGAGCTTCAACACCGTCTATCCAAAAGAGACAGACGGTTTACAATAACAGTTTTTAAACATTCGTGCTTAAAAATCAGTCTAAATAATATATAGGCTTTGACTTATACCGAAGAACCAACTCCAGCATAAGCTCCATAAAAGAAAATGCCTAAAACAGTAATTACGCCTAACCCTGCGACCGTAGCTACGATCCAAAGGGGTATTCTGCCACCTCCAGACACTTTTTTCTCCTCCCTATATTAAAAGTCAACACTGAGTAAATTACTCACAACCAAGATTGAATCAGTGGCTGGAGTTTCCTGTCTCAGGAAAAGCCAAATTATACACATTACCAAAATGCGCCACTAGTCAGGTGGTAAGTGACTCATTTTCCCTTTCTGGTTTTGCAACCTTTATCAGCTTTAAAGCCGAACCCAGGATTGTTGCCCTGCAATACAGGGGCAGTATTAATTATTGAAGACAGTTATTTTCGTCGCGAATTCCTTGAGGGAAGAACGCGTCGTTTAGTACACCTATTGTACCTTGCCTTGGTTTTGTTATCTGATAAATCACACAGATAAACACGACAAAGTGGCAAATTTGGTTGAATAATTACCAGCTTTGTTCTGTTAAATAAATATTGAATATCAACAGTTATTTCAATTAGTTAAAGAAGTAACTGGAAAACAGAATACCCAGAACAAACACTAGTAAAAGACCCAAGAAAAGAGAGGTCCGGTTTAGTTCTACTGGTACATTATTAGGATTGCTATTTCTATCCATTGAATTCTCCTAGCGTTGAATAAACTGCATTGCTGCAATTGCACCTAAAAAGAATACGGTTGGCACGCCTAGGGTGTGAACAGCAAGCCATCTAACCGTAAAAATGGGGTATTGTTGTACTGGTTGATTAATGTTATTTCCGCTAGTCATAGTAAAAGCTACTTATTACTTAATAAATTCGTCAACTCGTTTTTTCGCATCAAAGCGATTATCAAGAATAGGCACCTGTTCTTGACGTGCTTGGGTAAAATATTCATCTGGACGAGGTGTACCAAATGCATCATAAGCCAAGCCGGTGCTTACAAATAACCAACCTGCAATAAATAATGCTGGTATGGTGATACTATGAATTACCCAGTAACGAACACTGGTAATGATGTCGGAAAATGGCCGTTCGCCAGTAGTACCTGACATGAGGATTTCTACCTTTATTTATTATTGATGATGTGTTTATTATCCTACAAAGTTTAGAAAGTGTTACAAGTCGCAACGATTTTCTCAGAAAATTAGGGGGATAAATTTGAATTCAGGAGTCGTAGAGACGTAGCACGCTACGTCTGTATAGAAGTCAGGAGTCAGAATATGACTGATGGTTATGTAATACCTACGCTACTCTTATCCTAGCCGTTAACAGACACCCTAATGTAAAAATCAGAAGTTAGCAGATTTGAATTGCAAACAGCTGTGCTATTTTTGACTTTATTCAGAATCTGTAACTAATTCTTTTTCTCAGAATCGAAATTCCAGAATTAATAAAATTCCAGAATTAATTTTGTAAAATTAAGCCTCATCTGCTTCAGATGGAGCGACTTCTGATATGTCTGGGTTGTATTTGAGTAAGTAACCGCCGCGATCGCCAATTACAAAGCCTTGTTTCTCAGATAAGAAAACCACTTTGAAAAAATTAGTGGGTACTTCTTCTACAAATCTATCTTTTTCCCAGGTTTGTCCGCCATCAGTACTGCGGAGTAAATTAGCACTACCACCACTGAGCCAAACTTCATCAGAAGTTCTGTAAGCTACATCTAATAATCCCCAACTAGTGGAAAATTCTGGATATATTGGTTCTTGCCATTCTTCGGGATTATTTGGTTCGCTAAACTGAATTTGACCGCCACGGGCAAGCATCCACATTTGATTATCCCCTGTAAAACCCATATTTTCTACTTTCCGGGAACTGTTTCGATTGTGGGGTTGCCAAGTCTGCTGTCCGGGTTCCCAAGTAGAATAGAAGTTTCCTTTAGCTGAAACTGCAACGTATCTACCATCTGGGGAACGTTCCATATTTCTTACAATACCTACAGCACCTTCTACCTTTGCTTTCCAATTTTTACCACCGTTATCAGTTTGATAAATTGCACCAACGTCGGTAGCCATTTCAGCAGTGTTTTCAGCTAAAGCCACGATATTAACTGGAGTTCCAGGTAATTTTTCACTTAAAATAACTTGCGACCAGGAGCGACCTTCATCAGTGGTGTGTAGCATCAAAGCAGGTTCGCCGACAATCCAACCTTCTTGACCATTAAAACTAATGGAATTGAAACGGTAGTTCTCATCGCCTAATTCCAAATTAATTTCTTTCCAGCTACTACCGCCATCTTGAGTTTCTAAAATAGTTGAATTTGCTCCTACCAAGTAGCCATGCTCTGAATTTTGAGTAAAAGCAATATCTAGTATTTTCTCTTCTGTGGGTAAGGCAACTACATCCCATGGATTGTAGGCGATAGATTCTACTTTAGAACAACCCGCACATAAAAGAATAACCAAGAAGAATCCGAATAGTTGTTGCCAAATTTTCTGCTGCCAAATTTTCATTGTACAAATGCTTTTGTATTGATTAGTTTTTCTAAAATTCTCTTAAGAGATAGGGACTTTTCGACAACTGAAAAGTAATATCCTGGAATGCTATACAGTTCCCATATTTTTTGCAGGATTAAATTCGCAGGATTGAATTCGTAGGATTAAATTCGCAGGATTAAAATTTCCCTCATCCAGTAACAAGTTCATTAAAGGCAGACTAGTGTTAGCCTTTGCCATTTTGGTAATGACATAGAACTTTACTTAAAGACAGTATTGTTGTAAGGTGTAGCCGAACAATTGCGACTAAATATCGACTAAATATCAATTCTTCTGTCCTATTATTTTCTTTGCGATCTCATTAGTTTTGATTAAATTACTGCCGCTCAACTTTTGATGGCAGCGAATATTAATTTAAACCATACAAACTGAGAAAGAACAAGAAACCAAGACCCAAAGCACCAAAAATCAAGATATTTTTTTGTCCTGGGGTTAATTGATTGACACCAAAGCCATAGCCAAGATTTTCTTTAAAGCCTGAAGCTTGACCTTCTGGTCCAACATTGGTAAAAGCTTTCTTTGGAGCAGCACATACCGGACAACGCCATTTTAAGGGCAGATCTTCGAAAGAAGTTTCTGGTGAAATATCATTTTTGTCGTCTCCCTTGAGGGGTTCGTAAATGTAACCGCAAGCACGACATTCATACCGGTCTAAGGCGTTTTCAACAGCTTGTTCGCTCATGGTTCCATGTAAAATTTACAACTTGCAAAAAAAATATTAAATATACGTTACAAATTATGACATAAATATTAGTTCTATATATCACTTATAAAACTAATCAAATATCCATCCGGCAGGTTTTCCAGCATTCAATAAAGATGGAGCATATATAATGTGAAAGAACGTAACAAAGTTATTCTATTTATTCCGATCCTTATTCTTTAGAAGCTTATTGTGTTTGTCCTCAGCGGTTACGAGTACCTCCTAGGCTTTTTAATTATCTGTAGCCTAGTACCAGCTTTAGCTTTATCAGCTTCCAAGCTCCTGCGACCCAGCAGTCGCAATCCAGAAAGACGTACTACTTATGAATCCGGGATGGAACCCATTGGGGGTGCCTGGATTCAGTTCAACATTCGCTATTACATGTTTGCCTTAGTGTTTGTTGTCTTTGATGTGGAAACTGTATTTCTATATCCTTGGGCAGTTGCCTTCCACCGTTTGGGACTGTTGGCATTTATTGAAGCATTAATTTTTATTGCAATTCTTGTAGTTGCCTTAGTTTATGCATGGCGTAAAGGAGCTTTGGAATGGTCTTAGAAACTAATTCGAAACAAGACATCATTAATCCGATTGAGCGTCCTCAAGTAACCCAACAACTGTCAGAAAACATCATTCTGACAACCGTTGACGATTTGTACAACTGGGCAAGACTTTCTAGTTTGTGGCCCCTTTTATTTGGGACTGCTTGCTGCTTTATTGAGTTTGCAGCTTTAATTGGTTCGCGATTTGATTTTGACCGCTTTGGATTGATTCCCCGTTCTAGCCCCCGTCAAGCAGATTTGATTATTACGGCGGGAACAATCACCATGAAAATGGCACCCCAATTGGTGCGACTTTACGAACAAATGCCAGAACCCAAGTATGTGATTGCTATGGGTGCTTGTACTATTACTGGTGGAATGTTCAGCGTTGACTCTCCTACTGCCGTACGTGGTGTTGATAAATTAATTCCGGTAGATGTTTATCTACCCGGTTGTCCTCCACGTCCAGAAGCGATTGTTGACGCAATTATCAAACTAAGGAAAAAGATTGCAGATAATTCAATGCAGGAGCGGGGCTTAGTCAAGCAAACTCACCGCTACTACAGCACCACTCACAGCATGAGGCCTGTAGAACAAATTCTAACTGGTAAATATTTGCAATCTGGTACTCGCGAAACTCCACCGCAACAATTAACAGAAGCGATGGGAATGCCAGTACCCCCTGCTTTGATGACTTCTAAATCTCAGAAGGAGGTAAATCCAGGTGGCTGAAGAATCTAAACCAGCAGCAGAACAGGAAGCATCCTTAGTAGAAGCAGGTAAAGTATCTCAGTGGTTAACCAACAATGGTTTTGAAGACCATGAATCTTTAGAAGCTGACCATGAAGGGGTGGAGATAATTAAGGTTGAGCCGGATGTATTGCTACCAATTGCAACGGCTTTATATGCCTACGGATTTAATTATCTCCAGTGTCAGTCTGGAATTGACTTGGGTCCAGGTAAAGAACTGGTAAGCATGTATCACTTGATTAAAGTAAGTGATAATGCAGACCGTCCAGAAGAAGTACGCGTTAAAGTCTTTTTACCTAGGGAGAATCCTAGAGTACCTTCGGTTTACTGGATTTGGAAAACCGTAGATTGGCAAGAACGCGAATCCTATGATATGTACGGCATAGTTTACGAAGGACATCCAAATCTGAAGCGGATCTTAATGCCAGAAGATTGGATTGGTTATCCTTTGCGTAAAGATTACGTGTCGCCTGATTTTTATGAATTGCAGGACGCTCATTAGAACTGATATTTCTTTCATAAAAGTAGGCAACCGAATAATTTTTCACAAATTGTAGAGACGTAGCATTGCTACGTCTCTATGATGTTTTTGGGATTATTAAGTGCATAAAATACGAATCTGTCTGCGCTTATAATTATTCAAACGGGACAAAATCTTGTAAAACTTAAGATAGACCACCCTGTAAAACACTTACTTAGTTGAGACTTGTAAAGCAAAGCAAAATTTTACTCTATGCTTCCTGTTCTTGCTTGCGTTTTAAGGTAGAAACAGTTCCAAATACACCAATTCCTAACAAACCTAACATTGAAGTGGGCTCAGGTATTGACCTTTTGGGTGTTTCTTCTTCTTCCCTGTAGTAAACGCTGATGTGGGATACATCTTTAATATTTTTACCTTTGAAATTAAATGCAGCTTTTTCAAAAGGTGACTCCCAAGTACCAGAATTTATTCCATCATCAAGTTGATAACCTACAAGCTGTGTTCCTCGTCCAGATTTGAACACAAGCATGACGTCATCCCAGGTGTTTTGAATTACATTTGATATGTCCCAACTGCCTGATTGTCCGCCAGATGTACCGTTGTAACCACTGTTACTACCAATTTTGCCACCAAACATCCAGTCAGTATTGCCGAAAAAGCCTGCTTCATTAACTGTGAGGGGTTTATTGGGACTTACAAAATCCTGGCTGAAATCGTTGCTAATGTCACAATTAGAAGCGCCTGTGACATTATCTGAAATGTCATAACTACCGGTGCTACAAGATCTAAAGCCTGCTGCACTAGCTGGTGCTGAAATTACTCCAAATCCTAAGACTGTTGTTGCTGTTACTGCTGCTAACTTATGAAATAGTTTCATGGTCGTGATGTCTTTATTAAATTTCAGATTGATAATTTTTCGCCTATGTCTCAGTGATAATTGAGGATTCATCATAGGTGCAAGAGATAAATCAATACTTAAACCAAAGCTTTAAAAACTAGAATTTCCAAATAAAGACACCGAGCGATAATCATCAAGTAAGTATTATTTTTTTGTTACAAAAATCACTAATTACGTGATATTGCTTAGACTAGTTAAAGTGAAGACTTTTATTAGAAGTATGTAGCCGTGTTTTTGATTAGGCTAAAAATCTTTATTAAGGTAGAATCTTGAGAATATTATTTCGACTTAGCTTTTATGCATTAATTTTTTGGATTTTCTGACAAAAAAAAATTTGTTCGCGTATCTCATGAGTCGCGAACATCAGTTATCATTAAAATTAATTATACTTAGATACTATTTATATCAGTCCAAATGAACTTTGTAGTCACGTATCCACAATCGTGCTTAAGTTCTATTCTTCTGCTTTTTCTTCTTGAGATTCTGGGGAAGTTTCTTCAGTTTCTGGAGTAGTTTCAGGCTCAGACTCAGCAGAAGCTTCTATCTCCTCCTTCTCTTTAGGTTTGGGTGGCTTGGGAGGACGAGCTAAAGCAGGATTTACGTACTGTTTTTCTTCGTCCTTGAAGGAAGATTTTCTGCCCTTACCTTTGGAGTTTTTACGATTTCCTCGTCGTTCCCGAGTTGGATTGGAACGCTCACCTGTGGGAGTGGGATTGGAATTCCCAGAATTATCATCAGTCTTTAATTTTGGCTGACGATCGGACTTTTTGATTGGGCGTTCTACCATTTTTAATTTATATTAATTTGTTTTTATGATACACACCTTTGATGATAACAGAAACCCTAATCAAGACATTGCAATGGAACTTTTCTGCCATTAGCAGTTTCCAGATCGTAGAGGTAGTTGCTGGTAATAATTTGTCATTAAGTCTTTGGTTGTATTTATACCAATTTCAAAAAACACTGCTACACATCAACTTTTTGAGCAACTCTTTGAATCTGTTTCCTGTCTTGGTACGCATTCCCACCCTGCGGTGTGGCTACCTACGCCGGACGCAACTTGTGTTGTTGCGGGGTTCTCCCGAAGGGAGACGCTTTGCTAACGCACCACTGTTCCGTTCCCTGTTCCCTTTCTTTTTGGCGTGCCTACGGCGAACATAAGAGAAGTGTACCAATCTTAAAGGAAACTGGTATTATTATCTTCAACTTTCCACAAATTAAGCTATCACCTAAAGCATCCAAAGCCAAAATAAATCTTTGTTTTGTACAACTGATCCTCAAAAGACTGGCGACTGATTAAAAAGATCCCTGCAGGGGTTCTATTAACATGAGAAATATAGTTACAATTACTTCTTTTAAGATTAGGGAGCTGATATACTAACCCCGCAAAGAGTCTACTTAAAAAACTGTTTTTTATCTTTTTAAATATTACGATTTTGATTAATTCACTGATGCTCTAGGGTGCTGAGCAAAAGGGATATAAAATGGAAAATTGGTATAAATTAGATGCTACGGAAGTATTGCAACGACTAGGTAGTAATGCATCAACTGGATTAAGCGCAAGCGAAGCCAGTCGTCGTTTACAGGAGAATGGTTTTAATGAATTGATTGAACCAGGGGTCAAAAAACCTTGGCAAATTTTATGGAACCAACTCACTGAAACTCTGGTAATTATACTGCTGGTTGCTGCAGCGATCTCGGTTTTTTTGGGGGACTACAAAGATGGTTTAGGAATTATCGCCATTGTTGTCCTGATTGCTTGCTTGGGTTTCACTCAAGAGTACCGAGCACAAAGAGCGATCGCCAACCTGAAAAAGTTAGCAATACCAACGGTCAAGGTACGACGCAGTGGTATCCCCAGAGGGGATCGGCAAAGCGAACATATAGAGAAAATTTCCGCCCGCTATTTAGTACCGGGGGATATAGTGCAACTGGAAGCGGAAGATATTGTACCAGCAGACTGTCGCATTATCGAAAGTTTAGGCTTGCGAACTCAAGAAGCCGCTCTGACGGGTGCAGCAGCGCCAGTAGACAAAGACCCAGAAACACTCACAGGGGAAGTGGTACTGGGAGAACGGTGCAACATGGCTTATATGGGTACGGTGGTCACCTATGGTCAGGGTCAAGGGGTGGTGACAGAAACCGGGATGAATACTGAATTGGGTCGCATCAGCAAGATGATGCAGACGGTGGAACCAGAACCAACGCCCCTACAACAGCGACTGGATGAATTAGGAAGGGGTTTAGCAATTGCTTGCTTAGGGATTGTGGTCATTTTCCTCATGCTGGGATTACTGCGAGGGGAAAATACAAAACTGATGTTCCTGACTGCCTTAACTCTTTTGGTGGCGGCTTTACCGGAAGGATTACCCGCAGTGGTGAGCATAGCCTTAACTCTGGGAGCAAAGCAAATGCTCAAACGGCAGGTATTAATCCGCAACCTACCAGCAGTGGAAACTTTGGGTTCGGTGACCAGGATTTGCTCAGGGAAAACTGGTACTCTCACCGTAAACCGAATGACAGTTACCGTGTTAGATGTGGCTGGTCATCAATTAGATTTAACTGCTAATTTGCGCTTACCATCATCTTTTTTAGACCCCAGCCAAGAACAACCATTTCTACTCAGTCAACCACCAGCTCTCGCTCTATTACTGGCTATTGGTACCCTGTGCAATCACGCCCGCTTAGAGCCTGATACCGATGAGCCACGTTATTTCCGGGCGGTGGGAGACCCCACTGATGGAGCATTGGTAATGGCGGCGGCTCGCCAAGGACTATGGAAGGCAGATTTGGAATCAGCTCTTCCCCGTACTGGTGAAGTGCCTTTCGATGCTAGGCGACAGCGGATGACTACTGTTCATAAATTTCCCCCAGCACTCGATAACGTCCCTTGTGCCCTAGAAACACTGTGGCACTGGAATCGGACAAGGGGAGAAGCCACTATGGTTGCTTTCACCAAGGGTAGGGTAGAAAGCTTGTTACAAGTTTGTCATCAGGTTTGGGTAGAGGGAGGGGCAAAAACACTGGATGGTAATTGCCGGGAAAGAATTATCGTTGCCCATCACCACCTGATACAAAAGGGACTAAGAGTAGTGGGTATCGCCTTGCGACTGTTGCCATCACATCCTACCGTCCCTTGGGAGGAATTAGAACAAGACTTGACCTTCGTCGGCTTGGTGGGTATGACAGACCCAGCTCGACCGGAAGCAAGAAACGCTATTTTAACTTGCAAAGCAGCTGGTATTCGCCCAATCATGGTCACTGGTGACCATCCCCTAACTGCTTGGCACCTGGCTCGGGAGTTAGATATTGCAAATGAACATCCAGTCCTCACGAATGCAGATTTATCCCGCCTGTCTGTTGAGAAATTAGCAAAACTCGTAAAAGAGGTATCGGTTTATGCCCGGGTAAACCCAGAAAATAAGCTTGACATTGTGCGTATACAGCAAAAGCAAGGGCAAATAGTTGCGATGACAGGGGATGGAATGAATGATGCACCTGCTCTGAAAGCAGCTAATATTGGCGTGGTGATGGGGAATAGCGGTACTGACGTCGCTAAAAATGCTGCAGATATGGTGCTACTAGATGACAATTTTGCCACTATTGTTGCTGCAGTGAAACAAGGACGGGTAATTTACGATAATATCCGCAAGTTTATTAAGTACCTTTTGAGCAGTAATGTTGGCGAACTCTGGGTAATGCTGTTGGCTCCTTTTTTGGGTATGCCATTGCCATTATTGCCACTACAAATTCTCTGGATTAACCTGACTACAGATGGTTTACCGGCATTGGCTTTAGGGGTGGAACCACCAGAGCGCGATATCATGAAGCGTCCGCCCTACCGTGCAAACGAGAGTATCTTTAGTCGGGGTATGGGTAGGGATATTATTTGGATTGGATTACTGTTGGGGATGGTATCTATAGGCACTGGTTATTGGTACTGGTATCAGGGTAATCCTAACTGGCAAACCATGCTCTTTACTACTCTTACCCTTTCCCAGATGGGTAACGCTTTAGCAATTCGTTCCCAACACGACTCACTGTTTAAAGTGGGTTTGTTGTCCAATAAGCTGCTGTTAGCTGCAGTCCTTTCGACCTTGCTGTTGCAAATGGCAGCGATTTATCTTCCTTTTTTGCAGGAGTTATTTGCAACTGTACCCCTATCTTCTCTCGATTTGCTGATCAGTTTAGGGATGAGCACAGTTGTCCTGTGGGGTGTGGAATTGCAAAAGTGGTTGCTTCGTCGCAGAAATTCAATAGCAATTCAGCATCGTCTGAAGCTTAGAAGATATAGGAATTTGAGTAATTCTAATCTCTATGGGCAAGAACAGAAAAACTTTTCTGAACATCAGTCAAGAGATTTTGTCAAACCAAAATAGAGGGGAAAGGAGCGATGCAAAAGACCTTAGAGTTACGCTGGTTTGTCAAAGGAATGCCCCCAGAAACTGTAAAAAACTGGTTTAAGTTCCAATGTCCAGGCGAACTCCTTCCAGAAATCGAAGTTAGGAAAGACTGGTATTTTTACGGTCATATTGAGAATCATAATCAACTTCAATTATTTGGTTGTCATTTGACAAGAGATGAAGAATTTAACCTTAAATTACGTCAGGGAAATCTCGAACTCAAACTACAACAGCAAGAACTAGGATCTCATCATTTCGGTAACATAGATGGTCGGGCTATATGGGAAGGAAATGTTGAAGAATGGTGCAAATGGACAGAGGAAGATTTAGATCGTCAATCAATGCTCAACTCTACGAGTGTAATTACTAAAAATTATGGGATTTATGTACACAAAGAACGTCAACAGCGGCAAATTCACGATGTAAAGAGCGAATTAACTTTAATTACAATAGAGGATTCTTTGTGGTGGAGTATTGCTTTTGAGAGTATCAAGGATGGCAATAATAGACAACAAAATCGTGATTTTAATTGTGCTATTGATCGAGCTAGTCAGACTTACTGCGGACCCAAGCTATCAACCAATAACTCTTTTAGCTATAGTCGCTGGTTACTACAGTTTGAAAGGCAATTAATACAAACATTCAGCTAAGGTAGTTCTAATTCACAATACATAGAGGCTTAGCAAAAACAAGTTTTCTCGTAATTTGTGACTGAAATGCGAGCATATCGATAAAGATTCTTATTCGCTCTAAACTAGGTTATGGATAGGTTATATGAAGATTATAAAAAGGTTGTATGTCAATTGATTAATAGTTTTCCCTGTTGATTTTCCATCACAAAAATTTAACAAGATGAGAAAGGATAAGTGAATTCACTGTTTTGTTGTCTAAAATAAGTTTGCTGTTGGTTTTTATAATAGACATCTCCGGAAAAGAATGTAGAGACGTACCAGAGGCTAACGCCGACGCCGCAGGCTCTGTCGCGTCTCCTAAAAAACTTGTGCTCGAAAGCTTATAAAATCGTACTTTTTGATTTTGTCAGCGTAAGTTTCTTTTATGTTTTGTGGAGGGGAAAACCCAACCCCTCCTCAATCGCTCTAAAGTGTTATCGCTCTTCCATCACTCTGGAGAAGTAAAAATCTCAGACAATTTTTTAACCTCAAACAGGGACTGGTTTTGGAGCTTTATTTTCTAACACTATCAATAAAATAATCGCTTTTGGCTAATAGTCTTATACAGTAAGGATTTCATTTTTTACTCTGATGAGAGTGACAGAAGAGGGTTATATCAAGTCCGAATAATTAGTTACGATATAAAATATTTAAAGCTTTTATATTTCAATATTTCAGCCTCAATTTAATCGTAAGTATTCAAGCGGACATGATATTGTTTGTTTCAAAAAAACTCTTAAACAGAACTGTATTGTCCGCTGATTATAATGGAAGTGGAAATATTATAAGAAAAGTAGTCCAAGACGGCTTTTGTGGAGGAGATACAGGGGGTTGTAGTTGTTAGCATAACGTGGTGTTTAGCCATATTTTGACTTTTAACTTTTAACTTTTGACTTCCCCTTATGGGGCGTTTTTAATTGCATCCAGCCAATTGCTAGCAATCGGCATTCGCCAACCAGTACCAAAGGCGCGATCGGTGATTTTCAACCCTGGAGGTGCTTGTCGGCGTTTAAATTCTGCTCGAGCAACCAATTGCACAACTCGATCTACAACCACCTGCTCGTGACCTGCAGCAATAATTTCCCCTGTTGATTGATGTTTATTTACTAGTCGCTCCAAAATATCATCCAATATTTCGTAAGCAGGTAAAGAATCTTGGTCTACTTGATCCGGTTTAAGCTCAGCGCTAGGTGCTTTAGTAATAATATTTGTTGGGATAATTTCCTTTGGTGGTCTTTTGTAGGTAGTTTTTTGAGTATTTACTTTTTGAGTATTTATATTTTGAGTGTTTATTTTTTGAGTGTTCAACCAATTGCAAAGGGAATAAACCCGAGTTTTGGGAACATCAGCAATTACAGCCAAACCACCATTCATATCACCGTAAAGAGTACAGTAACCAACCGCCATTTCCGACTTATTACCAGTAGACAACAGCAAATAACCAAACTTATTGGCGATCGCCATTAATAAATTTCCCCGAATCCGGGATTGAATATTTTCTTCCGTTAAACCAAACTCTGTACCAGCAAATAGTTCAGCAAAGGTGCGATCGTAACCTTGCATTAAATCCCCAATCGGTAAAGTGGTACTATTAATGCCAAGATTTTCTACCAATGCTAAAGCATCATTAACCGAATGGTCAGAACTGTAAGGTGAAGGCATTAAAACACCCAAAACATTTTCACGACCCAAAGCTTCAGCTGCAACTGCTGCAACTAGCGCCGAGTCTATCCCTCCACTCAAACCAAGCACAGCCTTAGAAAAACCACACTTACGAGCGTAATCCCGCACTCCCAAAACTAAAGCTTGCCAAATTTCTTCATCTTTGCAACTATATTCAGGTTCAATTCTAGTCGGTTGCAAATCTTTTGCTGCTTCATTAAATTCAACTACGACTAAATCAGTACCAAAGCCACGAGCGCGACAAGTAACTTCACCCTGACGGTTTAAAGCAAAACTTCTACCATCAAAAATCAAATCATCATTACTACCAACTTGATTTGCATAGATAATTGGTAGCTCAAACCGCTGAGCGCTATGCTTTAACATAGTTTCTCGAAAACCCTGTTTGCCAAGAGTATAGGGAGAAGCCGATAAATTTACCACTAAATCCACTCCGAGAATTGATAAATCAGCCCAAGGATTTATTTTGTAATGGCGTTTCCCCCAAAACTCCTCATCATTCCATAGGTCTTCACAGATGGTGACACCAATATTCAGACCATCTAAAGTAAAATAATTTGCCTGTAAACCCGGTTCAAAATAGCGGTGTTCGTCGAACACATCATAGGTAGGTAACAGTCGCTTATGAAAGATTTTTTGGATATTACCTGCTTCTAATAAAGCAATACTATTAAATAAAGTTTTCCCACCATTACTTGCTGCATTAGTATTTTCAGTTACCGTACCCACCAAAACAGCAATATTTGGGGGAACTTCCGCAGCTAACTTTTGCAAACTTGTGTGAGTAGACTCAACAAAACTAGGGTTTAATAATAAATCTCGAGGAGGATAGCCGCATAAAGATAACTCCGGCGTTAGCAACAACCGCGCATCAGCAGTTGTTGCTTTCTGTGCAGCATGGAGAATCTTATCAGCATTTCCCTGTAAATCTCCAATAATCGGATTAATTTGAGCGATCGCAATTTTCATTATCAGTTTCTATATAGGGGACTAGGGATTGGGGATTAGGGATTGGGGATTAGGGATTGGGGATTAGGGAAGTATGAGTTTTGTAGGGTGTGTTAGGCGTAGCCGTAACGCACCGCTTGTCAGTTTTATAGGGTATGTTAGGTAGGTAGGTGTAGCTGTAACGCACCGCGAGCGCTCACCGCATAATTAAATTACCCCAATCGCCAGTCCCCACATGACGCTGTCGCGTCACGCTTTGCTAACGCCAGTTCCCAACACCTCAAATAAACACCAAAGGCTTATCTTTAAAAGGTGCAAAAGCATCAGCATCAAATTGATATAAACTAGCCGGACGTCCAGCACCACGGGATACTTTAACCCCGGTATCATATAAAAAACCTAACTTTAGTAGGCGAGCGCGGAAATTAGAATAATCAGAGAAATTTTCCCCTAAAACAGTGGTATACAACTGATATAAATCATTTAAAGTAAACATTTTCGGTAAAACATCAAAAGCTACCGGAGAATACTCCAACTTATTTCGCAAACGACAATTTCCGTAATTCAAAACTTCATTATGGTCAAAAGCAAGTTTTGGTACATCTTTAACCGGATACCAAGCCACACCTTTGACACCATCAGTAATTAATTGTGCGTCCTCAAATCTTACCAAAGCAAAATAACTTACCGAAAGATAACGCACCCCATAACTATCGCAAGCTTCCCTTGGATCGCGCTTCGGTCCACCAAAGGTATACAATTGTTCTAAATAAAGATTATTAACTCGTATTTTTTCTGCCATAATCCGATAGGCAGCATCCTCAAGAGACTCGCCTTGACGTACTAAAGTCCCTGGAAGACTCCAATAATTTGCAAATGGCTCTTGTTGCCGCATTACTAATAGAACCAGTAATCGGTTCTCAGTAATATCCACAGAAAAGATGACATTATCAACACCGACCTTAAAATCAGCCAGAGATTGTTGATCTATTGCACTTGTAGGTTTTCGTTGCTGTTGTCCTGGCATTCGTATAAATGCTCAATGAGAATATATGCAGCGACAGATGGCGTCAGGTTTTCTAAATTACCATTTTTACGGTAATCTGTGGAGGATACATCTGGGCCAGTTAGATTAGCGATCGCAATTTCTCCGCCAATATTTTGTATTGCTTGCAAACTGCTTTGATTAATCGCATATCCAGGTCGCGGCACTACTAATAATTTTACTTGCTGTAATAACTTGCTCGCCTGATACCAGCGCGGTAATTGAGCAATCAAATCAGAACCAACAACTAAAGTAAATTCGGTTTCGTCTCCCCAACGTTCTCTGGCTTTTGCCAATGTTTCAATAGTTCTCAAGCTACTTAAATCTTGTTCTAAAGCAATGTTATTTGATGTTTTGAGATTTATTTTGAGATCGTTAATTAATGATTCCAACATCGCTGCACGATGGGACAAACTTGCTTGATGGGACTTAAAAGGATTATCAGCAGCCCAAACCGCAACACGATCATACTTAGAACACAACCAACTAAGAATTGCCTGATGTCCAGCAGTTGGCGGATCTGCACTCGTACCAAATAAAGCAATTTTCATGATTGGGGATTTGCGATTGGGGAAAGTGTGGGGAGTGTGGGGAGTGTGGGAGGATGGGGAAGACCAAATTACCAATTACTCATTACTCATTACTCATTACTCATTACTCATTACTCATTACTCATTACTCATTACTCATTACTCATTACTCATTACTCATTACTCATTACTCATTACTTATTTCTTCTGGTTTGTTCGCTTAACTGAATTAATGCTGGAGAAATTTCTACATTTACAGTTCCTGGTTCGTTCAATTTTCTAACTGATTCTGGCAAATTTTCAACAGATAAAGTAGTTCTTTCACGAATCTGGGCGATTGTTTCCGACTTTGCTACTCTCTGACCTGACTTCATTATTAATTTTAATAATGGTTCTTGTATTAAGCCTTGAGAAAGGATTTTAGATTCTCCAGAGGTATCTTCGGTCGCTAAACTCAAACAGTCGGCTTGTATTTTTCCTGCTGACAAATAACGAAAAATCTGTTTGCGTCCTGGATAAGTTAACTTACCGCTAGATTCTTTCATCACTGGAATACCATCAATCTCAACTAATTTATAAACTCCATTCACAGGTTCCCCAGTTACTAGCTTGGTTCCAATTCCGTAACCATCTATTTGAGCTCCTGCTGCTTTTAATCTAGCAATTTCCCACTCGTCGATGTCGCCACTAGCTAAAATTGGTACATTTCCAAGTAGCGATCGCACTTTTTGAGATAATTCCACTAAGTCTCCAGAATCTAACCTTACTCCACTTAATTCGATTTCTCCCGAGTTTACCCGAGCAGCCAAGCGCTCAGCTGCAGCAATAGTGTCGTAAGTATCAATTAATAGAGGCGCACCAGGAAAATAACGATGGAAAGCTGTAAACGCCTTATCCTCATCACCCTCCATTGCTGATAGCGCCATCACTAAAGCATGAGCCATCGTTCCACTGGGTTGAGTCCCCAATAATAACGCTGCTAATACATTGGACGTAGCATCAAAACCACCAGTAAGTGCAGCCCGTGCAGCCCATAATGCCCCTTGGGGGCTAAATGCTCGCCTGGTACCAAATTCCAATAATTTCGCTGATTTTCCCGCAATATCTCGCAATCTTGCGGCTCGCGTTGCAATTAATGTCTGGTAATTGATTGCATTTAATATATAAGTTTCAACTAATTGTGCTTGCCATAAAGGCGCTTCTACTCGCAATATCGGTTCGTTTGCAAATACAACCGTTCCTTCTGGTACAGCCCAAACATCACCACTAAAACCACCCGATGTTAACAACTGCCAAAATTCCTCGGGAGCTTTAGCAAAAATTCCTGTTGCTTGCAAAGCTTTGATTTGTCGATCGCTAAAGCGCAATTTTTCTAGATACTCCAAGACTTGCGCTAACCCCATAGCAATCAAATAACTAAAACCCTTGGGTAAGCGCCTGACAAATAACTCAAAACTTGCCTTTTTTTGTTCCACCCCTTCTCCGTGGTAGCAAGCAGCCATTGTCAATTGGTAAAGGTCGGTCAGCAAACTATAGTCGTTACTATTTATGGTTAATTCTTGATTCTCATAGCTTTGATTCTCATAATCTTGATTCTCATAATCTTGATTCTCATTATTTATTTTTTGCCGCTCGTATTCATACACACGGTCAAACTTTGCGACATCTTTCATTTAACCCTTACCCCTCATTTTTAACGGGTTATCCATTTATGGTAGTTTTCACTATAATTAATGTCAACTATTTTCTTGTACGTTTAGCAAGTACCCAGAAAGAACTGGTTATGGGCTATTTCGAACAAGCTAACAACTTAATTGATGATGTAGTATTTTTACTAGTAGTCTTTTTCATTTGTTTTGTTAGCGGATCCGTAAGGTGGCGCAGCTAGAGCCTGCGGCGTCGGCGGAGCCTAAGGGCGTGGCGTTAGCCATTGGCTTTGTTTTTCCACAAAAACCACGATAGACGCAACATTTTAACCTAGCGATTGGACAGGTCAAACTCCACGGGAGTATCGCATTGCTAGCCAAGCAGTTAAAAATTGTTCATCCTAATATATCCATTACTTGAGTTAACAGAAGTATGTTAAATTTGCAACTCAATTAGAAGACTTATACTAGCGGACAAAGTAAAGTATCTCAAACATATTTCAACAAGCATTGCTCTTGTTATCGATATGTTGAAAGTTTGAGACAAGTAAGGATTATTGATATTAAGTTAAAGACATATCTAAATTATAGATCTGTATCTAAAAAACAATCAGCGAATCACAAGTGTAGGGAGTCCGATACCGTAAATAATTCCTGACTATCAATAGGAAGCTTTATAAAAAACTCGCATTTATAGCTAAAACTATGAATTATAGCCAAAACTATAAAGCTTTTGCTTAAAAAGTTAATATCAACTTGCATTTTCATCCGTAATCATGAAGTAGAAAAATTTATTTGTAGTAATAAATAACCTCGGAAAAATTTTTTTCAGAGCAAGCTAAATCGAAAGCGCTACTACAAAGCCAAAGTAAAACTACATTTTTAAATGCAAATTGGTATCAGTTAATAAGTTCCTCTGAGAGAGGAATTAATAGAAAGGAATTGAAATGTCGTTCTGTTAAATGTGATTTTTCGGAACTCTAAAACCAAAAAAAACTAAACAGGCTTAAGGGTTGAACTAGTATTTTTTGGATACGCGGACTCTAAACATTGTTATTAGAGGAATGTGAACGGAGTTTTCAAGCTTAGTAGTGGGTTTTATGAAGCCCTTTACTCCGCACGATCGATAAACGCATTTTCCAAACTCTGGGAGAATAGAAAATGGTAATTTCCAAAATGTTCGCTAATGCAATGAAATACATTTCAGAAGCAGCAATGAGAATTTTCGCTCCAACAGATGATTCTTACCCCGTAATCGGAGTTCAACCATTCACAGGCGATCCATATAAACCAGGTTTAGCAAAGAATTGGTAATAAATCCTGGTAAATAAATAAAGTTTCATATGAGTCAATCACAACCATATCGGTGAAGAATTACACGTTCGATTCACCGATTTTTTTTATGGGTAATGGGTGATGGGTAATGAGCAATGAGTAATGAGTAATGAGTAATGAGTAATGAGTAATGAGTAATGAGTAATGAGTAATGAGTAATGGGTAATGGAAATTAACCAAATATTTAATTTAGGAATGTGGATTAAATATAGCGGTTTTCATTTGAATCAAATACATTTTCTAATTCCCAAATGTAGAGACGTAAAATTTTACGTCTCTACGAGGTGTACTACACTCAACC
>NZ_JASJDK010000101.1 GCF_030065675.1 Mastigocoleus sp. MO_188.B34 | reverse complement strand
CCTGTATATTTTAGAGTATTTAATTGAACAATAATTAATTACTTAAAATCTATATTTACTTATTACTATTACACCACTAGTGATATTTTTAGCTGTCATCTAAATCACAGGTTTTATAAATAATTCAATAGCTATAAAATTTATATTACTGGTATTTATTACAAATAAAAAGCCTGATTCCCTTTTTAGAATCAGGCTGATATTTATACAAAATAACTATTATCAAAATACAAAACTTAATGACTTAATAACTTAATTAAAGATAATGTTTTGCAAATATCAAAGAGATTAACTTTCTATGTTAACCTTAACTGCTTTATTTTTTTCTTCGGTCATCTTGGGTAATATCAGACTCAAAATACCATTTCTATACTTAGCAGTGACCTTAGTGTTTTGAATTTTGATGGGTAGGGGAATTACACGATGGAATTTACCATAGTACAATTCGCTTTTAGTATGACCATGTTTCTTAATTTCTGTTTCTGCTTTACGTTCTCCACTAATAGAAACTGATTTTTCTGTTGCTTCAATATCCAGATCTTCGACTTTCATTCCTGGAATTTCTAATCTAAGATTAAATGCGCGATCAGTTTCAATTAGCTCAGCAGCAGGAACTTTAGTAAAATTATTTACATCCTTTGGCTCTGTTGAGGATAAATCATCAAACAAGGTATGAAAATTATGCTCTGGATGTAAATGATGTAAACGATGTTCGATATCGTCAATCTTTCTCCAAGGGTTAAAGTGAACTAATGACATACAGTTCTCCCTCGACTTACTAAAATTTTTTCACAAGTCCAGTATTTTACTGACTGCTTTGATTATTATATTAAATGAGGATTTAAGGTAATGTATATTCGGTTCTCTCGCTGAGTAATTAATGATTACCGAACATTAATTGCAACCTTAAATATTATTGTCACAATCAAACAAAATAAAAATATCAGGGTTAACTCTAATTTCTCTAATACGGTCAACTCTATTTATATAAAATTATTTTAAAACAACGACACCCGGTATTCTACTTCCTTGATGATTTCTTCTTATTCATCAATGTTTAGGTCTGTACTGAATTTATAACTTTAACCTGAAAGTAAAGCACTTTAACCTAGAAGTGAAGCAAAAATTCAGTTACATTGCCCCCTTTGCCACTTTGAAGAAATCTAAGTTTTCGCTTTGGGCGGGTGTTGTTGTTCTTTGGGTGGACAGATAGTAAAACAGCTCTTTTACCTCTTAACTAAAACAATTCAACTAAACTACTTTGGCTGTTATATCTGCCGGAGAAGCTATTTCAGCTTTGATAATAAATCTATCACTATCAGCAAATTGGTGATTTACATCGCAAATAATCTTCATTTTTCTTGTTTTTTCTTCTCGTTATTGGGGAGCGAAATTTATCCATTCATTGCTAAATTTACCTTCACTATTTGGGTTTTAATGACTAAAGTCGCATAACCGCACCTGTATGGACGGACACCACTACAGTTACAAAGATTAAATCTGCTTAACATTTCGTTACTATAGAAACATCAAGAGAATTAAAAACCTCTCAAGGCTGAAATACAAGGTAAAAGCCATGAATAATACAATTCGTGTTGGTAATCTCTTTGGAATCCCTTTTTATATCAACCCATCCTGGTTTTTAGTTTTAGGTTTAGTGACTTGGAGCTATGGTGGTGGACTAATGGCGCAATTTCCCCAACTTGGTGGGGGAGTGGCTCTAATATTAGGTTTAATAACAGCATTATTAGTATTTAGTTCTGTTGTCGCTCACGAGTTAGGACACAGCTTTGTAGCGATTAGTCAGGGGATTAATGTTAAATCAATTACATTATTTATATTTGGTGGATTAGCAAGTTTAGAAAAAGAGTCTGAAACTCCGGCTGGAGCTTTTTGGGTTGCGATCGCTGGACCTTTAGTTAGCTTACTCCTGTTTGGAACCCTTACAGCTATTGGTATAACAACTAATCCATCGGGACCATTGGCTGCAATTCTCGGTCTTTTAGCATCAGTTAACTTGGCATTAGCGCTATTTAATTTGATTCCAGGTTTACCATTAGATGGCGGTAATATACTCAAAGCAATTGTTTGGAAGGTTACTGGTAATCCTTACAAAGGTGTGACTTTTGCAAGTCGAGTCGGACAAGTATTTGGTTGGTTAGCGATCGCATCAGGTCTAGTTCCTCTGTTGCTATCTGGTAGTTTCGCGAATATCTGGAACTTATTGATTGGCTTCTTCTTATTACAAAATGCTGGTAATGCGGCTCAATTTGCTTCCATACAGGAAAAGCTTACTGGTCTAACTGCTGAGGATGCTGTAACGAACAATAGCCCAATTGTTTCGGGTAATCTTAGCTTAAGAGAGTTTGCAGACGAACAAATTTTAAGTCAAAAAGACTGGCGTAGGTTTTTGGTAACGGACGATAGCGAACAATTGTTAGGTTCAATATCGATTGACAGCTTACGAAGTGTTCCTACTCAATTATGGTCAGAAACTCGAGTAGTAGAAGTAATGCGACCAATTGAAGAATCTACAGTTGTAAATTCAGGTCAACCCTTATTGGAAGTAATTCAATTACTCGAGCAACAAAAGCTATCCGCACTTGCTGTGATTCGCGATAATGGAGTATTAGTTGGAATTTTAGAGAAAACAGCAGTTATTAACTTACTTCAGAGAAGAGTGCAAAACAATCCTGCATAATTCTCTGAATTCTCTGAATCATTGATTTTCCTCAACAAAAATATCCAAAATAGACCCGTTTTCGTAGTGCGAGAGTTGAACTATAGAACGGGTTATTTTCATTTGATTATTTTTATTTAGAATATGTAATTTCTTCTAACAACTGCCAATTTTTCACAATAATCTTACCTCCTCGCTGATAAGTAACAACTTGATTTATTTTTTTGAACAAGCGCACGCATTCTTCATAGGTAATACCAATACTCCGAGCGATTTGATAATAGGGAAGGTTAATATTTAAACAATCTTATAAAATAGCTCATCAAGATTGCGACCATTAACTGCTTATAAAGCCAGTTTAAACTTTATTTGAACTTGATTCCTGTTCATATTTTGCTAACACAGTGTTTATTTGTTTCAATAAAACTTCCACGGTAGAAGAATTATCTAAGACTACATTTGCATTTTTTACTTTTTCTTCTAAGGATATTTGACTGCTAATTCTGGCTTTAGCTTGTTCTAATGTAAGATTATTTCGTTGCATCAACCTTGGTAATTGCTGTTCTTCGTTGCAATATACAACCCAAATTTCTGTTACCATATCGGTCATTTCAGCTTCGAATAGTAACGGTACAACTAAAACTAATGTTTCCGAGTTTGATTCTTTAATACCTCGAATAAATCTTTGCTGGACGTAGGGGTGAATTAAATTTTCTAGCCATAAACGTTCTGTTGGATCGTTAAAAATAATTTCGCCGAGTTTTTGACGGTTGAGGTTTCCATCATCAAGCAAAATTTCTGTTCCATAACGTCCTACGATTTGTTGAAAAATTGGCGAACCTGTTGCGACAGCTTCTCTTGCATAAATATCTGCATCCAAAACTGGTAAATTATAGGTTTTCTCTAAATAGTTCGCTACAGTAGTTTTTCCTGTTGCGATACCTCCGGTTAAGCCAATAATTCTTTTATTCATCCTTGTGTTGTCAGTTATCAGTTATCAGTTAACAGTTATCAGTTACCAGTTATCATTTACTTCTTACTCCTTACTCCTTACTTCTTACTTCTTACTTCTTACTCCTTACTTCTTACTCAAAATTTTTACACCGATAAAGTTGATAGGGTACTCCAATACGGTAATGTTGTTTGGGATCTATGGTGCAGGGAATTTGTGAGGACAGGTTGGTTTGCTGGGGATAGTCACGACGTCTAAGACCTGGCGCAATTACCCACAAATTTACCTGTGATTCCTTTGGTGGAGGTAACTCAGCTAGTTTTTGCCAAACTGCTTGAAATCCCTGTTTTTGGGAGAAAAATGCAAACTTATCGGCTGTTGAATATTTTTTAGTGGGTAATTTTTTTTTTCCCAAGCGATCTACTTGTAAATTTCCTTTTACTAAACTTCCTGCTGTTAAATCTTTTGTTGTTGAATCTTTTGTTATCAAATCTCCTGTTGTTAAAGTTGAATCACTCGAAACATAAGTGATTTGTGATTTTTTTTGTTCTTTTTCTGCATCTAGAGCTAGAGCAAAACTTAATCCTAGCGCGACATCTTGGTAATCTCTATATCCCATGACTACCATTGATGGAATAGATACTTCCCGCTCTACACTTTGAGCAAATTCACTGGGAAGAAAGGGTTTTTTAAAGGCAAAGTTATTAACTACGAATATTGAACTGATTACCCCAATTAGTAAAACTAAATATCTTGTCAGCGCCACAAAATTTATTTTATTTACAAAATTTTTCAATTTATTGAATTTTCTCGTTTTACCTGAATGTTCGGTAATAGTTGAGTTTTGAGTTTTATTTAAGTTTTTAATTGAGCATAAGCCAGCAGATATCAGGGCACAAAAACTGGGAAAGTAAATAAAGTTGTAACGGGGTATTGCTGTGATATCTTTGCCCAAAATATATGCGATCGCAAAAAATTCCAAGATAATGAATATGGAATAACTTAACAACGTCACTGTTGAAAAATAGGTGTTGGGTGCAGATAGTAGCTGCTTCAAACCCCGGAAAACTTGCAAACTTACCCAAACACCAAATAAAAGCATTAATACACCGCAGGCGATCGCTATTGGTAAAGGTTGCTTTTCTACTGGTAAGACAATTAACATTACCAGCCATCCTGCTAGGGTTTGATAAATTGGAGCAATATGAACGGGAGCGTGGAGCCAGCTAGTATCTGCGCTGGTAAAATGTTTGGTGATAATTGGCAGCCAAGGTAAAAAACTTAAACAAGTTGCGCCAATTGACAAAACTAACGCCAGTAAAATTTTACGTTGAGGAAGAATATTAACTTGTTGTTCCTGTGGTTTTTTACTATATATTAATTTTCCATACATTAATACAATAAAAGTCGTTATTTGGGCAATGAACGCCAAAATACAAAAATAGTGGACATAAAACCCAATGCTGTTAACAATTGTCCATCCCAGCCAGACTGAAAATTTTATTTGATTCCGTTCGATGAGATCCCGTTGAATTTTTATCAATCCCAACAGTGATAGTGAAATCAGCAGCATTGGTAAGGTGTAATGTCTTGCTTCTTGGGAAAGGTAAACTCCAAAGGGTGAAACAGCTATCAAAGCAGCAGCCATTAAGCCAGCTTGAGCAGAAAAAGCAATTCTATTTACAGCATAGATTGTTATAACTGTAAGCACGCCAAATATGGCTGGGAAGTAGCGTAATTGTGTGACTAAATCTTTCTCCGTAGGGGACACCCAACTTAGCCACTGATACATTCCACAAAAAAACAATGGGGGGTGAGTAGATTGATTGGAAAGATTTTCGGCGATTTGAGAGCAGCTTCTCCCTGTTTCTAAACTCAAAAAATTTCGCCAATTCTCTAAAGGTAATGCTACATCTAAAGGTAAATCTTGATAGTTTTTACCTAAACTGAAGATGGCAGTAATAATTTCATCCATCCATAAAGGCTTTAAATCCAGGTGCCAAAATCGTAAAATTGCAGCAAGTAAAACTAAAAAAGTTAAACTTAAGTAATGTAAGAAATATTTTGACTTTAAATTTGTCATTATTAATTTATAAACTCATTTATTAGATTGGTCTGATGTCTGCTTTGAAGAATTCGTAAAGGTTGTAAGATTTTTGTTCTTTCCAAAACCCCTTGACAAAATAGATTTTAATTAAACTCTGTTGATATAAACTGATTGAATAACGAAATTTGTTATTACAAATACATGCTAATTAAGTGTCAAATGTACCCAGTATTTTCTAGCGGGGAATGAGAAATTAATAACGAACAATATGGCAGCTCAAATCTCAAATTTCAAGGTTAAAGTTTAAAGTTTAATCTATGTCAGACGCTAATTTTACTGATACAGTGCCGACTGAGCCTCTAGATACAGAATTATCTGCGAGAGAAAAGCTTGCTTCTCCCAGGGAAAAAGCCATTAATAATATTCGTAATAGTTTGCGTCACGGGCAACAGCAAATGGTAGATTGGCAAGGTGGACCTTTAGCTGTTTCGGCTGTCCCTGGTGCGGGAAAATCTACCGGTATGGCTGCAGCCGCAGCAATTGCGATCGCGCGTCAGTATCAGCGTTCTAACAGTTCTCGCCCGAACGTTCGCCGACAGTTGGTTGTAGTAACCTTTACTCGTTCCGCTGCTGCCAATATTAAAGCTAAAATTCGTAAATATCTCCGCGACGATTTATCACTACCCCAAACGGGTTTTGTTGTCCATACTTTGCACGGTTTAGCCCTCAACATTGCTAGTCGTCACCCCAACTTATCTGGATTAGAACTAGACCGTCTTACTTTAATTACTCCCAACCAAGGACACCGCCTAATTCGGACTTCTGTGGAGCAGTGGATTACTAATAACCAATCTCAATATTACAGTTTAGTTGAAGGGATGCAATTTGACGGTGAAGAAACCGAAAGATTGCGTCGTCAATCAGTAATCCGAACGGAGGTTTTACCGGATCTGGCGAGTACGGTAATTCACGAAGCAAAAAGTTCTGGATTGTCGCCGGAAGATTTACAAATTTTAAGCAGACAAACTCAAGATGACTATGGAATTTTAAGTATAGCCTCTGGGTTGTACGAACAATATGAAACCCTGATGCGCGATCGCGAATTTATTGATTATGACGACATGATTTTAGCAGCGTTACGGGTATTAGATAATCCCAGCGCCCGCAGAATCGAACAAAATCAAGTTTTCGCCGTATTTGAAGACGAAGCTCAAGACTCCTCACCTCTGCAAACCCAGTTATTGCAGATTTTGGCTAGCGAGGGATTGGGGACTGGGGACTGGCGATCTGGGACTGGGAGTGGAGAGCAGGGAGACGAGGAGCAGGGAGCACCTAGCACGGAACAAAGAATTACCCAATCGCCAATCCCTAATGGTACGCGGAGCGTGCGCTCCGAACGCCAATCGCCTTTAGTAAACCTCGTCAGGGTAGGGGATCCCAACCAAGCAATTAACTCAACTTTTACCCCCGCAGATCCAATTTATTTCCGGGAGTTTTGTCAAGAGTGTCAGGCTAAAAACCGACTGGCGACGATGGATCGAGCGGGACGGAGTACGAGCATAGTAATTGAAGCGGCTAACTTTGCTTTGCAGTGGGTTAATTCACTTTACAGTAGTCAAAATAAAAAAGCGAAACAACAACGTCTGCAAGCAGAAAGTCTAGCCACAGCAAAACTTCCATTTCGCGATCAAAATATTCATCTTGTGGAACCAGGGGATCCTCAACCTAATGCAAATCCTCCAGCAATCGGTCAAGGTTTAGAGTTACATACACCCCGAGATATTCACCATACTGTAGAATTGATTTCCCAACGCATAATTGAGTTATTTAGTGAAGATGAAAGCGATAAAATAACCGGCGCAATTTTAGTTAGGGAAAACCGTCAGGGACGATGGCTTGGTGAAGCACTCAAACCGATTTGCAAAGAACATGGAATTAACCTGTATGATGTCAGCGAACAGGAACGTCATTCCCATGTTCCCGAAGAAATTTTAGCCATACTTAACTTTTGCGATCGCCCCCATTCCCCGGACTACCTGAAAGCTGCATTGGGGGTAATGGTAAAACGTCGCATCATTGAAACCCAAGACCTTAACGCCCTTGCTTCCTTACCAGAAGACTTTTTATATCCCGGACCCCTCGCTCCACCGCAAACGGAACCGGTGCAAAAAGCGGCTCAAATATGTCGAAGTTTACTCCGCGCTCGGTTAGAATTACCGGTTTATCACCTGATTTCCTTTATCGGTTTAACTTTAAACTACGAACAAGCCGAACTCGCTACCGCAGACAAATTAGCTGAACGCATTGCAATCCAAATCGCCGGTAATCTTTCTTTAGGGGAAATGTTGCGAGTATTAAGCGAAATCGTTAGTTCCGAACGTTTTGAACCAGTAGATACCGAAGATTCAGAAGCTCGGTATACCCGTCCCGGTCAATTGACCATCATTACCATGCATAAAGCCAAAGGACTGGACTGGGATTATGTATTTATGCCGTTTTTGCACGAAAATTTAATACCTGGGAGATTTTGGGTTCCTCCCCAAAGGCAATTTTTGGGTAGCTTTACTTTATCAGAGGTTGCTCGCGCCCAAATTCGCGCTGCGTTACATGACGAACCTCATTTACCCAATGTTACTGAAGCTTGGGAACAAGCAAAATATCTCAAAATTGCTGAAGAATATCGTTTGCTTTATGTGGCGATGACTCGGGCGAAACGTTTGTTATGGATGTCTGCAGCGAAGGAGGCTCCTTTTACTTGGAGTAAGCCGGATAATTTGCAGAAGCAGGCTGCTTGTCCGGTGTTTCCAGCTTTGACGCGGGAGTTTGGGGAGTGCGTGGTTGAGTAAAATCATCTTTTTATTAGGATACCCTTCTGATGAATAATCATCTGAGTGAAGGAAGCACTACACATATAGTTTCTATAAAATTGCGAAATTAATATTCAAGAGATCGGGGAAAACCCCAATGATGACTAATAAGTATTAAATGTAACCTATAATGAGTGACATTTTGGACAGGCGTCTGTGCTTGTTTAAATTGACAATAAAAAATCAGCTTTCTATGTCTTATATAACAATTATTGCCATAATACACTGTGTTTTGGTTGCCGTTCTTGCTTTCCTTGGCTGGTACAAATTGTGGCTAGAACTGAGCATACTATGTAGCTTAGTCTTAATTCAAAGTGCCATTTTGGTTCAAGCTTTAAGTGAGATTTTTCAAGCTTTAGAAGAAACCAAAGATGGAACTTTGGGTAAGCAAATAGGAGGATTCGCTGGAGGGGGATTCGGAACTTTTCTAGGTGGTCCTATGCTTACTCCTGTGTTTGGTTTTCTTGGAGAAGAAGTCGGTAATTTATTTGATGACAGATCAGAAGAAAGAAATTTTTTACGGAGTAACTATTCTGATAGCATAAATGACTATTTTGTTAGCATAATTATAAATTTTTTGCTGGCTGTAGTTGCTACCACTTTTTTGATTTGACCTTTGTCGCTTCTAACAAGGCGTTACAGCAGAAGGATTGCAGAAGTCTTTCTTACGTTCTTTTTCACCAATAAGAAATAAAACTTTCTTATATTAATTAAGCGGACTAGGAACACATAGCCAACGACTTATTTTTGCTTACTTATGTCTAGTTTGATTTAAAACTGTAGTCCATTACAAAACGTTGGATTTATGACAGGATTCGAAGTTTCGAGACAATCTGAGGACTTATTTAACTGGTCAATAGCTACAGGGATCAAGTGTGGTATGACAAAAAAAAGAGATTTTCTAACACTTGCTACTAATTTAGTTTTAGTATTGCTTAATTCTGTAAAGAGAATTCCTACATGGCAGACGTTGCTGAAGCTAGGATGGCGCATTTTCTCCATTACTCTCTGGGCTATTTTAATTCTCGTTATCCTATCTTCTTTTGGAAGGCACTTTGCATTTGGAAATACCCTTGCTGTCCCCGTAGCGAACACTGCTAAAGCAGCTAGTAACTCTACGGTTGTGATTCAAGCAGTAGAACTTGATGCTGCCTTATCAGCAGCTCGCGAAGCAGCTTTAAAGACTGCTTCAAGTGAGCTAGATATCTGGATTAATGCCTTGATGAGTCGAGTTGATTCAAGTCAGGATGTTGATTTCCTGGATTGGTATTTTGGATACTGGACCCAGCAAAAATTTGGTTTAGATGGGATGTTGCAAAACGGAAAGCGAGTTTTAAGTAAAAATTCTCCCACTGCTAAAGAGAAAATTCAGCAAGAAGTTCTCGAAGAATTTACAAAGCGTGTTCTTCAACCTGAACTTGCAGAGCTTGAATTAAAAACTATTTCAAGAGATATTTCACAAATTTATACTAGCGAATTACAGCGCAACCTTGAGAATATTCGTGTTAAATACGATATTCCCAAAGTAAACTGGGACGAGTACTTGCAAGGTGTCACAGTCGTTGCAACTAATATTGAAGGAAAGCAAATTCCATTGCGGCTAAAAGTTTCTACCATTGGAGGCTTAGGCAGTGGGGTTTTAATAGGGAAAATGGTGGGGAAAATAGCAGCTAAAGGCGCTGCTAAGACAAGTGTAGGCGTTTTGGGCAAATTTAGTTCTAATTTACTAGGTCCTTTAGCAAGTGTGGCTATTATTGCTTGGGATGCAACGGACATACACAATACAGAAGTTAAATACCGACCTATTCTGAAACAGAATATCGAAGATTACTTCAGTTTAATGAAGAAAGATATTTTGAATAACGAGGAGAGTGGGATTCAGAAGGTGATTTTAGATATTGAGAAAAGTGTGAGGAAAAAAATGAGTGGTTCTCACTTACCGTCTCTGAGTATAAGTTGGAGCTAATAATTGGTCTGACTGTAGCAATGTTTATCAATTTGGAAAGTATATTAGACTTTGGTTTGATAAGGACACGCAATACCTACGGCATGGTTTTGCTAACTGCTTAGCTGCGATAAGCGCAAGCTCTGCGCATGCAATCCCAAACGTTTTGAGAATCAATTTTGTTAACAGATTTTCATTACTATCAGTAATCTTATTGCTTTAAATCTAACCGTCGCAGCTGAAGTTTAACCGGATGGAATAATATTTGCAGCCAGGAGTATTGCAAAGTGTTTCTTTTCTTGTAATAAATTCCCAAAAAAATAATTCTGACCATAATTTATTACTCGTAGGGGCGCACTTCGGTGCGCCCTATTGAGTAGTAGATTTTTACTTAAATCCCTTAGACTATTCAAGATTTGCTCCTTTGAGTCTAGCGATTAATCCCAATAATTTTAATCCCCTACTTGTTATTTTCAGCTTTTAACTCTGCCTTCAATTCCTGCACTCTTTCTAGCGTCAAACCTGTAATTTTTACAACCATCTCTACCGATAAACCTTCGCGTAATGAATTAAGTGCTACTTTTTCTAATGCTTTGTTAGCACCTTCTTTTTCCCAACTTGTGATGATTTCCATATATTTCTCCTTCTGCTCTAATCCCATTGTACTTATTGCAGCTTTAAAGGTTTTTTCTTCCACTTCATTTAAGTTTAAATAAGTATCAATAAAACCAGATATTAATTGCATGCGTGCCGGGTCTAATCTTAAAGTAGTTAACAATCGCAAACATTCTGCTTTTACTTGTGGACGCTCCTCCGGTGAAATATTCATCTTTGCCATTAGTGCAGCAGCAACAGGATTTTGTTGGGTTAGATAATCTCGCCAACTAATTTTATTCAATTGAATTGCTGCAAACTCAAACCTGAGTACGTCCAAATTAGAAAATTGAATGGTGTGCGTTTTTGGTTCTGCCCTTAATGGCTCATCAAATGAGAATATAACAACAGGATAAATTGGCACATCATATTTTTCATAAAGTCTGGCGAAATATTTAAACATTCGTTTGGCAAAATCTTGTTGTGAATAAGATTGAGCTTCGACATGAATTAAAAAATAAGTTTCTTTCTCCTGATATTTGACTTTTGCTAGTAAATCTATGAGTTTCTTTTCGCCAGCAGTCACATCCGATAAAACTTCTTCTGGTAAAAATTGAATCGAATCTCGATCAATATCTGAAGCTATCGTAGGAAGAAAAAGTTCGATAAATTCAATGAAAAATGTAGAGATTAACTCTTTAAATAAGCGGTCATGGTCGATAGGCATAGTTACTTTGAGTAGTAATTTTGGTCATCCTATCATTAGATTTATTTATAATGCTTGGTATATTAGGATTGGGGAGATTTGGCAAAAGATTATGTAGAAACTTTCCGTATAATAAATAATTAGACGCCTGATTAAAATGCAGGAGAGCCAATTTGAACTTTGAGTTTCTTGCCGATCGAACAGATGCAATTCCAGTTGTTGCAAAATGGTACTTCGACGAATGGGGCTATAGTGTTCCTGGTAACTCTATTCAAAAAACCGTCAAACGCATAAGTGGAAAGCTCAATCGTGATAAGGCTCCTCTTCATATGCTAGCTATCGAAAACGAAAAAATATTGGGGCTTTTATGGTTGATTTTTCGAAGAGCCGCTGAAATGTGCCAAACTGCCTGAATAAGGTTTGAGGTCATTGCTGAAATTGACCATGCTCGCTCCTGCGACTGTTCTATTTGTTTGAAACGTGGCGCATTAAATTTCCGCGTTCCCAAGGAAAATCTTAAATTGTTGGTAGATTGGGATAAATTAAACCTCTATCAATGGGGTTTATATACGGCAAAAGATTACTTCTGTCCTGTTTGTGGAATTTTGCCATTTCGAAAGCCAAGCGACCCCACACCGAAAGAATTAAAACAAGGTGTATTACCTTTTGACGGTTGGACAGTAAATGTAAGATGTCTTGAAGGGATCGATATAGAAAATCTAATAATACGTAAAATTTACGGGAGCAAGATTTAAGATCTACTGCGATCGCGTGCTTGATAGAAAATTTTTTACTTTAAAAAAATAAGAAGTCTTAAATAGTTAGATCGTGTGGAATTACATGATGAATACTGTATTTGAAACAAGGCGCACTCTTGTCCGTCAATGGAGATTTGACGATCTGCGTGCATATTACGCGCTGAGATCGAATCCGCTTGTAATGAAGTATATTGGAGAGCTATTTAAAGACATCAAACAAGCAGAAGAAGCCCTCCTGTCTAAAACAATTCTTGACTATTCAAAATATGGCTATGGTCGGTACGCCGTTGTCTTAAAGAAATCGGGAGATATTATTGGGAATACTGGCCCATTATATCTTGCAGATTTAGGTAAAAACGACCTGGCAATTTCCTTGTTCCCACAATATTGGGGGCTGGGATACGGGACTGAGATTCTTTCGGGATGCGTTCGGTATGTATTTGAACAATTGACATTACCGGACTTAATCGGTTTGGTTGACCCCCTCAACGTTGCTTCATCAAAACTCCTCATGAAAATAGGTATGACCTATTCAGGACAAATAACTTATCACAATGAGATATGCGATCTGTATTCTCTCACTAAGCAAGATTGGTCTAACCGTCCCGTACACCGGACATTTAAGTCAATTGAGTCTAGCGATTAATCCCAACCATCTTAATCCCCTACTTTTTATCTTCAGCTTTTAATTCTGCCTTCAATTCCTGGACTCGCTCTACAGTCAAATCTGTAATTTTCACAACTATCTCTACTGATATACCTTCGCGCAACAAATTAAGTGCTACTTTTTCTAATGCTTTGTTAGCAACGCAATTCTCATGCTGTTCTTGCTAATCTGGAAACCCGATGGCAACAAGCTCAACGTGCCAATTTTACTCAATAGCATAATAACCCTGTTTTCCACCGTTTATGCGAAATAACTCGATCACTACCTTTTTCATAGAAGTACCAAAGGCTTTAAACTCTTCTTCTGGGGATAAATTCGGGGCGTTAAATAAATTAAGAAATGGTTCGCTATACTTAAACGCCCAGCCGTTATCTCTACGCTGGATAATTTGATAATAAACAGGACAAAAAACTGTGGTGTTAGAATCTGGCATAATAATTCGTACACGGCTAGCAGAAGCGTACTGTAAGTATTGCGTACGCTCCCTCCGTTCATCCATCAGGATGCGTCCTACCCCCAACACCTAATCCTCACCTCTTCAAAAACTTCTGTCTTAGTTTTCCTACAAAAACATTCACCTCTGGTAACTTCATTTGGGAAACAATAATTGCAAAAACTAGCAAACCAACCGCAGCAGATATGGATAGTTGCAATAATTGAATAATTAAACCTTCTGTTCCTAAAAACTGCTGGGTTAATCTCAAAGTACCCCCACTAGCAAGACCTGTAGCTACACTTCCACCAACTAAGCTCAAAATTACTAAACCCCACTCTCCCAGAGGTAAACCATTAAGTTTGCGATTGAGTAAGAATAACAGCATCAACATGGAACTACAGTTAACACCAACAGTTGCATATACTAAACCGGGCGCGCCCAAATTAAATACTTCCAGAAATAGGAAATCTAATAAAGCATTGAGAAATATGTTAAAGGTGCTAATACGGAAAGGGGTGTTACCATCACCTAAAGCATAAAATACCCTAACTAAAACATCTCTCCCCAAATAAATAAACATTCCAATTCCATTTGCTACTAGTAAGGAAGCTACCAACATGGAATTTTCTGGATTAAAAGCACCGCGTTCGTAAACTATCCGCACAATTGGTACTGCTAAAGATATCATTAAAGCACCCAAAGGTAGCATAGTGAATCCAGAAAGAATTAAACCTTGGCGAATCCGTAATTTTAATTCATCCCAGTTTTCTGGAGCAGCAAGTTGAGCAAACATCGGCAGCAAGGGAACTAAAATCATGTTAGAAAGAATTCCCACCGGTGTTTGTACTAGTAAACCAGCATTTGCTAAAGCTGCAGCAACTCCTGTTTGGGGTATTCTAGAAGCAAAAAATAAATCCGTGTAAAGGTTAAATTGCAGCATCCCCGAAGAAAAGGTCGCTGGTAACATGATTCGCAAAATTTCTTTTACACCCGGTTGCTGAAAGTCAAATCGTAACCGAAACCTACCCATACCAGATTTAACTTGGGCAAAAATTTGCACTAACCATTGTAAAAATGCTCCGGCTACATATCCACCGGCTAAAACCATTCCTCCAATAGTGGCATATTCACTAGTTGCAGTACCAATATTAGTTCCCACCTGCAAATAAAGTATACCCAAACCAATAATTACTGCACTGCTAGAAAATAGCGGACTGATAGCGGGTAACCAATATTGATTAGCAGAATTAAGAACCCCAAAACCAATTCCAATCAATCCAGCTAAAACAGCCATCGGCGACATTATTCGCAGTTGCTGAATTGCAATTTCCC
The DNA here is from genome assembly GCF_030065675.1 of Mastigocoleus sp. MO_188.B34. Taxonomy (GTDB): domain Bacteria; phylum Cyanobacteriota; class Cyanobacteriia; order Cyanobacteriales; family Nostocaceae; genus Mastigocoleus. The sequence continues at coordinate 9,845 of NZ_JASJDK010000101.1, read as the reverse complement.
TAACTAATTCCTTACCGGTAGCGCGTAAACCTGCAGCAAATATATCGATCAGATTGGGAGCAAAAATAAATATAAAAATTGCAATTACTAATAAAGCGAACCCGACCAAAGTTGTAATTGTTTCTACTAGTGGTGCTGCTTCTTCTTCATCGCGTTTAGCTAGAACGCTGACAACCGCACTGTAAAATGGTCCGTTGATTCCACCAAGTAATATTAATAAAAAACCAGGAATAGTATAAGCGTAATTAAAAGCATCAGCTGCTGGACCTAAACCAAAAGCAGCTGATATAGTTTGTTGTCTTACCAACCCGAAAACTTTACTAATTAAGGTTGCTGCGGCAATAATACCTGCAATCCCAGCTAAAGAACGAGATGGTTTTTGTTTTTGTTTCGTCACAAATTCTACCTGAGAGTTTTCAGAAAGAGTCTAACTGAGAACATTTAACCTGAAATCTCCTTCCATGTCAGGCAAATTTTGACGAAAGTGGCGATAAGGGATTGGGGATTGGGGACTGGGAATTGGCGACTGGGGATTGGTAAACATTTTAGGGATTACGAAAATTACCCATTACCAATTACCCATTACCAATTACCAAACGTCCTAAAACAAAGAATCCAAATCTAAAGATTCGATCCCACCTTTACTTTCTGCATAAGCCAACATACTCCCTAACTGCTTCCAAACCAACCAGCAGGTGAAAAGAGCAGTGGGTAAACCAACAGCACAAGCAAGTAGTGCAGAGAATCCAAATATTCTCAAACCCGCACACAAAAACAAGCCAATACCAATACCAACACCAAGAAATGGGAATATTGAACTTTTTGTAGATAGACGAGATTCTGGATTTTCAGTAATACTTCGCTGCCACTCTTGTAAATTTAATTTTAATGTACCGCCAAAAGCCGCACCAGAAGTCACTGCTACAAATAATCCAAGAATAACTAAGAAATAGGGAGGATGAAAGGAGTAATAGTACATATTAACTATGTGTTGGTAATGGTAGGTATGGAAATTTAAACTGAGATTGAAAATTAAAGTTAAATTGAAAATGAAGAATTATTACTTTAATCTTTGTTTGATTATAGTTTTTTTAAGTATAAATTACTAGCTGATATTTATTTGCTATTTGTATTTGGTTATCTATATTTTTTGGATTTATTTTTTGGATTTATTTTTTGATATTTGTTGATATTTGTTTATTTCTTTACTTTTTTCTACTTATTCCCCCATTTTTCCCCTTCCCCGCAAATACCTTCCCAACTTTATTTAATCAGCAGTCGTCAGTTAATATCTTGCATTCAACCCCTAAATATCTTATGTGTAGGTTTTAAATTTCTTCAACTAAGGGTCAATTGAAGATTGTCTTCCTACATCTCACCGATCGCCTACGAACTGACAACTGCTAACTCTTGTGTGCGTGATTGCATCCACTCATGCTATGACGCCCAAATATCAATTTTCAGCTTAATTCTTGATTCGAAATTAACTCTTGAGTATGAATTAATTATTTGCTGTAAAGCTTGGTAATACCGCTGCAAATCCTTCCCGAGAAAAATCAGCAAGAGCACCAAAAGCTACATCAAGCAAACGAGCTGGTTTGAGGTCTTCTTTAATTAAGTTCCACAAACTTTCGACTTCTGCTGTATGGAGGCGATCGTCTTCTGTGAGCGCAATTAGTAACTGACGACGCAAAAATTTTCCTTCATCTGAAAGTAAAAATTGTAAACCTAACTGGGCTGTCGGTAAAACGTCAAAGCTACTATCTGTGCGAGCAATTTCAATCAGATTTTCTAACCTTTGCCATTGGAATCTACCATCTTTAAATAAGACATTAAGTAGTCTGCGTCTTAATTCAGGAGATTCTCCTGTCAGGAGGCGTTTTGCAATGTAGGGATAAGCAATCTCAATAATTTTAAATTCCCGATTTAGGCTTAAAGCAATTCCTTCTTGAGTGATTAGCGAACGGATGATTAACGCAAATTTAGCTGGTACCCGAAAAGGAAATTCATACATCAGTTTGGAATATTCATCGGTGATGGTTTTAAAGTTAAAATCACCAACATTTTTTCCAATAGCATTTCCCCACACTCTTTCCAAAGCTGGAGCAATGGGACGAATATCTATATCTGGAGTAAGGAAACCCAATTTAACGTAGTCTTCGGCTAGTTCGTCGTATTCTTTGTTGACTAAATGTACTATGGCATCTACCAAGCTTTCTTTATTGCTTTCTTCGAGTTGATCCATCATACCAAAGTCGATGTAAGCCATTCGACCATCGGGCATAGCAAATAAGTTACCTGGGTGAGGATCTGCATGGAAAAACCCATGTTCTAAAAGCTGTTGTAAACCGCTAGTAACACCAATTTTGATAATTTCTTCTGGGTCTAAGCCGGAAGCACGAATGCTTGCAGTATCTGTAAGTTTAAAGCCGTTAATCCACTCCAAAGTTAAAACCCGATAACTGGTATAACGCCAGTAGATTGCAGGAACTTTTACCTGGGAGCTATTGCGGAAGTTCTCAGCAAACTTTTCAGCGTTACTAGCTTCGTTAAGGTAATCTATTTCTTCAAATAGTTTTGTACCAAACTCATCAACAATCATAGTTAGATCGTGTCCCAGGTTAAGGGGTAACCAGGGTGTAAGCCAACCTGCAGCCCAACGCATCAAATATAAATCCAGAGATAACACTGGACGTAAGTTAGGACGTTGTACCTTAACTGCGACTTCTTCTCCACTGTGTAGCCGACCGCGATATACTTGACCTAAGCTAGCCGCAGCAACTGGCTGTGGTGAAAGTTCGCTAAATATTTCTGAGATTGGGCTACCAAGTTCTGAAGATATAATCTTGTAGGCAAGTTCGCTATCAAAAGCAGGTAACTGATCTTGTAATTTGACTAACTCATTTAAGAAATCCTGGCGAATTAAGTCTGGTCGCGTAGAAAGTGCTTGACCTACTTTAATGAAAGTAGGACCAAGACGAGTTAGTAACTGTCGTAATTCACTAGCTCTTTTAAATTTGTTTTGCTCGCTTAACCCACGCCATTCATCTAGTTTAAGATTAATAATAAATCCAGAGAAAAACCAGATGACTGTGATTGCACGCACCCAAGCTTGCCAAGGTCGATAGCGATAGTGACGGGCAATTGCTTGTGAGTCGTAGTTGCGATTTTTTGATGTTGGGACTTGCGAATTCACTCCGTTATTTCCCTCTCTAAAAATTAAGATTTTGTTTTTATGTGTGCTGTGTTAGGTCCTAATTTGTGCTACACAAATTTTTCCCTGTATTTTTCTGTTTGCTTTGTGTTATTTAACTAAAGTTTACTAAAATTTATCTTCTAAATCTTATTTTATCTTAATACACAGAAGTATAAACACTGATTACAAGTTTAAAAAGAATCATTTATTTACGTGTTTTTGGCAGTATTTCATGGTATCTATTGTAGTTTTTTGTCTAGTATCTAGTCGAGATCTATCAAAGATAAATCAGTCTATTGCCAGCAGCTAAACTTGTGAATTATTTACACTTACAAATCTCAGCAAAAAAGTATAAAATAAAACTTGTTATTGCAAGCTAATCCCATCCTCATAAGGATACTTTTCCTACAATAATTATTTCCTCTCGATTGATGAAATTGGCTTTACAGGATACTCAGAGTTATTCAATATTGAAGACTTAAAGTTTGGGATCAAAGCTATGAACTAGCAAAGTAATGAAGTAATAATGATACCGCTAGCTCAAATTTAAGTTGTAAATAAATTAACTTTTTTGCAAGTGGGAAGTGAATTCTTGATAATAAGTTTACCCTTGATAATCTCTTAAATATTGTTACCTTTACACAATCTCTTGACAAAGTATGATGTGCCTTGAAATCCTTATATGAATATTTTTAATACTTCTCTGAAATTTTACAAAAATTTAAGATAGGAACTTTCATCTGGAAATATTGATTTGCATATTCTTAGTATTTTAGTGCTGAATTATAATATTTTCTTAATTATTTTTAGTTTGACTTGTAGATGGTTAATTTGTCTTATTTTGAATTCAGATGATAATGTTAGCGCAAGCGCCCAAGCGTACCGTAAGGTACTGCGGGGCGTTGACGCTAGCTGCACTAACATTACTCATTACTCATTACTCATTACTCATTAAAAACTCTACTATCAATAGGTAAAGATGGATCCCGCGACCACTCATTCCAAGAAGCAAAGTAATTGTGGACATTGGTAATTCCCGCCTCATTTAGAGCAATCATTGTATTTGCAGCGCGCGAACCTTTAAAACAATAAACGTATACATTAGATTCTGGTGTGATTCCTACTTCCTCAGCAATCTTACGCACTTCTTCTGAGGATTTAAACATTGGAATTTCTGAATCATTTTTCATCATACGATGCCAATCAATCCATACAGCACCTGGAATTCTACCTTTACGAGGGCAAAAATCTACTCCGTAGGGAGATGAACTAGTACCAATCCACTCATCAATATCTCGCACATCTAACTTGATAATTTGAGGGTCTTCAAGTGTTTCCAGCATTTCCTCAGTCGTAGCCATGATTGAGGAATTAATATTTAAAACAAATTCTTTAGTTTCATACTTTGGTACCTCTGCAGTTGTAGAAAAGCCTGCACTGAGCCATGCTTTCCAGCCTCCATGTAAAACTGCAACATTCTGACAGCCTAAATATTTCAACAAAAAGTAACCCCGACAAGATTGTCCATAACCTGTGTTCATGGCATCTTCATAGATTACGATCAACTCTTTACCAGATATACCTGCTGCACCCAAAAGGTTAACAAAGTGCATGTGTAACTGCTCTGAGCCTTGAGAAGTAGAATCTGCTAAATAGGTAAAAATATCCCGAAGGTTTATTGAATCTTGAATGTGGGAAATTGCATACTCCTCTGGGCTTCGAGTATCAATGACAATGAGATTTGATTTTTGCTGTTCAAGCAAAACAGAAAGTTCTTTTGGAGTGATTAGGGTCTTTGTATCCATAGGTTGACTCCTGTTTAGTTTGGTAATAGCCCAAGTCACTAATTATTCACCTATTCACCCGAAAAGGTGACACGGTACGATCGGTTTACTGCTCAATAACCAGCTTTTTGAAAGCAGCACAATATTTCTCATCTCAGTACAATGCACACTTGAATCTCTCTATCATTTACAAGCAGGGTGTAAATTTGATGTTCGAAATAAATGATAGATTTGTACTTTTCATAGGATTCAGAAATATTAATTAAGTTATTCTCCATAACAAGACTAAGGAGTTACATCTGATATCAAGCAAATACAATTAACAGTATCACTAATCACTTGCAGAATATGTTTCAAGAGTAAACATTTTATTCCTCATATTTAGAAAAAGGATTTTCAAGAAAGGATTAATAATGCAAAGATTATTAATTCAAACAAAGATATTTTGCTCGAATGTTCTTCTCAAACAATATTCTTTAATACTTATGTATATTAGGTTTTACTCCGATATCGTTTGGAGATAATACCAGTTGTCTAAGGTTTTCGCAGAGTAATGATGTGGATAAAAGTAACTGGTAATTACTATCTTATCATGAATGTTATTTATAACGCATTATTTGCGTAAGTATTTCAAGTTATGTTGCTAAAGTTACAAATTATATTATTCAGTTGATGTTTAGAAATACCTGGAGGGGCGACAAAATTGGTAAAAATGTAGGTTATATAAACGCTATGAAGCTTATACCTTTTTTGATCATGAGCAGTTTGCAGTTTGGCGATGCGATCGCGTACCCTGAGACGCACCTGCGGTGAATGGGTTTAATGAACAATTGCTCGGCTTACATAATCGACTGGGACAAGATTATCTCGAAAATTATTTAATATGGGAAAACTTTTCAGTTGTATACAACCTTTTATTAACCAGCAAAAGAAGTCTTCAAAATTAGATACATCTGTTTGACTATGACCGGTGATTCTTGCAGGTCGGTAGATAGATAGTGGTAAACCTCGATTAGCTACTTCCAAAACCAATTTTTCTACTACCCATTTACTCTAGCTATAGCCCCTATGAAGTTGATCGGAATGCTTTAAAGGATTCGACTCGAAAAGGCGTTGCTTATTTTGGGGCGTTGGAAAAACATTAGCTGTAGAAACATAATGAATAGGCTTAACTTTTAGAACCTAATATTTCTGTTTCAGTTCAATATTTGAATCTGGATGTAAATCCAGTTATTACCACAAGAATCTTAAAAATCATTAAAAATCATTCTCGCTTGATTATTCTTGATAAATAGTACCATCAGGCATTATCGCTCCTTGGAGGTTAGCTCCTTGAAGATTTGCTCCTTGGAGATTTGTACCTTGAAGATTTACATTGCGGAGATTTACACCTTGAAGATTTGCTCCCTGTAAGTTGATTCCGCTAAGGTCAGTACCCTCAAGATTTGCTCCTTTTAGATTTACTCCACGGAGATCTGCTCCTTCAAGATTTGCATTTTGCAAGTTAATACCTTTGAGATCCGCATTTTGGAAGTCAATGGTGGATATATCAACTTTTGGTTGATTAATCGTTTGAAATCTTGATGTTTGTAACTTGGTATTGGATGTTTGTAATTTGGTATTACTAGCGATCGGACTTTGACCGTTTGAATTACTTGAAAGCGCAGGAGAAGGAGATTTATCAAAAAGATTTTTATCACCTTCAACAGAGTTAGTGGCGATTTTGGCGTACATCGCTACCCACTTGAATAGGTGAGTGACGTGAAAGGGTATTTCAATTTTAGAAAATAAAATAATTGTGAAGATGTTACCCGATAACAACATACCTCCAATTCCCAAAACTGATTTAATTTGGTAGGGAATAACAAATTCTTCTTGAGCAGGTATGTAAGGACTATTAACAGCCTCGGGAATATAGAATACATTAAAGGTTCTCTTTCCTAAATTAAGAATAATTTCGGGATCTGGTTTAATGACATTCTCCACACTGAGACCAAACTGCCAAATTAACTGTGAAATCATGGGAATTCTAGCAACAGAATCCTCATCCACTAATGGAATAGCTTTGTGTCCAACAGATAACTTTCTCGAGTTCCATCGTGAATTATCTCCAGCAGTTGCAAGTAATGTTAAGCACTTTGTATCGTTATGAATTTCACGTCCTTTTAATATTTGTTGTGCTGACTCCTGGAGGTCTTGAGGTAAGTCTTGATAAGGATGAGTTTTGAAAAATCTGACAAGAGCACAAGCAGAATTACCATCTGGTAAAGTAAGATTTTTATACAGATACCTCACCATCTGCTCGGCCATTTCTTCCATACTACTGACGCCTACATCCATGTTGCGTAGTTGTACGGCATGGTTAAACATGTTTTCTTGAGTTAAATTTTGTAAGTCATGCATCAGACTTTCCCAGGAATTGATTAAATTACTAAAAAATAAGGATATAAAATACTATTTGTGGCAAAAATAATCATCACCATAAATAGTCTCAACAGCAGGCATAGATGTTTTCAACGGATTATGCATTATACAATATAATTCATTTGGCTTTGTCAGATAATTCTGAATTCAATAGTTACATTTTTTATTTTTCAATTATTGTTAAAAATCAATTTATTTGCTTGATGATACTTACCGTAATTAGGAATGGATATAATTTTTGCAACTTATAATGTTATATAGGCGTATAGTGTGAAATAATATGAGATAGCGCAAGCAAGATTGTAAGTTTTAACTCTTGAAAAAATCTAGTCCTGCTAGTAAGTTTTACTCAGACTTAATATATTGACTTCATTTTATCAAGGTCTGCTATATTAGTAGATTTTTGCGTCTCTTGAATAATTAAGATTTATTGTACTGAATCTTATGCTTGTGAAGCTTATACTTTTTAAATTTTTATATTTAATTGTGAAAATTTAATTAATTAATTAATTTCTTGAATCAGTATCACACAGTCAAGATTTCAAGATATTTATATTTAAACAAAACTTATACTTACAAAACTTATACTTACAAAAATTAAATTTATAAATATAGGGGTTAGTTAATACTTATAAATTTAGTCATTATTTTGGGGAAATTTTGCTACTTTCTGGACTCCTTCACATCCAAATTTAATGTTTGAAGCAATTACCTGACATGATGTGAGTTTAAGATAGAGGATAAAATTTTTACTCAATTAATACCCTAAAAAATTATATTTGAATTGGTAATTTTGCGAGCGCAACTTTATTTCCAGTGTTGCGAGAAAATTTTAATTATGGCGATAATTGTACTCAAAAAATTGCTATTCACAATAGCATTGCTCATGGCACTATATATATTGGTTGTCTGTCTGTATCAGTAAATCTTAGTTGATGCGAATTTGTTGTTGCGAATTTGTTGTAGTGATGGTGGGGTAGGGATATTTATTGAACACTAAGCGTAAAGTATACAGACTGAACCTAGCTCGATGCACTTTTTATTGTCAATTTAGACTCAGCCGAAACATACATAGCAGCTTTGCTTTATACCCATAACATTTTTAACTGTTCTACAAGTTTAAAGACCTTGTGTTTGGCTGAGTGGTGAATCAAGTGGCGTAAATATTTTGGTAGATGTCATTAATAACACTCATTTAAATTATAAGACTATCTATCGTTAATGAATTTGAGTGATTTTGATTTGATGTTTTCTTTACGGAACCAATTTTTAACAGTGGGTGATGAGTATATTTATAGTTTGATGTGTTTCCTAATTTCCTTAATACTCTTTTTCTACTAAGACGATTACCAAAAATGTTTCCTCTTCTTATTACACTCTTCACACTTCTTCTCTCACATAACTAGGTAACCTTTCATTGATTTAGGGATATGTGGCTCTATAAAAATTTTCGCTCCTCAAATCAACTTAGTAATTATTGAGGATTAAGCTAAGTTGAAAACATTTTGGTTAACGATGATAGTGCTCAAAACCTGATAAACCTTAATCTAACTTTTGATAATCAACTATCTTTAGTAATATACTCTATACCTACGATAGCGATATCTCGGATATCTACGATATCGATAATATTTTGGATAGCGAGACCGGTAATATCTTCGATATTTACGAGAACGATAGTATCTTGGATATTTGCGACGACGCCGATAGAATCTATACGAGCGTGGATAGCGGCGACGATAACGGTAATAGCGGCGATAGCGCCGATATTTACGATCGGCAATTAAAAGAGGTTCTTGCTTTGAAGTCGTAATAGATTCTTCAGAATTAGTTGATACAAAAGCACTAGCTGGAGCAGCAACCGGAAGTGTCATAGAGGCAGCAAACAAGCCTATAAGACCGAATTTCAATCTGTTGATTAACATATAGACGGACTTCCTTCATCGTTATATGTACTAAAAATGATACATAAAAATTTTTAAAGTTTCCATAAAAACCCTCGTTTTGTCCGAGTTCTTGATAAAACTTATTTTTAGTGAGGACAATAAAAACTACACCCCTTTAGAGTGACCATAGATCGATCAACTTTATTCAAGGAATCATAACTATAGCGGTTTTCGGTTGAGTATAGTACATCTCGTAGAGACGTATTAGCGCAAGCGCGCAAGCGTACCGGGTCGGACGCGTCTAGCGACGAATGCACGCGGCTTGCGCCGTTAGCGCAGCATGCCGTAAGGCTTAACCGTAGGTAGCAGTTCCGGATCCGTAGGTAGCGCAGCTAGAGCCTACGGCGACGGCGGAGCCTCTAGCTAGAGGCAAAGACGCGCCTTACGGCGTAAGCGCAGCCATACCGTAAGGTTTAACGCCGTCGCCGCAGGCTCTAGGTATTGCGTGACCGTAAGGTCATAATTTTACGTCTCTACATTTGGGAATTTAAAAAT
>NZ_JASJDK010000001.1 GCF_030065675.1 Mastigocoleus sp. MO_188.B34 | reverse complement strand
TATAGCGGTTTTCATTTGAATCAAATACATTTTCTAATTCCCAAATGTAGAGACGTAAAATTTTACGTCTCTACGAGGTGTACTACACTCAACCGAAAACCGCTATATTCAGTTGAGGATTAGAAATATCAAAATAAAAGGCAAAGAGTTTCAATCCCTTTACCTTTTTGTGCACTTCAGGCACAGTATGAATTTAACTAACGTAACGTAGATTGGTACTTATTTAGACACTGAGCAAAGAAGCTGGGGTACCATCAGGATGTAATAAAGCCCGCTTCGGTCCGTGAATGGGATCTTCTAAAATAATAGTTTGGTCGCGATTTGCTCCCAAAGAAACAATTGCGATGGGAACTTCCATCAATTCTGCCAAAAACTTGAGATAATCTTTTGCTTCTTGAGGTAAATCTTCCCAAGAACGACAATCACTAGTTGATTGCTCCCACCCTTTAAATGTTTGATATATGGGACGACAACTAGCAAACCGGCGCGAATTATTGGGAAAATGCTCGCAACGTTCGCCGTCTATTTCGTAAGCAACACAAACTTTGATTTCTTCAAATTGGTCGAGAACATCAAGCTTGGTGATTGCTAGACAATCTAAGCCATTTATTCGAACTGCGTAGCGACCAATTACCGCATCAAACCAACCACAACGACGCTGACGTCCAGTGGTGGTACCAAATTCAGCTCCTGCATGGCACAGTAATTCCCCTACTTTTCCTTGGATTTCGGTAGGAAATGGACCTTCACCAACACGGGTGGTGTAAGCTTTTGCAACACCAATTACCCGATCTATCATTGTCGGTCCCAAACCTGTTCCGACACATGCTCCACCTGCTACTGGGTTGGAGGAGGTTACAAAGGGATATGTCCCGTGATCTAGGTCTAAAAGTGTACCCTGCGCTCCTTCAAATAAAATATTCCGCCGTTCTTGAATTGCTTCATAGATTTTTAAAGAAGTGTCGACTACATAAGGTCGCAAACGTTCGGCATAACCTAAGTATTCTTCAATAACTTCTTTTGGATCTAGTGGTGGAATATCATAAAGCTTTTCGAGGATGACGTTTTTGTAGTTAATCGTCCACGTCAACTGCTCCTGTAAACCATCAGGATCCATTAAGTCCAAAATTCTGATACCTGTCCGTTCAGATTTATCAGCATAGGTCGGACCAATTCCTCTACCGGTAGTACCAATTTTGTAATTACCCCGACGTTCTTCTGATGCTTTATCTAATAACCGGTGATAAGGCATCGTAACATGAGAAGTTTCTGCAATGAAGAGGTTGTCGCTGGAAATATTTAACTGTTCAAGTCGGTCAAGTTCTTCAATTAACAGCTTCGGATCGATGACTGTTCCAGAACCAATAATACATTGAGTTTCTGGATATAAAATTCCCGAAGGTATTAAATGTAGTTTAAAGGTTTCGTCCTTAACTACAATCGTATGACCCGCGTTAACACCACCCTGATAACGGACGACAACATCTGCAGAGCGACCGAGTAAGTCTGTTATTTTTCCTTTACCTTCATCGCCCCATTGGGCACCTATGACAATAACGTTAGCCAAGCTTTTTTCTTAAATTTATAATGTTTTCACAAACAAAAATTATCATCAAAAATTTTTCATTTTGTCAAGTTTCTTAAATAAGATTTTTTCATGTGAGATGTGTGATTTCAAATAAAATTTGTAACAAACACTTTTAACTGAAGTTTTTTGGTATTTCTAATTTACCCATGATTAGTAATGGGTAATTGGTAATCGATAATTGATAATTAGTTATAAAACAAGCAATGAGATTTTTATTCACCCATATTTTTGTTTACCCAAATTTAGATATCCATATTTAGGATTTAGGCTATGCAGATAATTTTGTATGCTTAGGTCGCAGAATCATTAGCTGTAATCAACCTCAAAGGTATTAAATCACTGTTTGATGGATAATTTTTTATCTAAAAGATTGAAACAAAAAAAATTAGATTCAGTAAAAAAACATGAAATCATTACTCATGAAATTATGATCCATGAAGTAATTATCCATGAAATCATCCATAAACTTTAAACAAATAGAATTTAAACACATAAAATTACTGGATAATTAAATATCTAAACTCTACATATCCCAAGAAATAAGATGTTTAAAATTCTCCAGCAACCAATTCAGATTTAACTTAGAAAAGTTTGGCAATTCTTTCAACCGCAGTTCTTAAAACAGCTGGTTCGCGAACTAAAGCAAAACGAACATAGCCTTCTCCAGACTTTCCAAACCCAGCACCGGGGGAGACTGCTACTCCGGTTTTTTCAACCAATTCAATACAAAAATCAATCGAATTTTGTTTCCAAGCTTCTGGTAGTTGTGCCCAAACATACATAGTTGCTTTAGGGGTAGGAACATCCCAACCAATACCATTCAGAGCAGCGACAAGAGCATTGCGACGATCGCAAAAAGTCCCAACAGCAGCTTTCACACAATCTTGAGGACCAGTAAGTGCTGCACTCGCGCCATTGAGAATTCCTTGATATTGGTTAAAATCCACCACAGCTTTGACCTGACGTAATGCCTTAATCAATTTTGCATTACCGATCGCATAACCAATCCGGAAACCGCCCATGTTGTAGGATTTAGACAGAGTAAAAAACTCAATGGAAGTGCTTTTATCTGTATCAGCTTGAAAAATAGAAGGAGCAAGGGATGAAGCAGGAGTAATATCTATTCCCGGCTCGCCAATAATTTTTCCTTTGTCATCATCCTCAAACACCAAATCTGCATATGGGAAATCATGGACGAGAACAATACCATGGTGCTGACAAAATTTTACTGCTTCCTGGAAAAAAGCCAGTGTTGCCACTCCTGTTGTTGGATTATGGGGATAACTTAATACCATCATCCGTGCCTGTGCTAAAACAGACGATGGAATGTCAGTAAAAACCGGCAAAAAATCCATTTCTGCTTTTAATGGCATTGGATAGATTTGACCGCCCGCAAGGTAAACTCCTCCTGCATGGGATGGATAACCTGGATCTTGCAGTAAAGCATAATCACCAGGATTAAGTATTGCTAGGGGTAAGTGGGCAGTACCTTCCTGAGAACCAATTAAAGGTAAAACTTCAGTTTCTGGATCTACGGAAATACCAAATTTTCTCTCGTACCACTGAGCCGCAGCTCGTCGAAATCCTGCAGTACCGTGAAACAATAGGTAACCGTGGGTAGAGCTATCCTTCAAAGACTGGGCGATTGCATCGATGACATGGGGTGCAGCAGGCAAATCTGAAGAACCCAAAGATAGATCTATTACTTGCTTCCCATTTGCCAAAGCTTTTGCTTTAGCTGAATCCATGTCAGCAAATACATTCGACTCTAAAGGCTTTAAACGCGTAGCAAATTGCATATAACTTTTTGTCCTATGCGCTATGGACACAGGCTAAATAGCTTAACTTAATTTTTCCAACTACCAATTACCAATTACCAATTACCAAAAATTAATTTTGTTCCAGATGAGTATTAATAAAGTTTAGTAATTTTTCCTTGCCAATCGCACCTTCAGTCGCTCCCAAAAGCTTATTTTTATGAATTAATCTGAAAGCAGGAACCCCTTCAACCTTATATTGCTTCACAGTAACCGGATTGGGGTCAACTTCCATTTTGATTACTTTAAGGCGATCGCTATATTCTTTCGCAGTGGCATTGACTAGTGCGGACATAAGTTGACAAGGTCCACACCATGTAGCCCAAAAATAAACTAATACTGGTTCTTCTGCTTTGAGAACCTCAGTTTCAAATTCTGAATCATTTATGACGATCGCACCCTTACTCATGTCAATCTCCCGAGGCTTAGAACTTTACAATTTGGCACACAAAAATAATTTATCCCAATCCGGAAACACTTAACCACTCAAAATTCTTTGAGTAAAGAGCCAGAAGCTATCGCTCAAGGAAACAAGGGTATAATTTATTGCCTGTATCCACTTCAAAAACAAATAAATTATTTAAGTCTAATTTAACAGTCAAAATCTCGCCGGGATTAGGACGGATAGCCGCAGGTGCTGGAAAATCTAATGGTACTCTTTCATTGGGTAAATTTGCCCGAATTAAAGTTTCTCTTCCTAAAGGTTCCACTACTTTTACTTTCACTTTTAGTGTTGCAGTATTAGCAGTATTTTCAGTACTACTTTCTGGGTTGATATTCTCCGAACTAATTTTGATATGCTCGGGACGAATTCCCAAATCATAATTTTTGTCCGAGAGTAACTGAAGTTTTTCTTGGATGGATAAATCTATTGCTAAAAGCTGACCGCAAACCTCAAAACTTTCACCCTTGTACTTAGCCGGTAAGATGTTCATTGGTGGGCTACCGATAAAAGTAGCGACCATCCGATTGTGAGGTTGATTATAAATTACTTCAGGAGTACCGATTTGTTGAATTTGACCTCGGTCTAATACGACAATTTTATCGGCTAAGGTCATTGCTTCAACTTGATCGTGAGTTACATAGATTGTAGTATTTTGCAGGTTTTGATGTATTTGTTTTAGCTCTGCTCTAGTATCGTCTCGCAGTTGAGCATCTAAGTTAGATAGGGGTTCATCCAATAAAAAAACTTTTGCTTGTCTGGCGATCGCCCTTCCTAAAGCTACCCTTTGCTGTTGTCCCCCGGAAAGTTGCTTTGGTTTGCGTTCCAGAAGATGTTCCAAAGCCAGGGATTTTGCAACTGAATTTACGCGATCGCGAATTACTTTCTGATCGACTTTGCGCATCTGCAAACCAAAAGCAATATTTTGCGCCACAGTCATATGGGGGTACAGCGCATAATTTTGGAAAACCATTGCTACATCCCTTTGTCTTGCAGGTACCTGATTCATCAAATTATCGCCGATGTAAAGGTTTCCGGAACTAGCATTTTCCAAACCAGCGATCGTTCTTAGAATCGTAGATTTACCACAACCCGATGGACCAACCAAAACCCAAAATTCACCATCGGGAACTTCAAAAGTAATATCTTCTATAGCAGTTACATTGCTAAATCGGCACTTGATAGCTTCCAGACGAACGTTTGCCATGGTAATTATAGTCTTCGGGTGTTGCTTGACCTTGACTAGTAAATTTTACATTCTGGTAAAAGGATTTAACATTCACCAATCAGTAATATCGACCAGCAAATAGTGTTGATACACAAAGTATGTTCCAATCTAATAAGATGGCTGGAGTAACTCTGGCAAAATCCCAACACCTATGTTAAAGAATTATTTCTGAGAATCTGTTGACCAAGCAGGATGAGCAAATAGCGAAGCAATAACTCTTACTCCTCGCAACTGATTAGATAAAGGTAAGTGAGCCCTAGGAGCATCTAAACTCCAAATGAATTCCCCAGGATAACGCGTCCAGTTATTGCCATTTTTCCAAGCAATCTTCGCCCATAAACTTTCCCAATTTTTCCCCAAACGCAGCCAAAGTTCCCGTTGTACCGAAAAACCAAATTTTCCTTCCGAATGGACCAACCATAACTGATTAATTGTTTGTAAGTCCGCAATCGGAAAACTTTCAACCTCTGTGAAATATATCCACTTACGCTTAATAGCGTCTTCCCCTGCAAGCTCGCACATTTTTTGTAAAGTCATTTGGTCAGCCGCTTGAAAATCTTGGCTTGCCAATAACTTTTGTAAAGGAGCATAATTAATTTCCCGCTCCGAAGTCAGGGGAATCACTCCCTGGGGAAAATTTGTTTGCAAAAATTCTTGAACCGCAGGCAAATTGCAATTATAAAGAGCTGTGTAGGCTTTGCCATCAATCCAAGTTGATGGATTTTCGCGACGTTGCAGCAAAAATTCCATTAATATATCGAGCCCTGCGCTTTGTAACTCAGCTAATTCTGAGATCGTTTGCTGTTGGACTTTTTCAGACCCAGCGATTAACTGGCTGCGAAGAGCTTCGATGTCATTGAGTGAGCCGGATAAAATCATCGGGTCTGTCATGTCATTAATCGTGGAATAAAGTCAAAAATAAAGGTTATTAGCCGTTAAGAATAAGATTTACAGTCTTGTAATTGTTAGCGAAGAAGATATTTTACTTAAAAATGGTTTTTAAATTCCACCATTTACAAGCCAAAGCTTAACCTTTTACTCCGAACATTATATTGGAGCAATTGACATTTTCTCATATTTGCGATCGTAATTTTTAGAAGATTACCATAAGGTAAAGACTAAATTTTTACTCAATTACCGATATAAATATTATTTCAATTTAGACTCTAATGCTACATGGTTTTTAGATTCTTACTTGATGTGCGAGATGTATAAATTAACTTTATTGCACTTTTTATGCTTTATTTTTTGTATTTTGCTATATATTTGAAATAGCAAACTAGTGAAGCATCTATCTGTAATTTTGGTTTGTCATATTTGGTGTTGAGAACATTATTTTCAAACCTGAATTTAAGTTTAAAGTTGAAGCTCTTAAATAAATAGTATAAAACAGAAAAAAACTGTCACATCAATTGCGATTCTGGTAACTTTGCTGTGACTATTCGCATAATTATGATTTATTTTCTTGATAACTAATAACTCATAAGCATTAAATCTAAGTTTTATATAAATTTAGTAGTGCCTAATTAATACTGAAAATTAGTAAATAATATTTGGGGAAATCTGCGCTTTATAATGTTGTTCGGACAAGAATAAGTTTGTTCGCACAAGGAACAGTACAATTAGTACCTCTCTTACTAAATAAAGCTTTCAGGGTAAGTACCTGAGGGTTCAATTTCTCTTAACTTTAGTCACCAGGAATGGACAATGTACAAACATATTACTCCCCCTACAACTGGAGAGAAAATAACTTTTAAAGGTGGCGAACCAATTGTTCCAGATAATCCAATTATTCCCTTTATTAGAGGAGATGGAACAGGCATAGATATTTGGCCTGCTACTCAAAAAGTATTGGATGCAGCTGTAGAAAAAGCATACAAAGGGAAGCGTAAAATAAGCTGGTTCAAAGTTTATGCTGGTGATGAAGCTTGCGATGTGTATGGGACATATCAGTATTTACCAGAAGATACTTTAGCTGCAATTAAGGAATACGGTGTTGCAATTAAAGGTCCATTAACAACTCCCGTTGGTGGGGGAATTCGTTCCTTAAATGTGGCTTTGCGACAAATTTTTCAACTTTACGCTTGCGTCCGTCCTTGTCGTTATTATCCAGGTACTCCTTCACCTCACAAAAATCCTGAAAAACTGGATGTAATCGTCTACAGAGAAAATACGGAAGATATATATTTAGGAATTGAATGGAAACGGGACGATGAAATTGCTAAACGATTAATTTCCATTCTCAACCAAGATTTAATTCCTGCAACCCCAGAACACGGCAAAAAACAAATTCCCCTTGACTCTGGTATTGGTATTAAACCCATCAGTAAAACAGGTTCTCAGCGCTTAGTTCGTCGCGCCATTAAACACGCCTTACAATTACCCAAAAACAAGCAGCAAGTGACTTTGGTGCATAAGGGCAACATTATGAAATACACTGAAGGTGCTTTCCGGGACTGGGGTTACGAACTTGCAACTAGTGAATTTCGTCAAGAATGTGTCACCGAAAGGGAATCTTGGATTTTAAGTAACAAAGAAAATAAATCTGATATCTCTCTGGAAGAAAACGCCCGGTTGATAGATCCCGGTTATGATGCTCTGACGCCAGAAAAACAACAGCAGATTGTCAAAGAAGTCGAAGCAGTTCTTAACTCCATTTGGGACAGCCACGGAAATGGCAAATGGAAAGATAAAATCATGGTGAACGATCGCATCGCCGATAGTATTTTCCAACAAATTCAGACTCGCCCAGATGAGTACTCAATTTTGGCTACCATGAATCTCAACGGTGACTATCTTTCAGATGCTGCGGCTGCAATTGTTGGTGGATTGGGAATGGGACCGGGTGCGAATATTGGTGACTCCGCAGCTATTTTTGAAGCAACCCATGGTACCGCACCAAAACATGCTGGTTTAGATCGAATTAACCCCGGTTCAGTAATTTTATCCGGCGTCATGATGTTGGAATATTTAGGTTGGCAAGAAGCTGCCGATCTAATTAAAAAAGGAATTGGGGAAGCGATCGCAAATCAGGAAGTTACATATGATTTAGCGCGATTGATGGAACCCAAAGTTGAACCTTTGAAATGTTCCGAGTTTGCCGATGCTATTATTAAGCGTTTTAGTTAGATATCATACTCTCGCCAAGACAAATAACTGGCACTAAATTTGTAAAGTTTGATTTATAAAGTCCGCTTATGCGGGCTTTTATTTTTCATCGGATTAGGGTTAATTAACAGTTATTGATTTTCTTGTTGAAGTGAATAGCGCCGACGAAAAGACGTGACTTTATACTCAGCTACTGTATGCTAAAAGACAACTTGATTTTATGTCAAATCTGACATATACTAACACTAGTTTAATAAATGACTGATTCCCAGAAAGATAAACCCCTTGTCTGGCTTAGTGGTGAGGTAAAAACTCCTCCTTTTTCTACAGAAGCAAGAATAGAAGCTGGAGTCCTTCTGCGACAGCTACAACAAGGAGAATTAATACCTATGCCACATTCTCGACAGATGTCAAGTATAGGTTCTAATTGTCATGAATTGCGTATTATTGACAAAGACAAGACGTGGCGAATTATTTACCGAATAGATGCAGACTCCATTCTAATTTTAGATGTATTTGCGAAAAAAACCCAACAAACTCCGAAGTCTGTTATTAAGGTATGCCAAAAAAGGCTGAAGCAATACGATGAACTTGGATAATTGATGATGGAGGTTTTTATATTATGGATGAAATAAAGCGTGAACGTTTACAAGCATCTGGTTGGAGTGTTGGAACAGCAGAAGAATTTCTTGAACTCTCACCAGCAGAATCTGAGCTTGTGGAATTAAAGTTATTACTTAGCAAATATCTAAAAAAACTTCGCACAAGTCAAAATCTTTCTCAGCAGGCTGTTGCTGAACGCATGAATTCTAGTCAGTCTAGAGTTGCAAAAATGGAGTCAGCTGACTCATCAGTTTCTGTGGATCTTTTTGTGCGTACCTTATTTTCTATTGGTGCAACGCGTGAGGATATTGCTCAAGCAATTATTCCTTCTCGTTCCTAGGAGTAAAAATTCAATTAGCATTCAATAAAATTAGTTAGGCACCTAACTATTAGTCACCTAATCATTTTAAAGGGTTAATTAACAGAAGTAAGATAAGTACTTGTGCATAATTAAATGTACATTTGTCATTGTGTTGGCATATGGAGCGTAGCGGAACGGAATGATGCATATGTCCTATTGTATTGTACGCGACGGAGTCGTTTGTTGACGCAGCTACGCTGAACACCGTCAGGTGCGGGCTAACGGACACGCTAGAGCCTGCGGCGACGGCGGAGCCTCCAGCCTCTAGCTGTGCTACCTTACGGATCCGCTAACGCAAAAGATTGAGGATTATTTTAATTATTTTTGAAAGATACAAATATTTTTGCATGAGTACTTATGAAAAAGTTAAATGTAAAGCAGAAGCAATGGTTGATATCAATTCACGTAATATTTGCTGGGATTTGGTTTGGTACAGCTTTATGCATGATTGTTATCGCACTTATGAATCGCAATACTACCAATGGTGACGAACTGTACGCTATTAATTCAGTGATGAAACTGTTGGATGATTTTGTGATTATTCCTTCAGCAAACTTATCTTTACTTTCCGGTGGTTTACTTTGCTGGCTGACAATTTGGGGTTTTTTCAAGCATTACTGGGTAATTACCAAGTGGTTTGCAACAGTAACCCTAATTGTTGCAGGTACAATTTGGCTTGGTCCTTGGACAAATGCAATGACTGCAATTTCCGCTGATGAAAGATTGCAAGCGCTACAAAATCCTCTATATGTTTTTGATCGTAGTAGTGTAATTATAGGTGGAATTATTCAGACTTTTTGTCTATTAGCGATCGTAGCAATTTCTTTTCTTAAACCTTGGGGAAAACGAGATACTAAAAACCAAAATCAATCTAACTCAGTTTCTTCTAGCTGACATCAAATTTTCTTCTATATACCTAATTTTTACACTTTAGATCTGAAGAAAATAGCATATATTTTAAAATTCCAATGTAAGCAATTAAATCTAAAAATTTTAGGGATAAGAGTAGCCATTAGTTTGATTTGGGACTTGTGGTGATGTTGAATATCTTGAATTGTTATAGTTTGTGATACTAGAAGGCTGTCGATTGTAAGACCTTAAATTTTGATTGTAAGTATTAGGTGTTTTTAAGGTATTAGGATTTGTTAAACTGTTGGGGCTAACAAGATTTTGCCTAGAGTTTGGCACGCTATAAAATCTAGTGCCACTGGATCTAATATTAACTGAATTGTTAGGTGTAATATTATTTGTAACCCCAGGTACAACAGGTCTATTTAGCTGCCTTGTGGAGTTAATATTAGTCTGCTGCGAGTTGTTAATGTAATTGTTATAAGGGTTTGAATAATTATTTTCGTAAGGATTTGACGAAAAACTTCTGACATTAGTTCGAGGATTAACTTGACCGGGAGTGTTGACAAACCTCTGGGGAGATATTTGATTGGGTGTTTGATTAATATAAGGATGTGTTAAACGAGTATTTGTATTACCTGAATTAGGAAGATTTCCTGAAAAATTAGAATTATTAGTATTCTGGTTCAAATTGTTGGAATTATCTGAAGAAGGAATAACTGGTACAGCAACATTAGTGTTTAATTGGGAACCAGATTGTACTTGCTGCTGTTGTTTATTTGTATTCTCAAGTTCTTTGATCGCGATCTGTAAAGCATTTGTCCCAGCAGGATATTGAGGGGAGCTACTAGGAATAGTGGTAAAAGCTCCCGAATATGACGTCGTTTTCAATGCTCCAGAAAAACCGATATTTGGATATTGATTTTGTCTAAAATTCCCGCCATTAGAATCCTTAAATTCCAACAATTTATTTGCTTGCTGTAAAAATGGGTTTTTTACTTTTGAACTTAGTCTACTTTGTTTGGTTATTGCCTCATAATTTAATTTAATTTGATTTCGAAAACTATTCCGTCGCCTAGCTTTATTTTCAGGTACTGCTTGTTTTTGAACAGCCTTAATTTGTTGCTTAAGTTTAATTACCGTATCAGAAAGATTTTTCTGTTTAGACTCGTAAAATAAAACTGGTAAATTATCAATATCAGCGGCGATCGCTTTATCTTCCTCAGATAAAAAGAATTCAAGTGGTTCGGTACTTTCTGGATTTTCTGTTCTAACAGTAGAGAAAAAATTAGGATTTATCCAATACTGTCTAATCAATAAACCGATTACAGACAAAAAAATTGCCGTACCCCAAAAACTAGGTCGGGCTAAGTTCCATAACCTGGCTTTGAGATAGCGCACAGAAGCAGGAGAATGATTTTGAGGAGACATGGTTTGCAAAAAAGGCTCAAACTTACTCGAAGAAATTTACTGGAATATAAGTGTGTAAATTTTGATTCAGTAAATATAGCTTTATGCTAACCGCCAAAAAAAGATTAGTCATTAGTTAAATAGAATCTATTTTTATAACTTGAAGTGTTTTTAAATTAAGTGTTTACTAGGAATAAACAAAAACATACTTTACCTTTATTTTGTAGTGACACCACTTAATGAATCTCATCAGATTTTCTTAAATAAAACTATCTCAATTAATTCAACCACACCTACACTTAAAGTTTTAGAGTGCTAAATTTATCTTAAATTATGTGAATAAAAAGCCACGATGAATACTTAAAGAAATAGTGTTCGGGGTTAAAATAATCTTATTGGTGCTAAAAGTTTCCTCATAACATAACCTGTGAGTAATGAATTACAGGTTATTAACAAAGTCACTTAAGGCTTGTGTATCAATAGTCTCAATGATTTGGGATTATTGATTTTTGGCGGTTTGTTTGTGTCAACAACTGAAAATCCAATACGTATGGAAGGGAGTTGAGGGTTTCAATGACGACAAATCATCACTTTAAAAAAATATTGTCATTTAGTTTTATTGTTTTTTGTTTCTGTACAGGTATTGGTATCGGAATATTCATACGCTTTGGACGAATACAAACATTAGAAGCTGCAACAACATCACCAGTTCTCAATCAAATCAACTCATCAGATACTCCAGGATCTACCGAGCCGTTTTCACCATCTTTACAGAAACAACTTATAGTAGATCCACAAAATACTACTCAAAACATCACAATTCAAGCAGTTGGAGATATTATTCCAGGAACTAATTACCCCAATTACAGGTTACCTAAAAATAGAAATCAACTTTTTCCCCAGTCAGTTAGAAGATATTTACAGAGAGCAGATCTGTTATTTGGTAATTTTGAAAGTACCCTTACCAACCATAAGTACAGTAGCAAGGATATAAGTAGAGGTCAGGTTTTTGCTTTTCGTTCTCCACCGACTTATGCAAAGTTATTTAAAGATGTGGGCTTCGATGTATTCAATATTGCCAATAATCACGCCCTTGACTTTGGGATGGTAGGTTTGAAAGACACAGTGAATCATCTCAAGTCGGTGGGAATTGAAACCGTCGGTCATAAAAATCAAATTCTTATCTTAGAGGTTAATAATGTAAAGGTTGCGATGCTTGGGTTTGCGCCCTACAAATTTTATAATTCTATTCACGACCTAAAAGCTGCAGAAAAATTAGTAAAAACAGCAAAACAAAAGGCTGATATAGTTATAGTCTCAATGCACGCAGGAGCAGAGGGTACAGGAGCATTACGAGTTAGAAATCAAACAGAATTTTTCTACGGGGAAAATCGTGGTAACCCGATCAAATTTGCTCGCCAAATGATTGATGTAGGAGCAGATATAGTACTCGGACATGGTCCTCACGTTCCCAGAGCCATGGAAATATATAAGGATAAACTGATCGCTTATTCTTTAGGTAATTTTTTGGGGTACAAAACTTTATCAACTAGAGCCCAAACTGGTTATTCAATGATTTTGGAAACAAAAATTGATCGGGAAGGAAAATTACTAGGAGCAAAAATTATCCCGGTACATCTTAACAGTCAAGGTATTCCTTACATTGACCAAAATTTCCGTACAGTAGGGCTATTGCGTTATTTGATTAATAAAGATTTCCCTCAAACTCCTGTCAAAATAGATAAGAAAGGAGCAATTGTACTTGCAAACGCTGAAAGATAAAAATTACCCCCAGTTCTAATTAACAGACAATAGGATTACTCGGGTTTTAATCAAAGAAAAATTATTACCAATCGCCAATTACCAATTACCAATTACCCATTACCCATTACCAAAGACTCTTTATTTAAAACTCGATTTAACTTTCCACTACGATAACCTTCTAGATCTAAAGTGACATAAATAAATCCCAATTCTTGAAATGTAGAAACTACCAAATCCAAATCAATACTCAGAATAAAATCTTTGATTTTTTCCGGTGGTAATTCAATGCGTGCTGTATCTTCTTGGGAACGTACGCGCAGATTTTCCCATCCTAACTTTCGTAAATAAATTTCAGCCCTACCAACACGTTGTAACTTAGCTACGGTAATTTCTTCACCATAAGGGAAGCGAGAACTCAGACAAGGTTGTGCAGGTTTATCCCACCAATCTAAACCAAGAGATTGAGAAATTTGACGTACCTCTAGCTTACTAACACCAACTTCAGCCAAAGGAGAACGCGCACCCCTTTCTTTTGCAGCTTGAATTCCTGGACGATAATCTTTCAAGTCGTCAGCATTAACACCATCGACGACATAGGGATAACCCAATTTTTTTGCCAAAGGTTTGAGAGTATCGTGCAGTTCACTTTTACAAAAATAGCAACGATTAACAGGATTAGAAGTGTAATTAGGATTCTCCATTTCCTGAGTTTCTACAATTTGATGGGGAATTCCAATTGTTGCTGCTTGAATTTTGGCATCTTCTAACTCTTCCGGTAACAGGGAAGGTGAAACAGCAGTCACAGCTAAAGCTTTGTTACCCAGGACATCGTATGCAATTTTAGCTACTAAAGTACTATCTACACCCCCAGAGTAAGCTATTAAAGCTCGTTCCATTTGTACAAATATCGTTTTTAATTGCTCCAGTTTTTCGCTTCCCATAATATGTTCCCACTCAAACTAAAATGGAATCGCCACCTTTCTCCATTTTAAGCAGGTTAAGAAATAAGTCATAAACTTAAAATTTATAACTTTATTAGCTATGGCGTGTCCGTAGGACATAGATTTGTCATTGCGATAAGCGCAAGCTCTGCGCATGTAATCGAAATGCAGTTTAGGGTTAGCAAAGCGTCTTCCAAAGGGAGATAGCAATCCCAAAATTTTGCGTAGCGGATGATCTGTACACTAACGTAATGACGCAATTACGTTAATTTTGCCTAAGTCCTATAAAACTTAAAAACCTTAAAAACCTTAAATTCGCTTTTTCGATAATTGACAATATTTTGAAACTAAATTTCCCAAAACTGGTAGATCGATAGGTTTCGCAATATATTCATCAACCCCAGCAGCCAAACAAGTTTCGCGATCGCCTTTCATCGCCATTGCTGTTTCAGCGATAATTGGTATATTTTGATAATTTTTATCTTGTCTGAGTTTCTTTACTAAATCAAGACCATTAACATCAGGAAGATAAATATCCATCAAAATAACAGCAGGTTGGGAGCGTTTGAGAGCTTCCCACATTTGTACGCTGTTGTAAGCACAAATTACTTGATACCCCAGTTTACTCAGGTAAGCATCAATCAATTTGGCATTATGCAAATCATCTTCTACCAATAATATATCTGAAGAGTAAGAAAGTCGAAGTCCGGACTGATAAGAACGATCGCCACTCATATTGTCTTTTTGTTCTATTTCTACCTCTGTTTCTTCGAACTCACTCATTTGACTGCGAGGAAGTATCACAGTAAAGCTAGAACCGCGATCTATTTCAGATACAACTTTTACTGAACCACCATGAATTTCTGCAAGTTTGCGAGTCAGTGCTAAACCTAAGCCAGTACCTTCTTCACTACTGACTCTGCTGTTAGGAATTTGACAGTAAGGTTGAAATAATTCTGCTTGATATTCTTCAGGTATACCCGCACCAGTATCCCAAACAGTGAAGTGTACCAATTCACCTTTAACTTTTACTTGTAAACCAACACTTCCCGAAGTAGTAAATTTAAGAGCGTTGAAAATTAAATTCAACAGCATTTGCTTGAGACGCAAAGGATCGGCTACGATAACGATTTCTTGCGGTTCCAGTTCCAAGCGCAACTGTAAACCTTTATTCGCTGCTTTCTCTTTTACCAGTGCTAAAACATTACGACATAACAGCGATACATTAACTTCTTCCCATTGAATTTCTAGTTGATTTGCTTCAATTTTAGACAAGTCTAAAATATCGTTAATCAAAGCTAAAAGATGCTTACCGCTTGATTGAATAATACTCAAATACTCTTTATGACGTTCGGAACTTGGATTATAGCCTTGAGCTAAAAGTAAATGTGTAAAGCCAATAATCGAACTTAGTGGAGTGCGGATTTCATGGGATGTGTTCGCCAAAAATTGATTTTTCAGTTGATTATTACGCTCTAATTCTTGATTGAATTCGCTTAAAGAACGGGAAACCTTTTGCAAAGATTCTATATTCTTTAACTTCATCAAAGCTATAGCACATAAGCTCGCCGCACGTTTAATCAATTGTGACTGTATCTCAACTTGTGCACTTGTTAAAGAATCAGTACCTGAATTCAATGGTGTGTAAGAAATAATTAACCAACCCCAAACATTACCAAAATCATCTTCGATCGCCCAAGCTTTTGGTGTTTCTTGAGTTTCAAGATACCGTAAATCTTCAATCTCTATAACTTCATTTAATTTGATTTGTAGTTGTTTACCACTTTTAAGAGTTATAGCCAATAACGGTGATTGAGACTTTGAACTTTGAGAAATGATTCCTTTGGAAGATAAATAGCTGATTTTACAAGATTTTGTTTTTGCTTGGGTCAAAGCAATTGCAACCTGACTACCAGGTAATGTGTTGTTGAGTTCGTTAACTAAAGTTTGATAAATACTTCGGTAAATACTTGAGTCTCTGACTGGTAATTTTTCTTTTGTAACTAAAACCGAAAGCAAGTAATCATTCAGGTAATTTTGCAACCTGTTTAGGCTGCGCTCCAACCACAACTCTGCGCGAAGCTGCTCCATTTCTACCACTAGAATTGGGTTTCGAACTACTTCTGAATTTTGTTTTGATAAGCTTGGATACTGCTGCATGATTAACTAGACAGCCAAAAAAAGTTCAACTTCGCAAAAGTTTATGAGGTCGATGCTATGTATATTAACGTACTCTTTTCTAATTCTTTATTTGTACGCTAAGGTTTTTAGTTTAAAGATGTAAGTGTAATACCGGATTTAAGCAAGTAAATCAAACTTGGAAAATAATTCTTGGAGAATGTTTTAAAGGTCATATTGTTTATCTAATATATCTTGGAGCCCCCTAAGTCACCGTTTTTAAGGGGGTTAGGGGGATCTCAAAAACCTCATGGGACTAAACAATACTTTCCAAACATCCTCTTTAGGAAATAATTTTTAAAGAATGATTAACTGTCAAAGAAAAAATTTGATTTACAGGTAAACATCAGGTACACATATTAATGCGAACCAGAAATATACCCTAAATAATTTCATCGCATAATTACACAGTTTTATAGTTAATAAAAACTGAGGTGTTACCCATTCTTTCTCAAGGATAATTCCCTGATTCAAGATGGGCAACACCACTTGTGAAATTAAGTAATTTTTCTTAGTTAAATTAAGAGTATCCGAAGAATATTTACCGAACAATAACTAGTGAAATTATTGCCCGAGGAGAATAAATATTTTCAAAGAGCAACTCGAATCTCATTAATTTACTGGAAAAATTATTTAGTTAAGAAGGATAAGCAATTACTTACATCTCTTAACTATTGCTGAAACTCGGTTGAAACTAGATATCCAGTACGTGGAAGTAAATTGCAGCAACTAAAAAGTTGACGGCTAGTAAAACAAGGGAAATTATCGTGCGATAGGGAAAAGGAGCAGCAGCACCTGATTGGGGAACATCAATACCAACTTTTTTTTGTGCATCCGCAGTCATATTTGATTCTCCTAACTTAAGGACTTCTTAACAAATACCAAAGAGATGTCATCTTTAGCGAAATTCGTTAAAAATATTTTTGTTAAGCCACTTGCTTATTATTAAACTCATTTGCGATCGGTCTAATCATCAATTCCTGCATGATAAGAACTACGAACCAAAGGTCCAGAACGAACGTGAGAAAATCCCATGTCCGAAGCAATTTTGCCCAAATCTTCAAATTCTTCTGGCGTCGAATATTTTTGAACCGGTAAATGAGCTAAAGAAGGACGCATGTATTGACCAATAGTCAGGCGATCGCATTCAATACTACGTAAATCTCTCATTGTTTCGATTACTTCTTCAGTAGTTTCACCAACTCCCAGCATTAATCCAGACTTGGTAGGAATAGAAGGGTCAATTTCCTTGACCATTTGCAGCAATCGTAGAGAACGCTCATACTTTGCTCCTCTACGTACAGTTCCCTGCAAACGTTTTACTGTTTCTAGATTATGGTTGTAGCAAGCTGGTTTAGCTTGAGTAACGATCTCAATTCGTCGGAATTGTTCTTTCTCCCCACCTATTCCACCCCACAAATCAGCGGTAAGAACTTCAATCTGAGTATCGGGATTTAACTGACGGATAGCCTGCATCGTCTTGACAAAATGACTTGCTCCTTGGTCTGGTAAATCATCCCTCGCAACCGAAGTTAAAACAACATAACGCAGACCTAAAAGTTTGACTGCTTCAGCAATTTTTTCAGGCTCAAATGGATCGATCGGCATTGGTGCGTGACCCTTATCCACCTGACAAAAAGCACAAGAACGCGTACAAGTAGGTCCCATTAATAAAAAAGTTGCTGTTTTTTGGGCATAGCACTCTCCCCTGTTAGGACAACGTCCTTCTTCACAAATAGTGTGAATTTGCCGTTGTTTAATAATCCGTTGAACTGTGGATAGATCGCTCGCTTTACCAATCGGGCGACGCAACCATTTTGGCATCGCCATAATTTCTGATTGCAATTGTGCCTTATTTGAAGAACCCATAAATGTCCAGAGAAGTTGGAAATTTAGATGAAAGGAATAATTATTATTGGAGCACGTGGGAGGATATATTGCGAACCTAAAGTCCAACTAATAAGTAACGAAAACTGAATGAACGGGAAGCTCTTTAATTCCCAATACTGCAAAATATACACCAGTTCCACACCATTAAACTGCATATACCATCGTCCAATAAATTAGATATTCATTTAAAAGTGATAAAAATAACTTAAATATTAAATTGATATACCGGAAATTACTCTCCCCCAGTTTGTGTAAAATTTAGATATAGTTAGAGAATTATCATTGTTAATCAGCTTCTTAGCAATTTAAATCTAAAGTTTCTGTTAGAGCAGTAAATCGTGGCAAGTAACAAAATTCTAGTAATCGATGACACTACTGTTGTCAGGGTAAAAGTACGGGAAATGTTACCCCCTGGCAATTTTCAAGTTTTGGAAGCAAAAGATGGTTTAGAAGGATTAAATTTAATCCGCCAAGAAGAAAAACTGAGCTTGATAATGCTCGACTTCTTGCTACCAAAAATGAGTGGCTGGGATGTATTTCAGGAAATTCAAGCCAAGCCAGAATTGAAGAGAATTCCTTTAGTTGTCATGTCTGGTAGAAAAGAAGAGGTAACAGAAAAAATCTCTGAGCCCTTTGCAAACTTTGAGTTTCTTGGTAAACCTTTCGACCAAAAACAACTAATTAGCGCCATTAAGTCAGCAATGACTAAGGCAAAACAACCTCGCCAAGATTCCTCCGGAACAACCAGTGCAATATCAAGAAGTGGAATAGTGCAGCCCACTACCAATGGTTCATCATCAGCTGAGATACAAATACTCAATGAGAAAATTACAAATATGCAAATGGAAATCAACAGCTTAAAGAAACAACTAGCTCAAGTTGTTAGTTTTATCAAGCAGAAAATTAAATAGTTATTACACACTTGAAGCGTAGAAAGTAATAATAGGTAATGCATCGTAGAAAATACGTTACCTATTAAGTAAATATCACGATAATAGTAAATAACTTATTGTTAATTTTATATAATCTTTCATTTAGTTTAATTTAAAAATTATCAATAAATAAGCTTTTTTATAAAAATGATACATTCAGGCATCTAGAGGGAATATTAACTAATATCGAATACCCTCAAAAACTTGCTGAGTATGTTGACATCAAATGTCTTAGTAGATATTCCGGGATATAAAGTTACAGAAAAAGTTTATTCAGGTAGTAAAACTTTAGTTTTTCGAGGCATTAGCACAAAAGAGCAAACGCCCGTAATTATTAAAGTGATGCGCAATAAGTACCCTAGTTTTAGTGAAGTATCACGTTTCCGATATCAGTACACTATTACAAAAAATCTTCATATTCCTGGCATTATTCAATCCTATAGTTTAGAAAATTATCGCAATGCTTATGCCCTTGTAATGGAAGATTATGGGGGTGTCTCTCTTCACGAAGAAATGGATCGGTGGGAAAATTCAAATACTAGAAATAAACCGGATTTTCTCAATCTTTTTTTTCATATAGCAATTCAAATTGCAACAACCCTCGATCAAATACACCGCCACCAAATTATTCACAAAGATATCAAACCAGCCAACCTTTTAATTAATCCGACAACTACAGAGGTAAAACTAACTGACTTTAGTATTGCTTCCCTGTTACCGAAAGAAATTGCGACTCAAAACAACCCCAATCAGTTAGAAGGAACCTTAGCCTATATTTCACCGGAACAAACGGGAAGAATGAATCGTGCGATTGATTATCGCAGTGACTTTTATTCTCTTGGTGTAACGTTTTTTGAAATCTTGAGTGGAAGTTTACCTTTCAACTTAGCAGATCCCATAGAGCTAGTTTATGCCCACATAGCCAAACAACCACCTCCATTAAGTCACTTAAATCCCAAAATTCCCCTTGTCCTTGAGGGTATAGTCAGCAAACTGATGGCAAAAAATGCTGAAGAGCGTTATCAAAGTGCTTTGGGATTAAAGCACGATCTCGAAAAATGCTTGAAGCTGTGGAACAAAAATAGAAATATTGATACTTTTCAATTGGGTTCTGAGGATATATCTCAGCATTTTGTAATTCCAGAAAAGCTTTATGGTCGGGAAGCAGAAGTCAAAAGGTTGCTCAACACTTTTGATCGAGTAAGTCTAGGAACAACAGAAATTACGTTTATTGCAGGATTCTCTGGTGTTGGGAAAACTGCTGTAGTTAATGAAGTTCATAAACCCATCGTTCAAAAACGAGGTTACTTTATAAAAGGAAAATTTGACCAATTACAACGTGATATTCCTTTTGCTGGTTTTATCCAAGCCTTCGAAGATTTAATTGAGCAAATATTAAGTGAAACAGATGAAGAAATCAAACAATGGAAGGATAAAATTCTGACAGCATTGGGTGAACAAGCTCAAGTCATTATCGATCTGGTTCCTGGATTAGAACAAATAATTGGTACCCAATCTCCAGTAGCAGAATTATCCGGTTCTGCAGTTCAAAATCGTTTGAATTTACTATTTCAAAGGTTTATAAATGTTTTTGCTAGAGATACACACCCATTAGTCATATTTCTTGATGACTTACAATGGGCAGATGTAACTTCCTTACAATTAATTAAATTCGTAATGTCGGAAAGTAAGGAATATGAAAATAAGCCAAAAATTTCACTAGCAAATATTTTTGAAGAGAATAAAAATCAAAAAGAAAATATAAAAAGTTTACTACTTATAGGAGCTTATCGTGACAACGAAGTCTCGATTACACATCCATTATATTTGCTAAATCAAGAATTATTAAATCTCGAATATAAAATTGACACAATTG
Organism: Mastigocoleus sp. MO_188.B34; assembly: GCF_030065675.1. Lineage (GTDB taxonomy): Bacteria > Cyanobacteriota > Cyanobacteriia > Cyanobacteriales > Nostocaceae > Mastigocoleus. The sequence goes on along the minus strand of NZ_JASJDK010000001.1, from coordinate 138,758 downwards.
AATTAAACCCTTTAAATCAGAAAGATTTAAATAGTCTGGTTTCAGATACTCTGAGATGTAAAAAAGATGATGCAATACCTCTTTCACAAATGGTTTTTAGCAAAACTAAAGGTAATGCATTTTTTATTCATCAATTTCTTAAACATTTATACAAAGATGAAGTTATTAAATTTGACTTTGAGAAATATAATTGGCAATGTAATATTGCTGAAGTTAGAGAATTAGCACTTACAGATGATGTTGTAGAATTCACAGCACTGCAAATAAAGAGACTTCCAAAATATACTCAAGATGTTTTACAACTTGCAGCTTGTATTGGCAATGAATTCGACCTCAGAACACTCGCTATTATCAATCAAAAATCAGAAATAGATACAGCGTCAGAATTTTGGCCTGCATTGAAAGAAGGAATAGTTTTTTCAAACAATGAAGATTATAAATTAGATCAAGATAGTCAGTATTTATCGAATTTTGATGATAGTACTATTAACCAGGGAATAACATCATCTAAAGGAAATAATGATTTAAAACAACGAAAAAGACGATTTGCTAGCTATAAGTTTTTACATGATAGAGTACAACAAGCAGCTTATTCTTTAATTTCTGAGGATCAAAAAAAATCAGTTCATTTACAACTTGGAAATTTATTATTAGAAAATATTCCAGAAGGAGAAAGAGAAGAAAATATTTTTGTCCTCGTGAATCAATTTAATAAAGCAGTAGAATTAATTCACGGAACATCAGAACGTTATAGTTTGGCAAAAATGAATCTCATTGCTGGACGTAGAGCATTATCATCAACAGCTTATACTACAGCAGATAAGTACTTAACTACGGGTATTAATTTATTAGAAAGTAATATTTGGGAAATAGATTATAATTTAAGTCTTAGTTTATATGAAACGATAGCAGAAGTAAAATATCTTAGTGGTGATTTTGAACAGACAGAATTATTTGCTGACATAGTATTGCTGAATGCCAAAACGTTATTGGATAAAGTAAAAATTTACCAAGTTCAAATTGAACTTTATAAGTCATGCAATCAAGGTAAAAAAGCAATTTCAATCGGTATAGAATTACTGAAGTTATTTGGGGTAGATTTTCCTGAAAACCCCACTCCTTCAAATATAGGAATGGCGTTACAGGAAACGCAAGTAGCCTTAGTAGAGAGACAGATACAGGACTTATTCAATTTGCCTACAATGACTGACCCGGAAAAATTGGCAGTCATGAATATTCTCAGTAAACTCTTGCCAATTACTTATATTTGCAATCCTCTCTTATTCACTTTGATTGCACTGCAACAGATAAATATATCTCTCAAACATGGTAATTGTGGTGCTTCTGCTGTAGCTTACGAAACTTATGCAGTTATACTAGTTTCTCTCAAGGAAGATATTGAGTCTAGTTATAGATTTGGACAGCTAGCCTTAAAGTTATTGGGGAAATTCAATGCTTCAGAATTGAAATGCGTAGTAATTTTTGCTGTAAATTGTTTTACAAAACATTGGAAAGAACATCTCAAAGAAAGTTTAAATTCTTTATTGAATGCATACTCTATCGCTCTAGAAGTTGGAGATTTAGAACAAGCTGCTTATTCTTTATGTTTTTATTTAGAACATTCATTCTGGTTAGGAAAAGAGCTATCGGAGCTAGAAACAAAAATTAACAATTATCATCAGCGAATTGGTCAAATCAAACAAGAAATTGTACATACACTAAATTCAATTACTTGGCAAGTAGCGAGCAACTTAATCAAATATAATGAGCATCCTTACAGTTTGAATGGCGAGGCTTGTGATGAAAAAATAATCTTGTCAAATCTGCAGGAAGGAAATAATAGACGAGGTATTTGCTACTTCTATATCCAAAAATTAGTTCTTTGCTACTTATTTGAAGAATATTCTCAGGCTTACCAAAATGCGATATTGGCGAAAGATTATTTGGATGCAGTGCCAGGTAATTTTATAGAAAGTATCTTCTATTTTTATAGTTCTCTAGCTATGTTAGCAGTTTATCCAGAAACCACTGAATCAAAGCAAAATGAGATTTTAGAGAAAGTTGCCCATAATCAAGAAAAAATGAAAAAATGGTCATACCATGCTCCAATGAATTTTCTGCATAAATGGTATTTATTAGAGGCTGAACGCAATCGAATTATAGGTAATTATTTAGGTGCAATGGATGCTTATGACCGTGCCATTATTAAAGCAAAAGAAAATGAGTACGTAAATGAAGAAGCTTTAGCAAATGAGTTAGCAGCCAGATTTTATTTAGAATGGGACAAATATAATATTGCTCGCACATATTTGACAGATGCTTATTACGCCTATATGCGCTGGGGAGCAAAAGCTAAAGTTGAACATTTACAAGAACGCTATCCGCAATTCATTACTCCTATTTTTCAGGAATATACACTTAGCCAGTATTCTATAATTAATACTCATAGTGATACTTCTGTATCATCGTCAGAACGAAATACCCATCAAACTCTTGTTGGTACTGGAACTAGTACTTCTGATTATATAGATTTAGTATCTGTAATCAAAGCATCACAAGCACTTTCTGGAAAAATAGAGCGAAAACAATTGCTTTCCACTTTACTCAAAATAGTAATGGAAAATGCGGGTGCTTCCAAATGTGTTCTAGTTTTGAATACAAGTGAGGAAACAGAATTAAAGGTGGAAGTAGTTTGTTCTAGCTCTACCTTATCAACTGATACTCTTGAATTTTCATCAGTTCCCCTAGAATCTAGTTCAGAAGTTCCTATTAGCCTGATTAATTATATTAAGCGAACTCAGGAAATACTGGTCATAAATGATGTAAATTCTGAGCCATCCACAGCAAAAGATAAATATATTTTTAAACAACAACCTAAAAGTATCTTGTGCTTACCGATGTTAAACCAAGGTAAACTGGTTGGTATTTTGTATCTCGAAAATATTTTGATGACAGATGTTTTTAGCCACGAGCGTATTGAGATACTAAAAGTTATTACTACTCAGGCTGCAATATCACTAGAGAATTCAATACTGTATAGCAGTTTGAAAGAAGCTAAGGAACACTTAGAAGAATACAGTCATAATCTCGAAGAGAAAGTAGAAAATAGAACTAAAGAGTTAATAGAAAAAAACGAATATTTACGAAAAACTCTCAAGGAACTACGGACGACTCAAGTTCAATTGATCCAAAGTGAAAAAATGTCTTCTTTGGGACATATGGTAGCAGGAATTGCCCATGAGATTAATAATCCTATCAACTTCATTCATGGAAATATTACTTATTCTTGTGAGTATGTCCAAGATTTATTAGATCTGATTACTGTATATCAACAAGAATACCCGAAACCTACTGATGCTGTTGTAAAAAAAGCAGAAGAAATAGATATAAATTTTTTGACAGAAGACCTTCTAAAGATTCTCAACTCTATGCAAGTGGGTAGTTCCCGTATCAGAAATATTGTACTTAGCTTGCGGAATTTTTCCCGTTTAGATGAGTCAGAGATGAAGTGTGTAAATATTCATGAAGGCATTGATAATACCTTGATAATCTTACAACACAAACTAAAAGCTAATAAAAATAACAAGAGTATTCAAATAATCAAGAACTATGATTATCTCCCAGAAATTAATTGCTATCCTAGTCAACTGAACCAGGTATTTATGAATATTTTGAGCAATGCAATTGATGCATTTGATGATAAATACTTTGAAGAAAATTCTTCTATTTGTCCTGAAATTTCTATTACTTCTGAATTAGTTGATTCCAAACAAGTAAAAGTTCGGATTTCCGATAATGGTGTTGGTATCAGCAAAGAAGTTCTGCCGCACATATTCGATCCTTTTTTTACGACGAAGCCAGTGGGAAGTGGTACGGGTCTGGGTTTATCAATTAGCTATCAAATTATTGTGGATAAACATAAAGGTCAATTAACTTGTAATTCAACTCCAGAAAATGGAACAGAATTTGTAATTGAGATACCTTTGGTTGTTTAATTAAAGTTGGTTAGTGATAATTTTAGGTGTGTAGAGACGCGTTAGCATCGCAAGCACCCCGAAGGGTCATTTCGCATTTCTAAAGTGCGATTTATTTAACAATAGTTCTTAACTGAATTGTATTGACCTTTGGGGTCAGCGTAATAAACATAGAGAAAATCTAAGTTTTTGAAAAAAATCCTTGACTCTGCCAATCTATCTATCGAGTTTAATAAGTCCTGGCATAATGCTATTATTTGTCTTTGTCTGGTAAGGTGAGTACTAGATCTTCGCCCTTGAAAATTTTTCCTAAGTCACGACTTAGAAAATCTATTAAAGGCTTGATATGTACTTCCTCCAACCATTCACTAGCTACATCCTCAATAATATGATGTTCTGTAATAAGTTCATTCTTTCTGAAACGACGAATTATCGGGTGTATAAAAGAACTTAGTGCAGCTCTATCCGCATCATCCTTATGGATACGTTCGACTGAAAATAGATCTGAACTAGCAAAGATAATATCAAGTCCAAATTCTAAAGTGACAGTATAGTAATGCTCGTGCTGACCTATATCACTATCATGAATGTAGTCAGCTGGGTAATCTGTGAAGTATTGGGCAGTTTTTCCGTTTTCGGAAATAATAATACAATCACAGAGAAATCCTGTTTGTTGCCATAAACCTGAACTCTGATTGACCCTTCGGATAATTACCTGCGTCAAATTTTCAGGAGTAGCATCAATAAAGTGACAAGGTAAATCCTGATCGTAATATTTACGTTCTAAAATGTAATGAAGTGCGCGGACGTTGTAGCGAAATCCATGAATAAAGCCTGACTGCTTTTTCTTATAATCTCGCATATGGCTTAATATCCCAACAAAATATAGATCTTTGACATTGCTAGATTCCCATTCACTAGTTTGAGATGGAAAACGGTCATTGATAACTAATTTAGGCTTACAAGATTCATCGAAAATTGAATCATCAAAGCGAAATCCTGTGCAAACAATAACACGATCGTAAATTAATTCCTCTACTTCATCATTCGCATGGCTATATGTAAATGTTGCAATATATTGACCATTACGATATTTAACTTTGTCTATAATTGCATCTAAAATAACATTCTGTGATTTGAGTTGATATGTATCGAGAATGTTATTATTAACTGCACGTAAGTGACCTACATACTTAGTTTTCCAAGCCATTGAGACTGGAGTTGGACTGACAACATGAATTAGGGAGGCTGTTGCTAAAAGATTATCAGCGGTCTCAAATCCAGAATTACCTTTGCCAATAATCAATACTTTTTGATTGGCAAAGTCTTCAGGATCTATAGATACATCAGTATAATTTTCTGCTAACTCTATTCCCGGTATTGGTGGTACATATGGTTTGCTAAAGCCTGTAGCAATAATTAAACGCATTGTAGAATAAATGTTGCCGTTGTTATCTACTACGACAAATTTATCGTTTTTGTAAATTTTAACAGCTTGGCAATTAAATTTGACTTTTAAATTGAAGTGGGTTACAAAATCACCAAGATATCTAACAAAATCATCTGCACGTGGTAAATATTCTTTACTATAATTTTTGAATAACATCTCTTCACTATCACTCAGTAAAGAGTTCCAATCCCATCTGAGATTTATCTCTGAGTCATCATAACCAGTATAGATTTTATTAATTGAAATCAATCTTTTGTGACGAGGATATTTTTTGAAAAAAGTTCCAGGACAATCACCTGCTTCCAAAATTAGATAATTCCGATTGGTTTTCTCTAGAAAATATCCCAATTGCAAACCAGCAGGACCGGCTCCAACAATTAAATATTCAAACTCTCTTGCTATATTCACTGATATCCTTCCTCAAATATTATCGTAATACCTTATTTCATGAGATGCTATCCATTTATCTGAAATAGTAAACTCATCAATAAGTAAACCTTGTTCCATATTGAAAACTGAAGTTTTGTATAAAGGGAAATGTAAGGATTTAAGTGTTTTAAACACAGCCACATAGCGATTTTTAAAATTGGCTTCGTCGTTTAGTTAAAAGCTTATTTGCAACAAGCTACGAAATTAAGGTACTTCCCGAACATTTATTTAGAATATTATTTTTGGGATTTTTTCTGCAAACGCTTATATGACAATAGTTTGAGGAATTTCGGTATGTTCTAAACCCTTGCAAAATAGATATGGTTTATATAGAGATCATCTATACTGTTTGTAATATTTGCTCAATAGGATGTTTTTGTGCATATATCATCATTTCTTGTACTGATTCACTGAAAAGATCAAAGACTTTTTCAACTACTGCAAAAGCTTTAATTTTTTGTTCTTCAGTTAGTTGAATATTTTTGATAAACTCCTGCATCTCAGCTTGACATATTGTGTGACCAATTTCAGCATCTGCATGATTCCGACCAAAATAGCTGTATTTTATGTCTGTATTTTGTTGAACTTCTTGAGCTAGTGCCATTGTAAACGGTAAAGCTGTATGCCAAGTTCCTTCTATTGCCTGAATAGCTGCAAGGGTAACGATCGAATCTGCTTGAAGCGTATATTGTGCAATCTGAAGACATATTTGCCGTGATTTTTGAGTTTCTTCACCCCATAAAAATCTTAAGGCATCACTAAAGTTGATATTGCGATCAAACTCAAGTTTTTCGATGTCCTCCACAAACCATTCCCAGTGATAATCATCTTCATAAGTGTGCTTATTAATAATTTCCTGAATTTTATTTTCTGCTGGTTCCTTACGAAAAACATATTTATTTAGATCCCCAAATCCCATTGCAAAAGGGGCTGCACAGGGTGCCCAAGCTAATCTTTGTCGTGGGTCAACACTTGTATCTTGTAGATATTTAAAAAAAGGTAATTGAGCAAATTCTTGTTTTCTTTTTTCAATTAATGCAAGAACTTCTTTCATTACTTTTCCCCGAAAACTTGTATCGAATCCAATTATTAAATAACTTAATTTAAAATAATTACATGCTAATAAAAGTAGAGAAAATTATCCTGAATAATTCATCTTCCCGCCAGATTCTCTTTTTACTATGCTGCTTTCTTTTAAACTAAATCACATTAAATTATTTAATACTTTTGAATTTTATAAATCAGGAATTTTATTTATTTTTTACCATGCTAACAATGCAAAGCAAACATCGTATATAATAGCACTTGCACATATTATTTTTTCGAAAAAACAAATTTAAATTATTTTCAATATGTTCTTGGCTATAAAACTTGTTTTTTAATATAAATGGCTATTTTTAGGACTTATTCTCATATAAAGACTTAAATATAATTGCCTTATAAGCTCAACATTTTGAATTACAATATATTGTTGTTAGTACAAAAAAAAACACTACAGTCGGTAAGAAAACTGATTACATCAAAAAATCATGATATTTGATTAACCCATCAAATACCACTATTTGCTCAATTTCATTAGGCTGTAATAAATCTTTAAGCCAGCAAAAAGCCTGTCACAGCAATGCAATTAGACATCATTGCGATACCCGTAAATTTTGCTACAAAGAAAAACATTTATCTGAAAACATTCTGAGAAGCATTCAATTAGATGTATAATACTACGATGTTGACGCTATTTTCTTTTTGTAAACCCAATTAGGTTAACAATAATTTCGCGTATATAGCTGTTCCCACTCCAATGAGGTACACCATAAGTCTGAACTACCAAGCTTTTCAACTTCAATCATGTACCTCACCAGGCAAAGAAACGCTATATTAGCTCTTTTTGCTTCATTTAAAAATCTATCTAATTAAATAAATTTTTATATATTTTTTCAAAATAAAATTCCCCCAAAATAATGGGGGAATTTACGACTTATTTTTCAGCTTTAAAGCACTGAATCCCGATCAATTCTATTGCTGTTCGTACAACTCAGCACTTATCTTTGCATTTTGAAGCGCCACAGAAGGTGGCTGCAATATTGCTGTATGAGTTACAGAATTATTAGCCAAAGTAAACAAAGGATTAGACAGGATTCCGGCAATGGAAGTAGCAATCAATGTTGTAATTAAACCAACTTGTAGAGGTCTTAATCCAGGTAAATTCCAACTTATTTCTGGATAGTTCTTAACAACTTCAGACATTTCCTGAGGTTCTTTAACTACCATCATCTTTACAACACGGATGTAGTAGTAAATCGAAACAACACTAGTAACTAATCCTAATAAGACTAAACCGTAAAGACCAGCTTGCCAACCTGCCCAAAACAGGTAAATTTTACCGAAAAACCCAGCTAATGGTGGGATACCACCTAAGGACAGCAAGGAAATGCTTAGGGCTAAAGTGAGAAGGGGATCTTTTTGATATAAGCCTGAATACTCCACTATTTGGTCTGTTCCTGTTCTCAAAGAGAAGAGAATTATGCAAGTAAAACCGCACAAATTCATGAACAGATAAACCAGTAAATAAAATATCATGCTGGAGTAACCAGCATCAGTACCAGCAATCAAGCCGATCATGACAAATCCAGCTTGAGCAATGGATGAGTAAGCTAACATCCGCTTCATACTGGTTTGTGCAAGGGCAACAACATTCCCCAGCACCATACTTAAAATCGCAAGAGCAGTAAAGACAAATTTCCACTCAGCAGTAACTAATGGAAAAACACTTGTTAACAAACGAATAGCAAGTCCAAAGCCGGCAGCTTTAGAACCTACTGATAAAAATGCAATTACTGGAGTAGGTGCACCTTCGTAAACGTCTGGCGTCCATTGATGGAAGGGTGCTGCAGAAATCTTAAATCCTATACCGGCGATCGCAAATACTAGGGCAATAACCAAACCTAAAGATTGACCAACATTGGCAACAGACATACCATGAGCAATTGCCTGAAGTTGGGTTTCTCCTCCAGATAAACCGTACAACAAAGAAGCCCCATACAAGAAAACTGCTGTGGAAGCAGCACCAATTAGAAGATATTTTAAGGCAGCTTCGTTAGAACGAGGATCGCGTTTAGTATATCCTGTGAGGAGATAAGAAGAAATACTGAGGGCTTCCAGAGAGATGAAAATCATCACCAGGTCATTAGCCCCACAGACAAACATCCCTCCTAAAGTGGCACAAAGCAAAATTGCGATGAATTCAGCTAATGCCGTACCGGTTTGTTCTATATAGCGAATCGACATCAAAATCGTCACTACAGCAGACAAAGCAACGATACCACGAAAGACAATACTGAGGTCATCAGCATTAAAGGCACCAATGAAGGAAATGGGATTGCTATTATCCCATTGAAAGTACAGGGCGACGACAGAACCAAGCAATCCGGTAATTGCGAGATATCCAATCCAACGGGAAGATGCCCGTCCAACAATCAAATCAACAATTAAAACTCCTAAAAGAGTAATAATTACGATTCCCTCTGGCAAAATAGTTCCAGCATTTAACTGGGATGCAAGATTAGCAAAATCCATGAAATGTATAGGTTTTGGCTACTTAAACTGAATGTCCAACTCTGTTAATTCTATTGTATGAAGCTAAAATTGCATCCTTATAAATAAGTTTTGCGCTAAATTTAGCTGTTAAGTCAAACTTATTTAAACCCATCCAAGCATTTCTATAGTAAGAAAAATTATCTTGTTTGGTATCATGTACATCTTAGTGTATTGGAAGTAAAACCCCTAATAGCTTTAGCTCCTAGAATATATATTCCCTATGTAAATGACAAACAACATAGAGTATCGCATTAAGTAGATTAATTCACCTATTTTCTTGATTGCAGTTTTACAGTCGTGATTTTTTAATTAAATTAATTATTCCTAAATTTAGTACAAACAAACATACTGAAAATTACTAATCAGAAGTTAAATAGTTGAAGGAATATCAATCAAACCAATTAGTTTATTTATATTTAGGTGGTAAAGGAAGAAAAAGGATATTTTTTTAAGCCTTACCACTTTTTTGAGTAGCTATTTTGGATTTAGGATAAGCAATTCTTTTATGATGGAATTGTTGCCAAACTTCCACAAAAATTTCTGCAATTCTAGATAAATCTTGGCGACTTAAACCAGAATCTACTAATTGATTATCCTTCCAGCGAGCACGAAGAATATTGTTTACCATAATCAGCGCTTGTTCTGGTGTAGCATCTTTGAGCGAACGCAATGCTGCTTCACAAGAGTCTGCCAGCATAACTATTCCCGTTTCTCGAGACTGAGGAATAGGACCGTCGTAACGAAAATCTGACTCTTTTACTTCTATTTGGGGATTTTCTTGGGCAATTTGTTGAGCTTGATGATGAAAATAAGCGATCAACATATTTCCCTGATGTTCGGGAATAAAAGATTGTATGGCACTTGGTAAACTGTGCTTACGTGCCATAACTAAGCCTTCAGTTACATGCTTTTTAATAATTTGTGCACTTTGCCAAGGATCTTGGATTTCGGTTTCATGCTTATTTGGTTCTCCCATTTGATTTTCGATAAAACCTTGGGGGTCATGCATTTTACCAATATCGTGGTATAAAGTACCAGCTCTAACTAGCTCTACATCGCACTTGAGTTGTTTTGCTGCAGCTTCAGCAAGAGTCGCAACAAGTAAGGTATGTTGAAAAGTTCCAGGAGCTTCAGTTGCCAAACGTTTTAATAAGGGACGGTTGGGATTTGCTAATTCCGCAAGGCGAATAGGGGTAACCAAGTCAAAGATTTTTTCCAAATATGGGCTTAATCCTAATGCCACAATACTCCAAGCTAAACCAGATAGAGCAAATAATGCAGCTTCTTGCAAAACAAAATATCCTGCAGAACCATAGGCTGCACTTACAAGTAATCTAACAATCAAGAAAACGCCGCCTTCAGTTAAAGCAATAGCAATACCCAATAATGCTAACTCTTCCCGACAGCGTAATCGTTTGGCAAAACAACTGGCAAGAATACCACCAGCCGCACCAGCTAATAATGCAACTTTACTTACCTCTAAACTTAAAGGTATTAGAAATAGCAGCAGCCCCAAAGTTGTAACCCCTAAAACGGGACCGTAAAAACCACCTAAAAGTAAACCTACTCCACTCCAAGTTGTGTATGGCGTACCCAAAATTATAAAAACTGGGGTTGATAAAGTAAGCAATAAAACTAAAAGGCGATCGCTCTGTCGCATCCGGTATTTAATACGTCTTTCTACAACTGCAAAAATCCCAACAGTTATCGTAACTGTTGTTGCAACACCAGCCAGACCCAGCCAGTTAACTTCTCGACGATTGAGCTTATAGTGCTCCAGTACCTCAAAGTCCCACTCAGAAATTTCCTTCCCTTTACGGATGACGAACTCGCCTTTTTTGACTGTCCGTACCACTGGTTCTATCCGATCTGCTGCTTGCTGAGCTCTTAACCGCGTTTTTTCCTCATCTTTCTTCAGGTTTGGCTTGAGTACATCCAGCAAAAGCTTAATCGCCAGTTCTTCAGCATTTTTGGGGACTACACCTTCTACTTGAAGCCTTACAGTATCTCGCACAATTTGGGACGGAATACCAGGAGAAATACCTTGAGTAAGTATTCGATTAAGACTGCGATTTATCCCAATCTGGGCTTGTTCCCACTGTTTATCAGAAATCTCTAAAAAAATATTTTCATTATCAATAATTTTTTGAATGTGAGCTTTCTGCTTGGCAATCACAAATTGTTTCCGTGCTCTAATTATTTTATCTAATAGTAGATATAAGTTTTTTGTAGAGTTTTTCGAACGATAATTATTTAATTCTTTAACAGAAGAAACAAAGTTCGGCTTTTGTGAATAATTGCTTGCTTGCGATTTTTTATTGTCTTCATTATTTTTTGATTCTAAATTCCCTGCATCAATTGCCTCTGAATCATTCTGACTCGAAGGCAGCATTATTCTTAAATAATATTCTCGAGCATCAATGGCAATGAGTAATGCTTTCCATTCTTGCTCGGGAGCAGAACGCAAATAGCGTTGATTTGGTATTTTTAATAACAATGAGTCAAGGTATGGGAAAGAACCAAGAGTGTCACGAATTTCGTTAAATTGATTTAAATTTTTATTGAGACTTTGCTTAATTTTGTCATCGATCTCCCGATCTACCATCAGAACTGGTAAAGAATCTTGAGTCGCAATTTTACGCAGAATTCTCGTTTCTTTTTTATCTTCAATATTAGCCGTTCGAGGAGCGTAAATAGTTTTTGGTGCAATTGCTCCCATTTTTAGTTGTGGCTGATTATAAAATTTTTGTCCCATCACTCCCGTCAGCAACACGACAGCAATGACAAAAACAGTAGATGAATGTTCTGGTACGCAACTCATGCCGAGTGCATAACTACCATTTTTACTCTTCAATGACTTAGCATTATTGTTTGATATTTTAACTATTTTGTATTTCCCTTTTTCATTTACTTTTGACAGGTAAAGACGGCGTAATGCTTTATACCGTCGTTCCCAGCAATTCAATTGCTGGCTCAAAGAGCGAATAAATGACTGCGTTTTCATTGCTTATGACCGCAGTTAAGTAGTTAATTTTCTAAAAGAAAATGATTGCCAAAACAAGAAACTTTGATACTGATTAACCACAATAATTACCTATAGAATGGGATTCGGTTTTATCGTCAAGTCACAGTATAAAATATTATGAATAAATGATAAGTATCGTGCTTTTTTTGTACGAAATTGTTTTCATTGTTTTTACGATTTCTGCAGAACATAGTATATTCTGCAAACACTTACTTATCAACTCCTGAAAATAAAAAATAATTAACTGCACTGAATGACACTAGGGGCAGCAATTGCTAATTTCTTTTCTAATGTACTAGAATGCAAGCCTAATTCGTATACTCCTGACCACACAGCTATAAGCGCATCTGCTAATTCTAGCATTTGGAAACAGCTAGTGAGTCGTGATGATGGGATATTTAAATTCGATTGACCTATTTGCCAGTTTACTGGAATTCCTAACGTACCGTTATAACTACCAGACAAAATGCCACTAATCACTTCTACACCACAATAAGGATTGCGGCTAGCCCGCAAAATAGAGAGACGAAAGTCTTCCGGGCTATTAATGAAGTAGTAAAATCCTAATCGAACCGCTGTAATGGATTTTAATTCTTCGTCTGATTCAGCTTCTAGATTTTGTAATAAAGCTATATCAACGATAGAATTATCAATTTGTAATAATTTTTGTGGTAATTCTGTTGATGTACCACCAATAAAGTCAACTATTTGAGGAACGAGTGTCTCCCAAGAGAGCTTCTCATTAAATGATTGTGCGACTGCATAGTTCACAGCTAATGCAGCATCCTTAACTCCAGGATAATTTTCCCAAATGCTTAGAGCTTCGAGTAAGCGATCGCGCAAGTTTAGTTTATTCTCATGAAAAAAAAACGTAACCGGTAACGTAGCAATAATTGCAGCGTTTAAAATGCTATTACCTGGTTCACAGCTATGCCATTTCTTTGCTACTCGGTCACTCCAATGTTCTACATCAAACTTACCCAGTTCAATCAAACTTTGGATACTTGAAACTATAATTTCATACCACCAAATATTCCATCCTGTTTTTTGTGTCGTATCACTTAAAGCTAAATTTTCTCCTATCAATACTCCCAATAAGGCACCACGGAAGCGATTTGTTAGCGGATAACGCATAAGTCTTAAAATTAATTTTAAATAAATAAATTAATTAGTTAGAGATTATATTCGAAAATACAAATGACAATACACATTAATCTCTAGCTACAAGACTCTATCGTTCAATTCTCAATTTGTTTTTCCTTTCTTAAGTGATGGACAAGAGCTTGCAAACCTAATAAATAGCTTTGAACTCCAAAACCACTGATTTGACCGATAACAACCGGAGATATGTAGGAGTGATGGCGAAAATTTTCACGACGATAAATATTACTCAGATGCACTTCAACTGTTGGTAATTCAACAGCAGAAATTGCATCTCTCAATGCCAAGCTCGTATGAGTGTAAGCTCCAGCATTAATCAATATTCCTTGATGTTTTCCTAAAGATTCGTGGATGGAATCTACTAAAGCTCCTTCATGGTTTGACTGCATAAAGGATACTTTGACATTTAGTTTTGCACCCTCAGCTTCCAATAAACTATTAATCGAATTTAACCCCAGGGAACCGTATATATCAGGTTCCCGCCGACCTAAAAGATTTAGGTTGGGTCCGTGTAGTACTAAAGTACTTAGTTTAGATAATGTCAAGCCCCGCACATTTATACTTTTATCGACGTCGAGATCGTTCGTCTACAGGTATCGGAATCAGTTCCGCTTCTGGCTCAGCTTCTGGACCTAACAAGGCCTCAATAAGCTTGCGTGCCAATTCTTTTAACTTTTCCAGTACTTTATCTATATGGTCCATTGAACTGACCGCTCCTGAGATACTACCTCAATGTGAACATTATTCAATGTTAAGAAGTTTTACAATCACGTGAAGGATTGCTTACTTTACTCCTTTATCATAGGTTATCACATTCATAACCGAATGAAGGTTCATATTACAAGCGAACCTATTTAAAATAGTTGGGGTGCAATGTTAAATACAGTGACACATGTTTTATTTTTGGAGTTACAGCACCACATAGCATCTTTGAAATTAGCTTAATCTAAATTTAATCCTAAATTTTATGCTAACCTCATATCGCGCAAATTAGCTTAAAATTTTCCACCCGCGTATTGGGCTTAAAATATCAAGCATGAGGACTAATTAACTATTATGGTTATTATCCTTGGATCCAAAGCCAAAGAGCAGAATAAAGACCGTACTTGCTGTAAGTAAGGGAACTAGCTAAATTTGGCTTCAGCTTCCAGGTATAAGTATTGTCGGGTAACTAGTCAATAGTCTGTAGCCCAGATTTTTTTGTTCCCACAAGGACTATTGACTATGCATTATCTAATTTAAACTAGCTTTTTTGCTACTGCTTTTCTTCGTCGTACTGCCTGAAGACTTAGATGATTTGGTGGAAGATTTTGAACTAGAACTTTTAGATTTACTACTGGATTTACTGCTTTTACTTTTGGATTTTTTGGTTGAAGTTTTGCTTGCCAATAATTCTAATGCTATTTCCAATGTAATATCTTCAACTGATTTACCTTCAGGAATACTAACATTTGTCTTATTGTGTTTTATGTAAGGACCATAGGGCCCGTCATAAATGTTTACTGCTTCTTCATCATCAGGATGACTTCCCAATTCCTTTAAAGCAGTTTTTGATTTACTACTACCCCTACCTTTTTTCGGAGTTGCTAACAATTCTAAAGCTCGCTCCAAAGTAACTGTCAATACGTCATCACCAGCTTTCAGAGAACGATAGTCTTTCTTTTCTTTGCTATTGTGAACGACATAAGGACCAAAGCGACCAATGTTAGCTTGAATGGTTGCACCACTTTCGGGATGATTCCCCAATGTTCGAGGTAGTGACAACAATCCTACCGCCATTTCCAAGGTCGCGTCTTCAAGCTTTACGCCCTTAGGCAAAGATGCTTGCTTGGGTTTGGGATTTTCATCAGTTTTATCGCCCAATTGGACGTAAGGACCATAGGGACCAATTTTGGCATAAATTGCTTCACCAAGTTCCGGGTGAATTCCTAATTTATCTGGTCCTTCAGTTTTTTGCCGCAACAGAACTTCAACTTTTTCCGGATCCAAATCCGCTGGGGTTAGATCTTGAGGAATTGAGACAGTAACTACATCTTCACCATTTTCTTTTTCCAAATAAGCCCCATATTTACCAATACGGACTTTAGCCTCCAGATTTTCCAGTTCAATTGTTTTGGCATTATTGGCATCTATTTGGTCTTCTTGTTCCTTGACCAAAGTTTCTAAACCTTCTTCTCCCAAATAGAAATCCTGTAAATATGGCAACCAAGCGGCTTCACCGGTAGAAATATCATCTAGAGTTTGCTCCATTTTTGAAGTGAAGCTGGGGTCTACCACATCAGGAAAATGTTTTTCTAGAAGATTAGTAACTGCAAATGCAGTAAAAGATGGGACTAGGGCATTATTTGTTAGTTGAGCATAACCCTTATCGATAATCGTGCCAATAATACTCGCGTAGGTACTAGGACGTCCGATACCTTCACTTTCTAAAGTTTTAACTAAGGTTGCTTCGGTATATCTTGCTGGGGGTTGGGTTTCGTGACTGATGGCGTCTAATGCTTTACATCCAGGATTATCCCCTACCTTCAAGTTGGGCAGAATCACTTCTTTGTCTTCCAAGGCTGCCTCTGGATCGTCCGAGCCCTCGACATAGGCACGCAAAAACCCAGGAAAATCAATACGTTTGCCAGAAGAACGAAAACCGGCATCTTCCACTTGCAACTGCATAGTAATTTGTGTTTGCTTGGAGTCTGCCATTTGGCAAGCAACGGTACGCTTCCAAATCAAATCGTATAACTGTAATTCGCGACCGCTCAAACCCGTTTCTTGAGGAGTACGGAAACTACTACCAGCAGGACGAATAGCTTCGTGTGCCTCTTGGGCACCTTTGGATTTCGTAGTGTACTTTCTGGGTTTAGGACTTAGGTATTGTTTACCATAAAGCTTTTCTACACAATCACGGGCTGCAGCAATTGCCTGTTCTGATAAATGTACAGAATCGGTACGCATGTAGGTAATGTATCCCTGCTCGTATAAGTTCTGAGCCGTGCGCATTGTATCCCTTGCGGAAAGACGTAGTTTGCGGTTAGCTTCTTGTTGCAGGGTTGAAGTTGTAAATGGTGCTGCCGGTTTACGAGTGACAGGGCGCTCTTCAACATTTTTAACTAACCAAGTTTTATCGCCCAAGCGTTCTTGTAGTTCTTTAGCTCCATCTTCATCAAGCAGTAGTACTTTTTTACCTGCGGCAATTTTACCAGTAGCAGGGTCGAAATCACTGCCAGTTGCTAATTTTGTCCCGGCTAAAGTTACCAATTGAGCAGTAAAGGTCGGCTTTTCTTTATCTCGTGCGGGAGTCAAAATTGCCTTTAAATCCCAATAAGAACCTTGGCGAAAAGCCCGACGTTCCCGCTCTTTATTGACCAAAAGCCTAACTGCAACAGACTGAACCCTTCCAGCAGATAATCCCCTTGCAATTTTTTTCCAGAGCAATGGAGATAAAGTGTAACCTACAAGTCGGTCTAAAATACGTCTGGTTTCTTGAGCCCGAACTAACTTTTCATCTATATTGCGACAGTTATCTAAAGCTTTTTTGATGGCATCTTGAGTAATTTCATGAAATACCATCCGCTTTGTAGGCACTTTTGGTTTGAGCAACTGATATAAATGCCAGCTAATACTTTCACCTTCACGATCTTCATCAGTTGCCAATATTAATTCCGAAGCTCCTTTAAGCGCCTCTTTCAATTGACTGACAACTTTCTTTTTATCTTTTGGGATGACGTATAACGGTTCAAAATCAGCGTTTATGTTTACCCCAAGCTGTGCCCATTTTTCTGCTTTCACAGCCTCAGGAATTTCCTTCGCAGACTGGGGTAGGTCGCGCACATGACCCATAGACGCCTCTACCAGATATTCTGAGGGCAGATAGTTGCGAATAGTACGAGCTTTGGTCGGAGATTCGACTATGACAAGAGTTGACATGGAAATTTCAAGCAAGAACAGCTGCTAAGCTAAACAGTCAATTTGAGATAATTTCAGCCAGATTTCAAAAGATTTTTTGATTATCGAACTTGGATGTGATGCTATCCTAGCGCGAACATCCTGTTAGTAAAATACTCCTAACTTCAGTTGTCGGGTAACACCTATTAGCTTAGAATAGCTTTCCCTAAAGAGTAAGTTGAAAAAACAGGAGATGTGAATTCCGGCTATTTCAATCTTTAACTTATATCAGGCACAAATGGCGACTACAGTTTATAAAATGTCGTCGAAAAAGAATACTGCAATACATCAATGATATTTTGATGGCGCAAGTTAAATATAGCTTGGCCATTCCGATAATGGTTTAAGTATTTCCGCTAGACTAAAAATAATCGAAGTTTAGTTAATGATAATCACATTTTATTCACTACAAAATAATTCTTGAGAAAAAGTCAGTAATTTTAAACATAACTTGAATCATAATTTAATATCCAATATATCCAAAATCTTATATCCAATATATCCAAAATCTTATATCTAAAATCTTATATCCAAAAAACCTATATCTAAAATATCTCTTTTTATTTCTTAGGAGTAAAGTTAAAAAGAAAAAATCTTATATTGGAAGATGAATTCTCTAATGTAAAGATATTTCTCTTGGAGGACTCTCATGTAAAGCCAAAGCAATAACTTAATTAGAGCGTGTGGAGTCATAATCATTAGCATTATTGTAACTATGTATATCTATTTTTTTATTGAAAGTTATGATTATCTAATTAAAAATATCGTATTTTACTTACTAAGTAAGAGAAAAAATCAATCACTAGGAAGAGTAGGATTATCGGTTATCTAAAAATTGAATTATATAGTCAAAAGATAAAAATAATCAAAACAGAAAAAGAAACTTAGTGCTTGGGACAAATCAGTAAACATACTTAAAATACATATATTTTCCTAAATTAATAAGGGTATGTTGCACCTGCTCTGACTCTAAAGAAGTTGTGCTAGGATAATTCAGGAGAAGTTAGTTCGGTGATACTTTTCTTGTTTTGATTAAAAATTACAAGCGTCTCTCCGAATCAACATCTCGAGTTAGTTTGATTCCGGAGATTTTCATGTCAATTTACGTAGGTAACCTATCCTACAGCGTTACAGAAGAAGACCTAAACAAAGTATTTTCTGAATACGGCACTGTAAAGCGAGCACAGATTCCCCTAGATCGGGAAACTGGTCGTTCGCGCGGTTTTGGTTTTGTAGAAATGGAATCGGAGACAGATGAGAGTGCTGCCATCGAAGCTTTAGACGGAGCCGAATGGATGGGTCGTCAAATGAAAGTAAATAAAGCCAGACCCAGAGAAGAAAAATCTAATTACCGCTCTGGTGGTGATAACTGGGGAAAAGGTGGGAGTGGTGGCTACTCAAAATACTAAAAAATGTTGGGCAACTGGAAATTAGTAATTTCCAGGATGACTATGTACAACAGACGAAAAAGCATTTACCAATATCGATATAAATATACAGTGCAGATTTAGTTACTTACTGAATCTGCTTTTATTATCGATTGTTATACCAGAAAGCACTTTGAATTAAAATTGTTACCTGATTACTTTAGGTATAGTAGTGTTTCTTAAAATTTAAATCTTATTCAATAATTATACATGACATCAGAAAATTACATCAGAAAAATAAATAATTTATCTTTTACGCCTTATGCGAATTAGAAACTGAAATAACGTAAATTGTGAGAATCATCACAAACATGATTTAAGCCGGTTCTTGAAATCCTTGATATTGCAAGGCTGAATTTAATTCACATTAGCCGTTCTTTATGAAAAATTATCTAGATTATTTTCTAGAAAAATCAAGCTAAGATTATAATTAAAATAGTTTTCTCAGACGCCAAACATTTTCAGCTTTGCACTTGGAAGTCGAAACTCAAAGTTAAAAGCAGTTTCTCAGAGCTTTATTGAAATTCCCCTCACCATTACTGGAAAGAGGATATGGAAGCAACTTTTTAGTTTGCACAAAATAACAGAAGTTTCTACATAGTTACTAGGGAAATATTTACCAGGAAAACTGGGTTTAAAGCCCCGTCCTTACAGGGCAACAGAATTTCAAAACACAGGAATAATTCCAAACCTCTGCTAGCAATCGGCTATGACTTTAATGTGTGGCGTTGTTATATCTAAGTTTTTCAGTGCTGCTTCTGCTGCTGTTAGATCGTAGGGTAATGGTCGCCCACGAGTGATGTAATCCATCTTGTGGGATGGTTTGTGACGCAAAACAGCATTTACTACTACACAGGGTTCATTACTCAAGTTAATTGCACCATGAAGAACTCCCGGTGGGATAATAATTACGGCAGGGTTATCTTCACTTAAAGGAATGTATTGATATTTTTTGTTAATTAATGTTACAAGTACAAACCGTCCTCTAACTACAAGTAATTGATCGGTTTGAGTTTTATGAACAAATAAATCGTCTACAGTTTGGGGAGGAATTTGTACCAGTACTGTTTCATGACTGGCTTGGGGTGTAAAAAACTCAGCCATTCCCCCTTTGATTGATTCTAATTGACGGATTTCAACTGTTCTCGCTTTATCTTTTTTGGTTTCATTCATCACAATATCCCAAAAATAAAGATTGGAGTTTTACTACAACCGTAGTATTACTCCAATCTAAGCTGCTAAACAATAAAAAAATGTTGCATTTGCAACAAAATATACCAATTAATGGTATGTGTTCACTCCATATATCAGTTCAAAGAAACTTTTAAACTGTTGGGCTGGGCAAAATTACCTTCCAAAACTACACCACGCCCATTTGCATGAAGGTGACGCAATATCGTATATATTGATTCGACTTTATCTGGTTCGTTGGCCTTTTGGGCTAATTCTTCTAAAGATAAAGAATTGGATTGTGCTTGTAATATTTCCACAACCTTTTTTTGTAATTCTAAAACAGCAGCAGCAGCTTTTTTCCCTGCTTCTACTCCTGGTTGATGATAGGCATTAATATTAACCAGGCTGGCATAGAAACCAACAGCACGTTCGTATAAAGCAATTAATGCCCCTACAGTGCGAGAATTCACTTGAGAAATAGTTACTACAATTGAATCGCGTTGGTTTTCATAAAGTGCTTGTCGAGTTCCTTGAAGAAAACCAGACAGATAATCTCCCGAGGTTATTCCTGCTTCAACTTCTACAGACGTTCCTTTGCGGTCCTCTAAAACCTCAATAAATGTAGCAAAGAAATTTGGTACACCCTCCCGTAATTGTTGAACGTAAGCGTGTTGGTCGGTAGAACCTTTATTTCCATAAACAGCAATTCCTTGATGAGCAATGTTGCCATCCAAATCTTTTTCTTTACCCAAAGATTCCATTACCAATTGCTGTAAGTAACGGCTGAAGAGAAGCAAACTGTCTTTATAAGGTAAAACAACCATATCTTTTTCACCCTTTCCGTTCCCAGAAAAGTACCAAGATAGGGCTAAAAGTGCTGCTGGGTTACTCTTAATGCTTGGGATGCGGGTTGCATCATCCATGATTTTTGCGCCTTCTAACATAGCGCGAATGTCAATTCCTTGGAGTGCTGCAGGTACTAAACCAACAGTAGACATTTCCGAGGTACGTCCACCAACCCAGTCATACATGGAAAACCGCGCCAACCATTGTTCTGACTCAGCAAGTTTATCTAACTTACTACCGGGCATAGTAATTGCAACAGCATATTTAGCAAAATCCAAATTTTGTCCGGAGTAAGCTGTTTTAACTTCCTTCATCCCATTACGTGGTTCTGGAGTACCGCCAGACTTGGATATAACCAGAACCAAAGTACTTGATAAGCGATTTCGCAGTTGAGTCAAAACACGATCTATTCCTGCAGGATCGGAATTGTCAATAAAGTGAATCGCTAAAGGAGGAAAATCTGGAGCTAAAGCTTGAGCGACAAATTGAGGTCCAAGAGCAGAACCGCCAATACCAATAGAAATAACATCAGTGAAGCGTGGAGCTTTCGGGGGATGAATACCTCCTGTATGAACTTTCTCCGCGAACACTTCAATGTGTTCAACTATACTAACAATTTCTTGAGTCACTTCTGGAGAAGGAGCAAGATCTGGATTTCGCAACCAGTAGTGACCAACCATACGATTTTCATCTGGATTGGCGATCGCTCCTTTCTCTAATTCCGCCATATCCTTAAAAGCTTTATCAAATTTAGGTTGCAGCGCCTCCACAAAAGCATCATCAAACCGCATTCGGCTGACGTCTAGATAAAATCCCAATTCTTCGTGGAAATACAACCATTCCTGGTAGCGCTGCCAAAGTGCGGTAGCATCCATAGGGAAATCTCAAATAAAACAGTTTTCACAAACAAGTCTAAGGTAAGGCCCAAGGAATTCTTTGTCATCTTATACAGTTTTAAGTCTTGCTTATGTTGCTCTTTTTAAATATCTGGGATCGCGATCGCTCGCAAAAACTTAATAATTTCACCTTTCACTTCAATACCTATTAAATATCCTTCAAAGGTAAAGCGATAAAAAATCCCTTCAGAGTCTAGCTGTCTAAATTCTGGTAAGGAGTGTAAAGGCAAATGTTTAGTAAAATCTACAAACACAAAATCATATATTTTTTGGTAATTAGCTGGTTGTAATTTTCGCAAGTCTTTTAAAAAAGACTGGGTATAGCGCATTTCCATAATCACAATACTTAATATGAACTAGGTATTGCCTCATCAAACTTATGCTTCTTTACGCTCAATTGAGTGAGTTCCATCAAGATACTAACTAAGGGAATAAACACAAGGTATAGATAGGTAGCTTTTGGTGCAAGTATGTATATTCTTAAGCTTGACAAGCTTAGTATAGCTTTTGGAAAATCCTAATATTAATAGTAATAATTACTCATTAAAAATAGATCTATTAAGGAAAATATCCTTGGTATGAGAAGGTAAAAACCATTTTTTAACCGTTAAAACAATAACCTTCGTACCGCTTCTTCATGGCTTAAAATATTCCAGGGCTGTTGTAAATCCTTTGCTTTTTCTATTGCTTCGATCATGTATAGGTCGCAATGTAAGGCATAGACAAAATGCCAGACTTTTTCAAGCTCTTCTTCATTTAAACCATCGATTAGTTTATGGATTTTCTGTCGTAGCAATTTACTACCTCTTATGGGAATCATTCTCTACCTAGTGTTCCCAAATAAGTTTGAGAGATTGGGAGTAAAAACTAAGGGTAGGAAAATCTATCATTCCCTACCTCCCACACTCCCCAAAATTTCCAATCTCCACTGTCCAGCAACCTTTAAATTTTTTAAACAATTACATAAATTTTGTATGTCATAGGTAATTATCACATCAAACTACCTAAAGAGTTTTAAAACTAACTTTTTCACAGCAAAATCAAATGACTTAAGTCCTTGTATTCACCTTGTGTATAAAGAAACTTGTTTATAACCTACGCCTTAAGGTACTGTGCATAAACGAAATGCCATTTATCTGCTTCATTCTCGGAGAAATTTAGTAAATGTCAAAATCTGCAATTCAACGTATTTGGTTTTTAAGTATATTTTTATGCTTTATTCCCACTGTAGTACTTGCTGCTGATGAGGCAGTGGGTCATCCATTACTAAAAGGTATTGATGATAGTTTTACTCAAATCACAACAATAATAGCTAGTTTTCTCTTTTTCAGTGTTTATGGCTTTCCTTTAATTGTCTTATGGTTAATTTGTGGAGCAATATTTTTTACTCTCCGTATGGGATTTGTCAATGTTCGCATGTTTGGACATGCAATTGATATTGTTCGAGGAAAATATGATGACCCCAACGCTCCAGGAGAAGTATCCCATTTCCAAGCTCTAGCTGCAGCTTTAAGTGCAACCATCGGTCTGGGAAATATTGCTGGTGTTGCAATTGCTGTTAGTGTCGGTGGACCTGGTGCTTCTTTATGGATGACTATTGCTGGTTTGTTGGGAATGACAAGTAAATTTGTTGAAGCAACACTCGGTCAAAAGTATCGTATTATCAAGCCTGATGGTAGAGTTGCTGGTGGACCGATGTACTATCTATCCAAGGGGCTTACTGAAATAGGGTTTAGATCATTGGGTAGAGTATTAGCAATCTTTTTTGCTGTATTTTGCATACTTGGAGCCTTCGGTGGTGCAAACATGTTTCAAGCAAATCAATCCTATGGTGCTGTCAAAGAAGTATTTCCTTTCTTCGCCAATTATGCTTGGATTTATGGCTTAGTTCTGGCTTTTTTAGTTGCTTTAGTAATCATCGGCGGTATCCGTCGTATCGGTCAGGTTGCAGGTACGGTAGTACCAGTAATGTCCATTATTTATGTGGTTGCTGCTCTCTGGATTCTTGTAACTAATTTTTCTCAAGTTCCCACAGCCGTTGGAACAATTTTCCGAGAAGCTTTTACTCCAACTGCAGTGGAAGGAGGAATTATTGGTGTAATTGTACAGGGCTTAAGACGTTCAGCATTTTCTAACGAAGCAGGAATTGGTTCCGCTGCGATCGCTCATTCAGCAGCAAAAACAGACAAACCAATCAAAGAAGGCTTGGTTGCATTGCTAGAACCATTTATCGATACAGTAGTGATATGCAATATGACAGCTTTAGTTATTATAATCACTGGTGTCTACAACGATCCTCGATATGCGGAACTTGTAAAAGGTTCTGAAGGAGCAGCCCTTACATCTGTAGCTTTTGGGACAGCAATTAGTTGGTTCCCGATACTACTTTCTTTGTCAGTATTTTTATTTGCTTTTTCCACAATGATTTCCTGGAGTTATTACGGGGAAAGAGCTTGGGAATACCTTTTTGGCGAACGTAGTTTGATTATTTATAAAATATTATTTTTAGCAGCTGTGTTTGTTGGTTCAGTTACCAAGCCCCAATCAGTACTTGATTTCAGTGATGTTACTTTTCTAGCTATGGCATTTCCTAATTTATTAGGGGGGTATTTCTTATCGAATAAGGTAGCAACAGATCTGGCAATATATACAACTCGTTTAAATGAAGCCAGGGCTTGATTGAAACCACTATGAAAGTGCAAAACACCTGGGTTTAGGGTTTTAAATTACCTTTATTACCCAACTATAGCGCAGCTTAGTTACTATAAGATAAGGGATTGGGGGGTACATATGTAAAAGATATTGGTATCCGACCAATCCCTAAATATTTTGATTTTGTTTTATTGCTAATCGATCATAATGTTTGATTAGACGTAATTAATAAGAGTATTTTAGTACCATATGACTCTAATAATGTGAACTTGAAATTTTGTTGTACAATTGTGCAGCTGCAAAACTAGAACTATTCTCTTTTGAGTAATTAAAATTGGTGGTATCCAATCTCAAATCACAGGGAAAGCTACTATGGAAAACTCACTAATAATTCAGTATAAATAAATTATATATTTTGTTTTAGTAACTAGTTTTATTTATTAGTTTTACCAATTAATCAAGCACGCCAATAAATCATACTTTCTCTTTCTCTTTGCATCAGATTGTTAGCAATTAA
Organism: Mastigocoleus sp. MO_188.B34; assembly: GCF_030065675.1. GTDB lineage: Bacteria > Cyanobacteriota > Cyanobacteriia > Cyanobacteriales > Nostocaceae > Mastigocoleus. The sequence goes on along the minus strand of NZ_JASJDK010000001.1, from coordinate 113,675 downwards.
CTCTTCTTTAATAATTGTGCTATCAGGATAATAATGTTTAAGAATCTCATCAACTGTACTTTCTGGATATTTGACACCCACTTCAAACTTATTTACCAACCACTTAAGAATCACTAGACGTTTCTTACGACTAGCAGGAATATCTTTTAGTTGTTGTTTATTATTTTGATTGCTTACACTTTTTTCTTCTTCCACTAAATAACTTCTAAGTACTTTACTTTCCCAAGCTTTTTTATCTATATCCACTACTAAAGATGCTATTTTTTCCGGGACAAATACATCTCTACTGATAGTTGACAAAGTTTGGTTGTCTAGCTGATACAGATGAGTGTTTCCCTCAGGACGCATAGTCACTAAATTGAGTTGTTTGAGTTTTGATAGATGATGAGATACTGTCGGCTCTTTGAGTTGCAATAATGCTGCAAGTTCTTCAACACTGCACTCTTGATTTGCCAAAATACCTACAATTTTCAATCGACTTTCGTCCCCCATAACTTTGAAAAAACGTAACAAGGTTTGAAATTGCTCTTTCGTCATAACTTGTTATAATCGGATTAGATTTGAATCTAATTAGAGCTGAATCAAATAGGTGTGCTGCTCATTTTTGGTGCAGCATACCCTTCTTGATTGGTACAGCGAATGTAAGTTAACAATGTACAGTTCAACAGCCTAAGAACTTAGGCATAAAATTTTTTTACTTCTTGACTTTTAGGAAGACAGAAGAGATTACTCCACACGAGCTTTTACAGGTTTTTCCCTTGTGGTTTGAGCGGAGTAAATTTGTGTAGGAGTAAATAGAGTGTACCTAGGGCACAATTCTGCGATAACATTATGTACTGTGTTTGCAGCTAGTTTTCGTAAGCGAATCAAATCGGAGTTCAAATTACAAATTATTACAAATTACAAATTATTAATTTATATTAATTTTGTAAGGTTTAGCTAACTAAACTACTTTTTCTTAAGTTATTTTTCATATTTTGCTCCTCTTGTGCGACAGAAAACCTCTAATTAGTTGAAAGATTAATCAGGAATTGAATAAAACTGTAGTTAACGGCTATGGAAACTTGCTCTGAATGAATTGATTTGCAATAGAAATATTAATTATGCAGCTGTCGTTGTACGTGGAATTTTCACGACTCGCATTTTTTAAACGTCCGGAGTGGAAGATATAGATATTATCTCACGCCCACCTGGGGCGATTCATCAAATAACAAAAATGATGAAAAATCAATTTTATTTGAACCGATAAGTTATGCTTAATCACATTATTAGCAATCCTAAGACTTTGATTTTAAGCCAACATATTACGTCTAGACCTAAGATTGTAATTTAAATCCAGATAACAGTAATGGTTGTATTCTTTATTTTTAATTAGGGATTTACTCTTCAGGATTAGTAGTATCAATTGTCGGTACTGCAATATTTATCGGAGGAATGAGATTTTCTTTTAGACCTGTCGTATTGTATTTTGGATCGAATATTTTTTTGATTGCCTTTTCTAAACTTTCTTCCATGACAATCTTATTTTCATAAAAAATAATTACTCGTATCAAAGTTGGCAAACTATTTCTTTCTGCTTCCAAATAAAGTGGTTCAACATATAGTAATGACTGCTCAATAGGTATAACTAGTAGATTTCCTTGAATTGCTCGGGAACCCTCGCGATTCCAAAGAGTAATTTGTCGGGATATTTCTGGATTTTGATTAATTAAAGCTTCGATTTGTTTTTGTCCATAAACAAGTCTCTGTTTGGGAAATTCGTAAAGCAACAATTTACCGTACTGTTGACCATCCGAACGGGCTGCTAACCAAGCAATTAAATTTTCCCGTTGAGTAGGAGTAAAAGGTTGCATCAAAATAAATTCTTCATTCTTAGCAGTGGGCAATTTCATGATTAGATAATATGGCTTTACTGGACGTGCCTCTCTGCCATATACTTCTTTAGGTATTTTCCACAGGTCTTCACGATTATAAAAAACTTGTTCCTGTGTCATATGATATTCCAGTAAGCGTTCCGACTGAATAGAAAATAAGTCTACTGGATAACGTAAGTGAGCTCTCAGAGGAACAGGCATACTATCTAAAGGTTTTAAAAGATTGGGGAAAATAGCTTTAAATGTATTAATAATTGGATCTGTATCGTCTGCAACGTAGAAATCTACTGTACCGTTATAGGCATCAATAATTACTTTGACTGAATTGCGAACGTAATTGAAATCATTTTGACCTGGATCGGAATAGGGGTAGCGATCGCTAACTGTATAAGCATCAAGCACCCAGTAAAGATAAGTTCCTTCTCCTTTCTTATTAGTTGCATTTCCATTAGCAACGACTAAATACGGATTCTTGTCATAGCGTAGAAAAGGCGCAATTGCTCTTACCCGCTCTTTGATGTTACGGCGAAATAGAAGTTTTGTTTCCGATTTAAAGCTGCGTGTAAATAACATTTGCCAATCTTTGAGATATTGGGCAAATAACAAACGCCGCCACATCGAACCAATAGGGATACCGCCACGCCCATCATAAACGTTATAGGCGTTTTCATTACCTTTTGGGTAGTCAAACTCTTCAGTTTTTGTACCAGTCATTACATACGTATTAGCAATTTCACCATAATAAATTCGTGGTTGACCGATGGGAACACTGGCACGAATTCTCTTGGCAATCTGTAAAGAACTTGGAGTACCTTTATTCTCAACGCCAATATCTTTAACGTAATATTTTGGTAACCCTCCAGGAATGACTTCATTCACAGGGGAAAGGGTAAAGCCATAGCCATGGGTATAAAATAAATGTTCGTTAACCCAAGTTTTCGCTTGTTGTGGAACTCCGGAATAATCTAGTTCCCGTGCTGCGATGATAGTCTGTTGTTTCTCGCTACCCGTTCCTTCTTCTTTTCTTAAGGTATAACGATCTATATCAGCATCGGGGAACTTGTAGTAAGGTCGTATTTGTTGTAGTTGACGGTTAGTTTGTAGCAGTGGACGGGTGTCCCATAACCTAATGTTACTAATCGTTAAATCATTTTCTTGTAAGTCTTCCAAAGTCAACTTTCCTTGAGGATCGAAAGTTTTAACTTCTATGGAATCTAAATTAAATGCTCTACGGGTCAGTTCAATAGTACGCCTGATAAAAGGACGTTCTCGTGCTAATTCATTTGGTTTGACGATAAACTGCTGCACAACAGCAGGCAACATTTTGCTTGATATAGTTGCTACTATGAGAAATATTCCGATTGCATATACCAACTGACGAGCATGGGGTACTGACTCAGGATTAATTTGTGATACTCGAAACAATAAAATAATTCGCCATACCAAATAAATGGACATGACTATAGCAAAAAGACTTAAACCAGTATATATAGGTAACTCAACTGTAATATCAGTATAGCTAGCACCATAATTAATACCACGGGTTGAATAAAGTAACTTGTAACGTAAGAGCCAATAGCGCAGAGCAATCCCTAACATGAATAAACTAACTAACGCATTAATGTGGAGGCGCTGTAATAAGGAAAAGCCCGCAAATCTCCCTTCAGATATGGTGTCTGTTGATCGCAGATATGTTAAAGTAACTGCTACTAGACTGTAGCTTAATACTCCAATAAAACAAAAATCTAATAATTCCCAAACTGGTAATGAGAAAACATAAAAGCTAATATCTCTACCGAATAAATTATCTGTACGTTCGAAATTAGTAGAATTAAAATACTCTAAAATTTTATTCCAGTTTGCTGATACTAAAAAACCTATAAATGAACTGATGAGGAAAGATGTAATTTTTAAGTAATAGTGTGGATAACCCAAGATTGCAATGGTTAATCCCAAAAGTAAAATTAATTGTAGAATTGGGATCAAAACATTCTGCAAATTAAATAACTGTAGAAATAATGTCCAGGTTGTAGGTAATTGTAATGTAAAAGAAGGTAATTGGATTTGAGGATACCAAATTTTTAACGCTTCTTGACCATAATAGACTACTATTATTCCTCCTAATAGACTTAATACAATTACAACAGGTAACAACAAGCGTAAAGTAAAACCATACTTTGATGTCGTGAAAATTTCTGGTTTAGCTTTTTTCCAACGCCGAGGGAGAAAACGTTTGGAGACAAAATAAGGATTGCGGGATAAACTTTTAGCATTTTTGGCTACTCTCAAGTTAAAGAGTAGAAAAATTAATGTGATAAGAAAGCTAAATATCCATAATCCGATTTGAGTCGCTAAGCGTGTTGCCCATGTAGATAAATATCCTATTTCATCAAACCAGAAAATTTCTGCAGCTAGGCGGGAAATTAAATCAAAAGCCAGCCACACTCCCAATAACTGTAAAACTATTCGATACAGTTTTCTACTTAACGCACGAGGCATTGACATTTTGCAGCGACAACTAGATCTTTAATGAGAATTATTTTTTATTTAATTCTCTTTGAAGTTATTATAAACCTATTTTAGTTATGGAATAGCATATAAGTAAAAGTAAATTACATTTAAGATTATTAATAATACCTAAGCATCTATACAACTTTTATATTTATGAAGATGAATAATAATACTTTTTCAATAGAGCAATTAATTCATAAATTATAATCTTCATTGTCGGCATATTAATTAATATATTTATATGTAATTTTTATGTATTAAAAGTATTTACTTAATGTGAATTTCCTGATTAATAAATCATAAATGTGTTCTGTATTTCTTGATGAAAATCAATTTAAAAAGGTAAAAGTATATTAGTTTTGCCTGACTAGTAAAATTCAGTTCGTAAATTAGGCTGAAATCTAAAAGAATTACCACAAACTATTAGAAATATTATCTTCTTCGAATAGGGAAATTAAAGTGTCGAGATTTCTATTATTTAAAACCCCATATTTGAAGAGGTAATTACTGAGTTTGTGCAAATTTTAGATTGAGTGAATTTTAACTGAGGCAAAAAATAAACAACAAACTTTAATTACATTCAGTGAGGAGTATATCAATGAGTTCCAAAATTATTGCTACATTTTTGGCGTTAGGTTTGACCGTTACTGCTGCTGCTTGTGGTACCACTGGAGAAGGAGAGCAAGGAACCGAAAACAACGAAACAACAACTGAACAAACAGAAACACTCGAAGCTGAAGGTGGTGAAGGTGGTGAAGGTGGCGAAGAAGCTACAGAAGCTGAAGGTGATGAAGAAGCTACAGAAGCTGAAGGTGGCGAAGAATTTACAGAAGTTGAAGGCGAAGAAGGTGGCGAAGGTGGTGAAGGCTAAAATTAGCTAAGATTATCTACCAATCTCACTTGAGATTTGAAACCTACGGGACTTACGGAACGAAAGCGGATCCGTTGATAATTTGGAGAAGGTAGAGTTATCTCTATCTTTTCCTTACCTATACTTGAAAATATTATAAATATCTGCTATTTACCTATTTATAGAAACTTCACATAAAGTTGCAGGAAATCTTCTTCAGGCTTTAATTTTGTATTAAATACTATGCACTGTTTGCAAGTGTTGTTACGTTTACAATTTTCACCAATGCGATCGCATAAAAACGAGCGCCCAGACGTAATACATTACAGGATTAACAAGATTATTTGACTAGTTGCTAATTGTAATATTTTCAGTACTGCTGATTACAAGTGTTTATTTTTACATTTACTAAGTATTATCTTAAAAAGATTATGTGTTACAAATGTATCTCTTGTCTTGATACTAGATGAATCAAAAAAATATTTTTACACAAATATTTTATATTTTATTTTATATTGTGTGAGTTTTATGAATTAGAAGTTAGAATTGCCGAAATTGGCAGAAAAAACATCAAAACGATTTGCAAATATCATTGAAACTCTTGAGATTACAAGGGTAAATTTAACTTGAGTTAGATGTATTTTTGCTGTTTCGATGAAGTGGTTATTTTTGTAAAAAATATGCTTGTTTATTTAGTTGTTAATACTTCTAGGGTTGTAACATAAAAGTATTTTTCAAGCTTGTGGTTGTAGTGATAACTTTTACTTGCAAAAAGTCTCTGAAGCAATGTAGAATCATTTGCAATAAATAACAGATAGTAGGTAGTACGTATTCATTTGAATTGCGAAATCTATTAACTGATATTAACTGTGAGTGTATTTAGAGAAGAGTATTAATATGGGTTCAAAAACTATTGCGTTATTTTTAGCTATGGGTCTAGCTGCATCTGTAGCTGCATGTGGTCCAGCAACTGAAGGTGGTAGTGAAGAAGGAGCAAAAGAAGGTGACAAAGCCCCTAAAACGGAACAAGCTGAACCTGCATCACCTGCTGAAGGCGGAGAAGGTGGCGAAGGTGGAGGAGAAGGTGGCGAAGGTGGAGGAGAAGGTGGCGAAGGCTAATCTTTTCGGGCTTAAACCTTTTTATATGAGATAATCAAAGTCTATTCAAAATTTTCTCCCCTCCTAAACCCTCCTAAATATTGGAGGGCTTTTACAAGCTATTATTTTTATTATCCTTTTCTTTGATTATTATCCTTTGCCGAATTGATATTATTGCCCTGCTTACAGAGATTTAATTGATATAAATCTATTTCATTGGAAAGATTACAAAAATACCTTAATTTTGGATATTCACTTTCTGTGGAATGATCTCCAATATTTCATGGCGCTACACATATTTAACGGAAATATAAATCATAAGATATTTGAATTGCTTGATTGAAATCCAATGATTCTTTGTATTGAAAATGTTCTAAGTTCTGATGAGTTAAATTTTATTAACTCTTATCTTAAAGATGCTGAATTCGTAGATGGTAAAATAACAGCTGGATGGTTCGCCAAGAAAGTAAAAAATAATACTCAGCTGTCATCAAAGGCTACAACAACAAAAGAAGTAAGAAGTATCATAGCCCAAGCGCTAAAAAATAATAGGCTGTTTCAAGCTGCAGTACAACCAAAAATCATTCGCCCGATGATTATTAGTTGCTATGAGACGGGAATGTATTATGGTGCTCATACTGATAATGCATTAATGGGAGGTGAAAATCCCATGCGTTCCGATATATCTTTTACTTTATTTCTGAATTCTCCCAATGATTATTGTGGTGGAGCACTAGTAATCGATACTAGTTTGGGAGAGCAAAACTTTAAACTAGAAGCAGGAGGAATGGTTGTTTACCCTTCCACAACTTTACATAGAGTAGCAACAGTCACAGAAGGGAAAAGATTAGCTGCAGTGAGTTGGGTGCAAAGTTACGTTCGCGATGTTCACGAGAGAGAAATTTTATTTGATTTGGATACCCTTAAGCAAGCCATGTATCACAAATATGGTAAGACAGCAGAGTTTGACATAGCAGCCAAAACTCATGCGAACTTGCTACGTAAGTGGATTGAAGTTTAGTTATCAGTTGACAGTTAATGCGCAATACTTACAGTACGCTTACGCTAGACCGCGCACGCTTTACTAACAGTTTATGGCGGCGGCTGACGCCATGCTCTTACGGAATACAGTTATCAGTTGTCAGCGATCAAGGATTTGCTAAGACTGTATTATCGATCGCTGTACAGTATTTAAGTATTTTTGATACTTACCCTGGAATAATATAAGGTAAACTGATGACAATTAGCTATTTTCAATGAAGCTATTTTCTAATTAAATATTTTCTCCGCATCGAGATTAAATAGCGTTTGTAGAGTTTGCATGCAATTTTCTCTTGCTTCTACATCTTGCTGTGCCCTCAACTGTACCATTGGGTCATGCAAAATTTTATTAACAATACCTCGAGTTAAAGCTTCTATAACTTCTTGGTGCTTATCAGCAAACTCTGAACCCAACCTTGATAAAGCTTTCTCTAATTCTTGTTTGCGGATTGTTTCTATTTTATTTCGCAAACTGCTAATAGTAGAAACAGTTTCCAAGCTACGCAACCAAATATCAAAGGTCATTGACTCATCTTCCAAAAGTCCTTCAGCTTCTTGAGCTATTTGGCGACGACTTTCTTGATTTTGGGCTACCACTGCTTTTAAGTCATCAACATTAAAAGCCTGTACCTTCTCTATCTCATTAACATTTGCATGAATATTTCGCGGAACGGAAATATCAATTAACATTAACGAACTATCGGATTTTACTACTGGTTCTAATCCAACGCGATCCAGAATTGGTTCAGTCGCCGAAGTACTGGTAAATACTAAATTACTCTCACTAATAACTGACATCATATCCGCTAGAAGATGAGTCCTGATTTCGTACTCAGCAAATTGTTTTGCCAGTTTTTCAGCTCTTCCTAAAGAACGATTTATAATAGAAATTTCTGTAGCACCTTTTGATACTAAATGTTGCACTAGCAGCCTCGACATTTTACCAGCACCGAGAATTGCTACTCTACAACCATTCAAACTGTTCAATTTCATCTGTGCTAATTCCACTGCTGCAGAACTAATGGAAACTGCACCCGTACCAATACTGGTTTCAGTACGTACCCGCTTACCAGCAGTGATAGCTTGTTTGAACAATCGATTCAAAATAGTTTTAATACCTTGGTACTGTTGTCCCAGTTTATGAGTATTCTTGACTTGGGCTAAGATTTGTCCCTCTCCTAGTACCAAGCTATCCAACCCTGCAGATACTCGCATTAGATGCATAACCGCATCTTGGTGCAATAAGACAAATAAATGAGGTCTCAGAGAAGGAATGGGTAATTTACTGTGTTCGGAAAGAAATTGAGTAACTTCTCGCAGCCCCTGCTCAGTTTCAGAAGAAACAATGTAAATCTCTAAACGGTTACAAGTACTAAGGATTGCAACTTCATCAATATTTGCATAACTTAATAAATTTGCAATTGCACTTTCTACTTGTGGCTCTGGGATGCTCAATTTTTCCCTAACTTCCACAGGTGCTGTTTTATGGCTCAACCCAATAACTACTATATTCATCTTTTAAACTTTTAATAACTAATTGGGGATTGGGTATTGGGTCTCGGGATTGGGGATGGGGGTTGGGAACTAAGAGTATTGATTTATCTTATTTCCCAATCCCCACGATCTACAGATCTATGCCCCATCCCCTATGCCCTAATATTATTTAAGTTGTAAGCGTTGAGGCTCACCGAACATATGAACAGTATCAACAAAACGGGCAGTTTTGGATTGACTGGAAATTACTAAGCTTTGAGTTCTTGCACCACCATGGAAAAAGCGAACCCCTTCCATCAAGGTACCGGGAGTAATACCGCAAGCTGCAAACAATACGGTTTCTCCACAAGCTAGTTCTTCGGCATTATAAGTCTTATCGGGGTCATTAATACCCATTTCTTTGAGGCGAGCAAGATTACTTTCTTTGCTCTCCCCAATTAAACCTGTTTTTACTATTTCAGGATCGTATATTAATTGTCCTTGGAAATGTCCGCCCAAACAACGCATTGCAGCAGCGGAAATCACGCCTTCAGGTGCTGCACCAATTCCCATAAGTGCATGGATATTGGTACCTTCAAAAGCACAAGAAATTGCAGCGGAAACATCTCCATCACTGATCAAGCGTACCCTTGCTCCACAGCTACGAATTTCTTGAATCAGTTCTTTGTGGCGGGGACGATCCATTACCACTACTACCAATTCCTCAACCGAACGATTTAAGCACTCGGAAAGAATTTTTAAATTTTCGGTGGCAGACTTATTAATATCTACATGATTTTTTGCCGGCGCTGGAGCCGCTAATTTTTTCATGTAAAAGTCAGGTGCAGCAAATAAACCACCTTTTTCTGAAATTGCTAAAACAGCCATAGAACCATTTTGACCATAGGCTACCAAGTTGGTGCCTTCACATGGATCGACTGCAATATCAATTTCAACTAATTCTTCTGGGTTACAGAAATCTTTGGCATCAGGTCTGGCGCAAATACCGACTTCTTCGCCAATATAGAGCATGGGTGCATCGTCCCGTTCTCCTTCACCAATTACAATACGTCCGCGCATATGAATTTTATTCATTCGCTCCCGCATTGCTTCTACAGCAACTTGATCGGCGGTATTTTTTTCACCTTTACCCATCCAGCGCGAAGATGCAATCGCTGCTTGTTCTACTACCTCAATGATCTCTAATCCCAGAGTATTTTCCACGAAGTCTGCCCTCTCGATAGCTTGATTCTGCGTTGTTTGCGAATAACCTTTTCAGTTTTCAAGTCTACCAAAGCAAGTATACCTATGGAAAATAGTTAACACTCGTGTCGTGTTAAGTTTTGCTGCTAAATACTGGCAATTAACTACATTTTTCGACAATAACTGTGTATATTTTGCGGGAATGTAGAAAGGAGTACAGGAGATATTTATTTTAGTAATTCTAGTCACCAGAATCACATCTAAACCTAGTCACCAGAATCACATCTAAACTTCTCCTTTGAAGAATTATGCTTTCTTGGAATTTATTAATTCCACCTAGGCTACCAGAAACTTAAGATACACCGAGCTTTCTACTGCTAGGCTAAAGAAAATATGGTTCCAATATTATATTTTTTAAGATGCTTGAATTTCTGAATCCATTGCTAGGAAGAGATCCCAAACGTATTAAAGCAAATGTTGAAATCTACACTTGGCAAACTTGTCCTTATTGCATCCGTGCAAAAATGCTGTTGTGGTGGAAAGGCGTAAAGTTTACTGAATATAAAATTGACGGTAATACTGAGGCAAGGAATAAAATGTCGGAGCGCGCTAATGGGCGTCGCACGGTACCGCAGATTTTTATTAATAATCAGCATATAGGTGGTTGCGACGATTTGTATCAACTGGATAGTCAAAGCCAACTTGACACAATATTAGCAAAATCACCAATGTAGATCGCTTTAAAAAAATATATTCTGGATAAAATCTTCTTTTTGTGGGATGGCAAACTAGGCTATCCCATATATTTTTTCTCTAAGCGTAAATTTTCTAGGGTAAACCTTAAATTGTCTTGCTACATTATTCCGACATTCGAATCACTGTTCTCCCACTTTAAATATGTTATTCGATTATTCAGAATATCTTATACATCGGAAATGGATGAGCCGTGCATTAGAAGTAGCTGAGGCTGCAGGTAATTGCGGTGAAGTTCCTGTTGGCGCTGTGATTATTGATTCATTTGAAAATGTAATTGCAGAAGCAGGTAATAGAAAACAAAGAGACCACGACCCTACGGGTCATGCGGAAATTATCGCCATCAAAACAGCAACCCAAAGTTTGCAAAATTGGCGTTTGCAGGACTGCACTCTTTATGTGACCTTGGAACCTTGTCCGATGTGTGCTGGCGCTATAGTACAATCACGTTTAAAACTTTTGGTATACGGAGTCGACGATCCAAAAACTGGGGCGATTCGAACCACAATGAATATTCCCGATAGTGCGGCCTCTAATCACAATTTGCAGGTTATTGGAGGAGTTTTAGAGGCTGATTGCCGGCAACAATTACAAACTTGGTTTGCTGCTCGAAGAACGAAAAAAAAACTGTAAGGACAGAGACAAAACTGTCCCGCTAGTATCACACAAGTGAGTAAAGAAAATCTACGGTGTTACTAATGAAGATTTAATCACATACGAATTTCCAATCAGCAGCTACCAAGATGATAGATTTTTACTCTTTATCCCATGTCCCCGAACAAAAGCCATTACGGAATAATCTTTCCAGAATAAATTACAATGTTTCTCCTTGGCTGAGCACCATTGCCTACATCCTAGGGCGTAATCTTCTTTTGCCTTTATTTTTTCGGCAAGTTCGAATTACCGGTAAAGAAAATCTACCTCGCACAGGCCCTATTATTCTTGCCCCAACCCACAGAGCGCGTTGGGATTCATTACTTCTACCCTTTGCAGCAGGTCGCTGTGTCACAGGAAGAGACTTGCGTTTTATGGTCACGATGAATGAATGCCAAGGACTCCAAGGTTGGTTTGTACGCAAAATGGGAGGATTCCCCGTAGATACTCGTCGTCCTTCTATTGCTTCTTTGCGTTATAGCATTGAGTTATTGGTAGAAGGGGAAATATTAGTTATTTATCCAGAGGGCGACATATTTCGCGATGGTTTAATTCATCCTTTAAAACCAGGTATTTCGCGTTTAGCTTTAACTGCTGAATCAAGTAATCCCAGCTTAGGAATCAAAATCGTACCAATTGCGATTAATTATAGCCAACCTTATCCCAGTTGGGGTGATGATGCGAGTATTAACATTGGAAAGCCCATACAAGTGAAGGATTTTATCGGCAATTGCATCAAGAAAGATGCCAAACTTCTCACTGCTAAATTACTAAGTAAACTTCAGCAATTGGATGAACGCCAATCCGAAATCAATTCCTCTCCTTTTGCAGAAATTCCCAACTCTTAAGTACCCAACTCTTAAATAATTGTTTACTTCTTAAGTATTGCTTGCTTTATATAGACTGTTACAGATCGGCGACATATTATTCTGAATTCTGTTACTTTAACTGTGATTTTTAGTTTCAATTGCTTGAATTATTAAATCCCTAGGACTAATTCCCAACTATTCAGACTTCCTATATCCTGAAGAGCTAAGTCAATTATCAATATTTGCCAATTTCCTTTGGCTGAAATTGATAAAAATTGCTTAAGCGCAGGATTTGATCGCGTCGTATAAGTTTTATTTAAATAAGTTTGACGCCCCAAAGTTCGATTTTGCAGTAATACTTTTTGATTGTTTGGGGCAAATAAATAAATTTCCAAATCACCTAAAAACTCGTGATTCACGTCCACCGTGACCTGAATATCTTTGATTGGGCTAGAATCAGTTATTGAAATTCTACTTTTGACCCCACGGCTGTCATTGTCTGGAATAACTAAACGGGTACGATTGCTCCCACCGACTTGTTTAGTTGCAAGAGGTGAAGCAATGGTAGAAGCCCGCGCTACTTGTACTGCTTTTGCGGCATTAACTTTACCGTAACCAAACCATTGTGAATGTCCATTTTCGTCGTAACTTCCCAAACGTAATCCTAATTGGGGGTCAGGTTCGGAGTCTACAATTTTGTCGGTGGTTTCTTGCAAAATATGTTTTACCTGCTTTGCAGTTAGGTTTGGGTTTACCGACAAAATTAATGCTGCAACACCGGCTACAACTGGAGTTGCGCTGGAAGTACCGCCAAAATTGCTGGTGAAGTTACCTTTCCCATAACCAGCAGCACCCAATTGGTCAGTAGTTAACATTCCTCTTCCATAAACTGGTTGTCTAATTGATGGCTGTGTATAAACAAAACCAGTTTCTTGAAACCACATTCCCGGTAATGCATTATTACTAGGAGCGCATACAGAAATATTCCTTCCCCAATTACTATAGGCTGCTTTTTTATTCATACTTGTAGCGGCAGATACTGTAATTACATCAGGATGCACTCCAAAACCATTTAGCCATTTTGTATTACCCCGTAAAATATTTTTAATCCATCCCTGTTCGTAAACAGTTCCGTCAATTGGACGATTAGCATTACCGGCAGCAAATAAAATAACGCAACCCTTACCATTACGCCCTTGTGTTGCAGCGCGAGTAATTACAGCCCGTTGGCGTAAGGACAAGGGGAAATAAACAGCAGATGCACCCCAGCTACAGGAGATTATAGATGCGCCCTTGTCAATAGCCCATTCAAAAATTTCTTCGACGGATCGGTCGTCAAGGTATCCGGTGGTACGAATCGGCATTAACGTACAACCAGGTGCGACTCCCGTAATTCCAATACTATTTTCTTCGGCTAAAACTATTCCTGCACAAGCGGTACCATGACTTGTTTCTTTCTCATTAGGTAAAGGCAAAAAATCGTTTTCTTTTAAATCTCTAGGAGCAACTATTTTACCAACCCCTTGAAAGTCTGGATGATCCAGGTCGAAGGAATCATCTACTACAGCCACAACTACAGAACGAACCCCGCGAGTTACATCCCAGGCTTTTTCTACGTCAATATGAGCGCCAGGAGCCAACAAATTACCACCATTATGATTGAGATACCATTGTTGTGGATAAAGTGGTTCTCGTGGTTTGTAGTGGGGCTCGGCTTGAATAATGATATTTGCCTCTGCTGCCAATATTTCAGAAAAGCCTGTGAGACGGTTAGCTATTTTGATCGGATTTTCCGTAGCTTGTTTGCTAACTAAAAAAACCCAAGTGTTTACTAAACCAAGAACTGGTCGCTCCTTGACTAAACCAAATTCAGCAGTGATCGCAAGAATTTTTTTGTCATTTACCTCTGCAGCAAATTCAATAGTAATTTGGTCGCTTAAATAAACAAAAGTTCCCGGATAGTCCCTCAACTTATATACATGGGAAGCAAAAATAATATTTTGGCTAGAACGTGCTTGCACCATCGCAGCTTCGAGCCTTGTAGGTGTAACACTAAATAATTCCAAATCCATTTTAGGGATAGAGCAAATCCAAGTACTCAAAAAATTTGGAGAAAGTTTTTGTGACGCGATATTATTTTGTGGGCGAATAGTAAATCTATCTAAAGCTTTTTCTAAAATTAATTCTTCCCCACCTCGTTGTAAAACAACTCCTAAATTATTGGGTGAAATACCAGACGAAGAAAAAGCATAAGGGTCAGTTGAATTTTTCATGGCAGTGGTGTCAATTGGTGTCTAGAAAAGGACTGGGAACTTAATTCAAGCAAATACCGGTCTAAATCTGAGAAACTTAGTATGTGGGTTTGCTTTGTCAAACAACAAAACAGAGTTAAGATACCTCAAGTTTCTATCCCTCTTGTATTTAGTTGTCGCGCGGATTAACCACATGAAAATTGCTGCAACTGCTTCTTTGATTCGCTTCGTTTCATTGGTAATGATAGCTACTTTAAGCTCGCTATCACCAGCCCAAGCTCAGGTACAGAACCTACCAGATACGGGTAATAATGTACAGCCTATTGACCCTAACGACCCGAATACTCTCCGTCCAACAGGTCAAAGTGGTGCTTTACTCAGCATTGAAAATGGCAAGCGCTTAATGAGCGATGCGAGTAATGCTGTTTCATCCCAAAATTATTCAGAAGCGGCAAAAAAGCTTCAAGATGCTAGATCCGTTTTTAATCAACTATCAAATTTCTACCAGCAACTAAATTCTAGTTTTTCTGGAATAGATAATAGAGTTGCCGATACTTTAAGGAAAAAAGCACGAGACACAGCCCAAATGCGTGATGAAGCTACTTATCAACTAGCTTTAGTACATCGAGCACAAAACAAACCATCTCTTGCTGTACCTTTGTTGGTACAAATTATTAAAAGTCAAATGCCAACGCGGGATTTAGGTAAAAAAGCTTATCAACAATTATTAGAATTGGGTTTTGTTGATTCTCCTTTTGGTAGTGGTGCTAGCAACACTTCTTCATCTCAAAAATAATAGCGATTTTTTTCTTTTTCAACCGCGATATAAAAAGCATGACGGCAAAGCTGTCTCACAGAATACTCATAACCCGATAGGGCTTGGATATTTTGATTTCAGTTAAAATCCTTGCATCCCAACGATCCAAACCACTGCTTGAATTTTAGGCAGTGGTTTCTGCTTATTAGTGATTGGTAATTGGTAATTGGTAATCGGTCAAATTACATTAATTACTCCTGACTCCTGACTCCTGACTCCTGTTAGCGCAGCGTGACCGCAGGTCATATCCTGACTTCTAACTCCTGACTTCTAACTCCTGACTTCTAACTCCTGACTTTTGACTCCCGACTTCTGACTCCCGAATTCTCCATCTGTTCCATAATAGAAAAGAAGTTTTTTAGAGATGGTGATGATTAGTCCGCAGCAAGTTGAAGCAATGATTAAGGCGGAGCTTCCTGATGCTCAAGTAGAAGTACAAGACTTAACTGGTGGTGGAGACCATTACCAAGTTACTGTAGTATCATCGCAGTTTGAAGGTAAAAGACTGGTGCAACAACACCAATTGGTTTACGGTGCGCTAAATGAAGCAATGTCAAGTGAAGCTATTCATGCTTTGGCACTGAAAACATTAACCCCCCAATAGAGGGACAGCATATGCTGTTCGCCAAGGTTAAACTTACAAATATTGAGCGAGTGTATCAGTCAGCAACCCCCGACTAAAGTCAGAGGCTTAAGCGTACTAATTGTTTATACTCACCAATTCTGCTATCCTTACATTTCCGGTGGCGATTGGTTTGGAATACATCTACGTTGCTTGTAATCTTAACAGTTCAAACAAACGCTCATTAACTCAGAAATTATAGGTACATAACCATGACGCCAGAGATAAAAGAACGTATTGAGAACCTCATCAAACAAAACAAGATAATGGTTTTTATGAAGGGTTCCAAACTAATGCCCATGTGCGGTTTTTCTAACAATGTCGTACAAATTCTCAACTCTTTGGGAGTTCCCTTTGAAACTTTTGATGTTTTAGAAGACTACGATATCCGCCAAGGTATTAAAGAGTATTCTAACTGGCCCACAATTCCCCAGACATATATTAATGGCGAATTCATCGGTGGTGCTGACATTATGTACGAATTGTACCAAAAAGGCGAGTTACAGGAAGTTGTAGAAGTTGCATTAGCTTCATAAAACTTGTTTTTCGAGAGGGATTTATATAAGCACTAGATTTACTATTGCTTAATTCCTGGCACAAAAAATTACTTAACACAAATTCCCTCATTTATCTGCTACCACCAAATAAATGAGGGAATTTATGAGCTTTAATGTATCCCCAAAATTTCACACCACTGAATTATCTTGAATCAGGGAGATTATGTGATATAATCTATCCCGTCACTTGAGGATTACTGATAACATTTGGGCGAAAAAATATTAATAGCAATCGGATTAATAGTAATCTGGCTGGGGCTGCGTCATAGCAAAATTAGACGCATCATGTAGGTATCGTGTGGCTTCTTCTTCTAAACGGTGGATTAAAAAGGGTTCAATAGTGTTCCCATGTCGCAGTGCGGCTAAATATCCATCCAAATACATCCGAATATCATCTGTACGATAACCGCGATTCCAAAGTTCGACGAAGGCGTCAGTCAATCTTTGGTAATAACGGATGGTTTGTGCATCTTGGAGCATAACTGCTATAGAAATCTCTTTGGAATGAAAATTGTAAATTATTCCAGTTCAAAAGTGAAGTAGGTGCTAGGAACGACATCCAACAGCAAGTATTATTTTTTATTTTTAGGCGTCGTTGCTATTATCTACAAAATCACGTCTCATTATTCCAGAAAACTAAAAATGCAATTACCTCCTAACAAAGATATACGTTTACATTTGCTAACATACTGAAAATTAACTCATCGCAGTACTGAATTCGGATACTTTATGTGTCCCCGCGCAAAAGTTAAATAAATTTTACATCCCTATCAAACAGTATTACATTTTAATCTGTTGAAATAAAATTAGTTCAGGGAAATAAAACTCTTTTGATAAATGAAAATTAGGGAACAGGCATTATATGATAATTATAACAAAAACTTAAGGATGGAAAGTACTAAAGAGCAAATAGACTATTAAGCAAACAGATTACGTTGCTATATATAAATTGAAAACGCATTTGAACACAATATGAGTAACAACGGTTACAAAACCGAATGTAAAGACTTTGATACTTTGAAAATCACACACGAATGAGGGGTCTTGCCACCGTGGGTTCGGTTTGTATTGAAATCATAGAGGGGAATCCCCACTTGAGATCGTTACTTGGTTGGCACTTGCAACAATTAGAATATAGAGTTCATCAAGCTGCCAGCATATATCAAGCGAGGGAAGTTTTCATGAACTATCAACCAACATTGGTTATTCTTGATGCTGACTTACCGGATGGGGATGGCGTTGAGTTTTGCCGTTGGTTACATCGCCAGCAACAACCTTTAATATTAATGCTATCTGCTCGCTCTCATGAAGCAGATATAGTTGCTGGATTGAAAGCTGGGGCAGATGACTATTTAACAAAACCATTTGGAATGCAAGAGTTTCTAGCAAGGATAGAAGCATTAGTTCGTCGCAAACGTACTCCTGCTGCTCCGGCTTATTTAGATTATGGCTCTTTGCAAATCGATCTAGTACAGCGTCGCGTCCGTTTTCAAGGAGAATTTATTGATTTAACGCCTCAAGAGTTTAGTTTACTTTATGTTCTTGCGCAAGCAGGGGGAATACCTCTGAGTCGGTCGGAGTTATTGCGTCGGGCTTGGCCTGATGCTATTGATAATCCACGCACTATTGATACTCATGTTTTATCTTTGCGTAAGAAAGTTGAATTAGATCCCCGCCAACCTAATTTAATTCAAACAATTAGAAATGTGGGATACAGATTTAATATGGAGCTTCTTAACTCCAATTCACCTGAAACAACAAAGTTATCAAAAGAGAAGTTTAATAATCAGCGTCCTGCATTAAATGCCAAACAACTGACAGTTGACAGTTAAGATATTAATCCTGAGACAACTGGGTGAGAAGTGGGAGATCGATGAAATAAATCAATCTAGCTCACTTAAAATCCAAAATCGTCTTCCTCTGCCGCTTTTAACAAACTTTCTTGCAAGTTTTCCCAATTAACTTCAGAGGCTGCTAAATCGGCTAATATTTTTCCTTGTTGTAAGTGTATTAGTTTAGTACAAAACTTCTTAGCCAAGGTTAGTTGATGATTTACCATCAAAATAGTTGTCTTGCTGTCCTGACTCATGGTCACTAAGATTTCCATGAGCTTATTAGCATGACCTGCATCCAAGGCTGAAGTTGGTTCATCCAACAGCAGTAATTTGGGTTGGATAAGTAAAGCACGTGCGATCGCAACAATTTGTCGTTGTCCTGCAGACAACTGTAATTCTGTTTTTTCCAACCAATCGTTGGGAATTTGCAGTTTCTCTGTCCATTCATCCAAAATAGGGCGAATTTTTTGTTTGTTGAATCCACGTAATACTAACGGATAAGCCAAGACTTGTTTAACTTTCATCCCCAATAATTTTGCTTCTTGGGGTAGAAAAGTAACAGATTTGCGAAGCTCGATAATTGGTATTTGGTGATACTCTAAATTATCG
The DNA here is from genome assembly GCF_030065675.1 of Mastigocoleus sp. MO_188.B34. GTDB lineage: Bacteria > Cyanobacteriota > Cyanobacteriia > Cyanobacteriales > Nostocaceae > Mastigocoleus. The sequence goes on along the minus strand of NZ_JASJDK010000001.1, from coordinate 94,717 downwards.
AAATAAATTTTGCCATTTGTTGGTTCATCAAGTCTATTGAGTAAACGCAATAAAGAAGTTTTGCCTGCACCTGTGGATCCCACAATAGCAAGTCTTTCCCCTAAAATTGCTTGGAATGAAATATCCTGTAAGATTGGATATCCTAACTGATTCCTTTTTCCTTTAGCAAGTAAACTGCTATACAAATTTACTTTTTCAAGTTTGAGTATTATTGGAGAATTATTCAGCAATTTTAACCTTGATTGATTTAAGTTTTTCAGCTAAGTCTTTAAATTTCTAGATTTTGAGGGCTTGAAATTAGTTAGATATTTCTTGTGTCTATAATTTTTAATACAATAATTGAAAGTATGGGAGAGTAAGCTAGTACAAACTAGCCTCACCCATAAATGTAATGTAGCGATCGAGAATTGAAGCGATCAAGAAATTAAGCTAATTGTCCAGAAGATATTGCTATCATAATTGTCCAAGCATCAACCAAAAGCAATAGCAATGTAAAGCCTAACAAAATAAAGTACATCCAAGGCTGTGCTAAAGGATAAACATCTGTAGTATCAATTCCTGTTTTTTCTTCTACTAGTTTGACCATACGAGCAAATCCAGCAACTCGCATTGGTAATAAATAAGCTTTTTCTTCCTTACTAAGGAAGTAGTAAACGAGTCCTCCCTGACCTGTAGTGCGGGGCTTTAATTGTTTTATTTGTGACCAAGGCAAAGACCAACCATTGCGTAATAAACGTGGTACCCACGCAGCATAAGCTACTTTAATCCCTTGGGCATCTAAAATTACACGCTCGGTTAAAACACCATAAAGGATTATTAAACCTACACTAATACCTAACCAAAGCATGACAGGTGATACTGGTGCATTTGTAACCTCAGCAAGAAAAGGTAAAGGTAACGTGAGAGCTACATACAAAGATAAAAGTACGATTCGAATTAAAGGAGAAAGACGAAAAATAACGGGTGATTCCATACCAGGTAAATGGGTTTGAGCACAAAACAAAAATCCTGCTTCAATTACATGGTACTCCTGCACGCTAAAAAATTTTTATATCATTAGAATTTAACACGAAAAAAAATTAGGATTTATTTATAACTTTTGCGGACAGATAATTAAGATTCAAATCTAATATTTGAGCTATTAGCCTTGAGGTTATGAAAATTTGAAGAACAAAATCTGTAATTCTAAAAATCTGTAATTATTGACAAATATATAAAAAATAGCAAATATGCTCGAAATAACGATTATTTTGAGATCATAATCGATGTTCGAGATTTATATCTTCTAAAATTAGGTCTCACACTTAAACTTGTAATATTTTTGTGATTTTCTGGGACTCAATCAATTTCCCAACATAAATCAAATTTTATGTAATTTTGTGTTTGAATTTAGTGAAATAGCGACTAAACCTGACTCAAAAACGAGTAAGTATTTAGGTGAATGAGAATTAATCGCAATGATAAATTTTGAATCGCCAGTAACCAAGTTTAGAAAATCAAGGTAAATATTTTTGCACCACACTCCATCCCGTAAGTGACACCCAAACCAACATAAAAAATAACATCACATTGGTGGTAACGTGTATTCTTCTAAACCAGGGTTTTTCTGGTCTGATTTGCAATGCACTCACGGCAGAGAACATAACCAAAAGTACTGTAATCAATCCTGCGAGTAAGTGTGGAGAGTGTCCTAAAGAACCATAGTGACCGTAAGTACCAACAATTCCAATTGCCAGCAATAATAACACCAAACTTACCATACAGATCCCAAATATAAAGTGTAGAGAACGTAAGGAGAGAGGAAATTGATTTATTGGTTGTTGTTGCTGGAAAGTTCTAGTGCGAAATATCCAAAAACCAGTTACAGCTAAAATCAGATAAGCCAGTATGGACAGACCCATTGACCAAGCAGCGATTCTCCATAACCAAAGAAATGATGGTAAATCCAAATTAGTGAACCAATACAAAAGGCAAATTTCACTGTCTACTTTACTGCTAAATCACTACCTTTTATACACCATCAGGTAAATATTTTTTATAAATTTACCTAATAAAAAGGGGTTGCTGAAGTTAGCAACCCAGATACTTAATTTTTTCTTAATCAATTGATGCTAAGCCAAGGAATTTAAAGGTCTTTTTGATTCTATGGGTTTTGTATTAATCGTTTGCAATTTTTCTATTTTATTTATAGAACTTGAATTTATTTTAGGGTCTGTTTTTAATTCATTATTTTCTTCATCAATTGCTAAGCGTTCGCAGTTAATTGTATCTGACAAGATTGCACTTGCCATCATACCTGTATGAATTTCTAGTTGTCCCTCTAACGGAGCTTCAAACACTAGCCTTTGTCCGGGAAAAACAACCCTTTCAAAATACCAGTTAGCAATGTTAGAAATGCGAGCAATTTGTATTTTACTCGTAGCGTTAACATAGCAACAGAGAATTTTCTCTGATTGCTCCGGTGGGATGGGATCTAATATTTGAGCCATAAGTGCTGAGGAGTTTTACGCCACAATTTTAACTTACACCAGTCAAGCTAGCACTGCCCGATCCCCAGTTACTGTAACTCCTAATACCGTATGAAATTTTGTATCTTATTTATGTCTTAAGATAGGGCTGTGTTTATTAAATTTTCATGAAAAAAGATGCTTTTTTTACGAACCTATACTACTGGCGAACAATTTTTGTCTTTTTAATGTTGAGCAAAATACTTCTTTGCTTACCTACCCGTGTAAGGAACTTACGTTTAAAATTTTTTAGCTCTCCAACGGTTAAATCTTCGCTTCAAGAGTGTTATCGTAAAGCTATGGCTCAGATAAATTCACAAAACTTTACCTATACACAGGATTAATTTAACAAACTGAGGACTTTTGTCTTCTATGAGAAAATCTTGATAAGCATATTTACTTATTTGAGACTTGGTTTGATATCTAGCTGCTTATCACAAAAGCAAAATAAGAAAACAAATTTCTTCTCGTGTTTTTAAGGTTGATGACTGATTTTCATGACTTAAACAATTTTAATAAAACTTACTAATTTTCTAATCATCTACAGCTATCGATTAAAAGACTACCGATAATCAAAGCTGATTAACTTTTTTCTAAATCTTTATTCCAAAAACTGTTAAATCAAGGCAAGATGAAAATCAAAGAACTCGCTATGGATTGTCGAATTCTCTACGTCCGTCTCCCATGTAATCCCATTTTCCCAATTGGGGTCGTCTACCTTGCAGACCACGTACACAAATTATTTCCCGGAATCGAACAGCGAATCTTCGATTTGGGAACAATACCACCTTTAGATTATGCTTCTGCTTTGGAAAATTGTATTGATGAGTTTAAGCCATCTTTACTAATCTATTCTTGGCGAGATATTCACATTTTTGCTCCTGTAGGCGGACGAGGTGGCAATCCATTACAGTATTCTTTTGAGATTTTCTATGCCAAAAATCCCTTAGTGAAATTGCACGGTGCATTGGGGGGTTTACAAATGCTCAAAAGTTTTTACACGGAACTTTGGCAAAACCAGAGTTTGATTAAACGCGGTTTAAAGCGCGCTCAGCAATATAACAAAGATGTCCGCGTTATCGTTGGTGGTGGTGCGGTAAGCATATATTATGAGCAATTGAATAAAAGCCTGCCCAAAGGTTCGATAGTTTCCGTTGGTGAAGGGGAAGCACTGCTCGAAAAACTCCTTAGCGGTCAAGACTTTAGTGACGAACGCTGCTATGTAGTAGGAGAAAATCAACCACGTCAACGATTAATTCATGAAGCACCAACTGCTCTAGAAAAAACAGCTTGTAATTACGAATATATCGAAAGTATTTGGCCAGACTTTAATTATTATCTGCAAGAAAGCGACTTCTACATTGGCGTACAAACTAAGCGTGGTTGTCCCCATAACTGTTGCTACTGCGTTTATACAGTGGTGGAAGGGAAACAAGTACGTATTAATCCTGCAGATGAAGTTGTTGCAGAAATGCGTCAACTATACGATCGGGGGATTCGCAATTTCTGGTTTACCGACGCTCAATTTATCCCAGCAAAAAGATTTATCGACGACGCAGTAGAACTGTTACAAAAAATTGTCGATTCGGGAATGACGGACATTCATTGGGCAGCATATATTCGTGCTGATAACTTGACCCCTAAATTGTGCGAATTGATGGTAAAAACCGGAATGAACTATTTTGAAATCGGTATTACCAGTGGTTCCCAAGAGTTAGTCAGGAAAATGCGTATGGGTTATAACCTAAGAACTGTTTTACAAAACTGTCGGGATCTGAAAGCTGCTGGTTTCAATGATTTAGTTTCTGTTAACTACTCCTTTAACGTCATTGACGAACGCATCGAAACAATTCGCCAAACCATAGCTTATCATCGGGAACTCGAACGAATTTTTGGTGCGGATAAAGTCGAACCCGCAATTTTCTTCATTGGACTACAACCCCATACCCACTTGGAAGAATACGCCTTTAAGGAAGATATTCTCAAACCAGGTTATAATCCTATGCTGCTATTACCGTGGACTGCGAGAAAATTATTATGGAACCCCGAACCACTCGGCTCATTCTTCGGCAAAGTCTGCTTGCAAGCTATGCGGGAAAACCCCAATGATTTTGGGCGGGAAGTTATGAATATTTTGGAAGCTAAACTGGGTTGTGCGCCATTGGAAGAAGCATTAACAGCACCAATCGAGCAACAATCAAAACCCAAACAACTAGCAAAAATATCTTAATTCTTCCTTGCGTAACTATCCCATAAGTTAGGTGAAAACCTTCAAAGTGCTCCTGTGTCTTTATGGTTGGTTTATCTATGATGGAAATTAGAAAATAAAATCATAAAGATACAGAGCGCCGACACAGAATTAGGTATTTAAGTCCCGAGTGAATATAAAAACATTATTGTAGTATGTAACAAAAATCATTGGTATGGCAGTAAACTAAATTATTATGAGAAGACTTTTAATTTTTTTTTCTAATATAGTTACTTTTATTTAAATTTCTAAAATATTTAGATTTCTAAAATATTTAGATTTCTAAAATATTTAAATTTCTAAAAAGTTTCTTTACTTCAAGTTGATTTACCATACCCTATGTTAAAAGGCTCAATTCTCGACCAACTAGAAACGGCTCATCGCCATCAAAAAACATCATTAAAGCTGGGAGTATATTACAAAAATACTCTTGTTTCTTTGTGTCATGCCCTTGAAGATCATATTTTATCCGATGAGAGTTCGCCAATAGTTATTACAGCCTTTCAACAAGGTAAATGGTATCTCGAAGAAGCCGAAAGATATGCAGAGATGGCAAAGTGTTCCAGTCATATTGCGATTATGGCAGCGCCAGATGCAGTTTGGACAGAACATCCAACCAGTAAATTACCCAATGTGGATCTTGTTCCTTTAAATTCATCCGATCCTGTTGCCCAAGAATGGCACTTAATTATCCTATCGCCGAACTACACAGCAATGGTTCTGTGTCAAGAATTATCGCTAGAAGATTATGGAGCGGGAGGACGACCGGAATCAGATGTAGAACGGAAATTCTATGGTTTGTGGACATTTGAACCAACATTGGTTAAGCAAACAGCAGATTTAGCCATTAAGCATATCGGCAATTACAATCCCCAACTTGAGCAAAAACTTCTACAAGCTCAGAAGCAAATTAAAACAGCAGTAGCGACCCCAGAAGAATATGCAACGGTGGTTTCTCGCGTTGTAGACTATTTGCAAACTGGGCAAGAAAAACTTGATATACCCACGGCTTTACGTCATGAAGCCTTGGACAGTAATTTAATTTCCAACGAAATTCAGGCATTTTTGCGCATGGCGCAATTAATGGATCGGGCTGATATTAATAATCCAATGGCTGCAACAGAGGTCGTTTCCCTTGCAGAAACCTTGGCTCAAATTCTAGAACTACCAGCATGGCAAATTAAGCGATTAAGACTTGCAGCTTGGTTGCACCGTATAGACCCATTACAAAGAAGTCAAAGCATTCTGACTCCTGGAGGTAACATTCGTTACCAGGAAGATGCACCTAGCACTCCTTTAACTTGTCCGTTGATACCGGGAGCACAAGCCTTACGTAAAATGCCGAGATTGCGTGCGATCGCCCAAATAATTACTCATCAAACAGAATGGTGGGATGGTTCTGGAGAACCTGCAAGATTAACAGGGGATGAAATTCCTTTAGAATCCAGAATTTTAGCTCTAGTTTCAGATTTCCAATACCGAGTGAATCAGAAAAAAAATTCTGGACAAAACAGAGAACAAGTTTTTACACAAGCCTTGGAGGAATGTAGGGAGCAACAATCTTACCGCTTCGACCCCAAATTGGTTGATGCTTTAAGTCTCTTGGTAATGGGTTTACAGCAAGGACTAGAATTACCTGTCAATACACCGAAGTTTAGTTCGGGAATGTGGTTAACCGATTCTAAAACTGGTAGCGACGATCAAGTTAGCGAACAACAAATTAGAATCAACAAAATTTGATTGAAGTGCTTTGTATTTAATTTAATTTAATTTAATTTAATTTAGGCTTTGATTTAGTTCTTCAACTGACAAACCCAGAAAATGTGTTAGCTTAGTTCGTCGCGAGGGGTTAATTAACAGTTTAATATTGTTGTTAACGGATCTGCCATCGCCGTAGGCTCTAGCTAGAGGTTACTGCCAACGCCGCAGGCTCTAGTGTGACCGCAAATCATATTTTGACTTCTCCTTCTTGGGAGTTAGTATCTTATGTTGGATATTTACCTTGCACTCAGTAAAGGGAGTGTTGTGTTGCAGGAATTTTCACATTCTGATCTGACTTAATTTTTGATCCAAGGTTAACCTTGCTATCATTTCGAGTGCAGGTAATATAACTTATCAAAAACTTTCAACTTTCAAATCTAGTAGCTTGTGGTAAAACCCAATTAAGCACTCAATCAAAGTCAATTAATAAAAAATGAATATAGAAGCAATTAAATCTGGTCAATTAAAGCAACTCCCCGGAGTAAATTTAGAAGATGAAGATTTATCGCAATTAGACTTAAACCGAATCAATTTAGCTGGTGCAAACCTTGTTGGTGTAAATTTAACCAATTCTAATCTTGAAGGTGGACATCTAGAAGGTGCAAATTTAATGGGCGCAAATTTACACCAAGCAAATTTGCGAGCTAATTTTATGGGAGCTAATTTGATGCAAGCGGATTTAACTAGTGCGGACTTGCGCGGTAGTAATTTGCGGGGGGCCAATTTTATGGGAGCGAGGCTCAATGATGTTTCTTTAACCGGAGCTTTTTTAAGCGGTACAAACTTAATGAACGTCAATCTACAAGGTGTTGATTTGCGAGGTGCAGACCTGCGAGGAGCTAATCTGACAGCAGCTAACCTTAAAGGTGCAGATTTAAGTGGTGCAGATTTACAAGGAGCTCTACTGGGAGAAGCAAATTTGGAAGAAACTGATTTACGTAAAGCTAACCTTGCAGGCGCAAACCTTACAGGGGCAAATTTACTCTGTGCAGAATTGGAAGGTACAAACCTTAAGGGAGTTAATTTCAATGGAGCTTGTTTGGCTGGAACTATTGCAACAAAACATATTTCTTAAGTTCTCTCTTCAAAATCATTGATTATAGTTATTAAATAATTTTAAAAACCTTCAAAAACGGTAAATTATGTAATATTTTTCCATTTTTGAGGGTTTTTAATGTTTAAATTCAAAACTACAGTAACAGACATATTATTTATCAAACTTGATATCTGACTTGATAAAAGCTTAATTTTCTTTCATGAAGAATTTCAGGGAACATATATGGAAGAAAAAGCGTAATTATACCTGGAAGAAAAGTGGCATAGATATGATGAGCAGATGCAAGTAGTTAAAGTCCAAAGGTTTCTGTTAAAGCTGCTATCCTTGCTGAAGACAGGTTTAAAAAGAATCGAGAAAATTTGATACAAATAGGTTTATGGCTGTCCTACCCCGTGTGAAATCCCAGACTATATGTAAACAGCTAAAGTTGTTTATCGCTACTAGCACTGTAACCCTTAGCTGGTTAACTTTATTGCCAGTTAAATTAGTCCAATCTGAAACTTTATCACCTGAGAACTTACGTATTCTCAAACTAAAAAATAGAGTTATTGAAAACACTAGTAATTTTACTTATAGAATTCAACCTAAGTTTAAGTATGTTGGTAGTTTTTCTGAAGGTTTGGCATCAGTATACATTGGTTACCGAAAAGGGTATATTGACAAAAACGGTCGGGTAGCGATCAAACCACTATTTGAAGCTGCAGAAGAATTTTCTGAAGGATTAGCTCGGGTAAGTATTGGTGATAAGTGGGGTTACATCAATAAAAATGGTCAGGTCGTAATCAAACCACAATTTGACTCTGCTGGAGAATTTTCTCAGGGTTTAGCAAAAATTAGTAATGGTGATAAATGGGGCTATATCAATAGATTTGGTAAAATAGTTATTAAGCCCAAGTTTAAAGCTGCAATGTCTTTTGCTGTAGATAATCAGGCAAAAGCTGCAAACAGACAAGCATTAGCCCCAGTCAAACTAGATCGGAAATGGGGTTATATCGATAAGAGTGGTAAATTTATTATTCTTCCCAAATTTAATCAAGCTTCTTACTTCTCCGAAGGCATGGCAGAAGTTAAATTAGGTAATAAATGGGGTTATATAGATCGCAGTGGTAAGTTAATTGTTCAACCTAAATTTACTCAAGCATGGAAGTTTTCTGAGGGCTTAGCCTTAGCCAGTATCAACCGTCATTGGGGTTATATTGATAAAACTGGTAAGTTTGCGATCGAGCCAGTTTTTCAGGATGCGGGAATATTTTCTGAAGGTTTAGCCTACATATGGAAAGAAAGCAAATATGGCTATATTACTAAAACAGGTCAAATGGTCATTCCACCTCAATTTGACGATGTTGGCATTTTCTCTCAAGGGTTAGCACGGGTGAACATAAATGATAAATGGGGATACATTGATACTACCGGTCAAGTAGTTATAAAACCCCAATTTGATCATGCCACTGATTTTACAGTTGATAGATTGGGTATTGACCAAAAAGTAAAACTTGCGTGGGTCAAAATAGGTTCCCAATGGGGTTATATTAGTACTTCTGTAAATTAAAAAGTCAAAAGATAGCACGCTATGCTAACAAAACAGACCGCGCCTATGGCGACCAAAAGATGACCTGCAGTCAGTTTCTTATCAAGCTCAAGCTAAAAACTTAAAAATTTGAGAGCTTTGAGCGATCGCCCATCCTCATCCAAAAAGTCAAAATCGTCAAACCTATTAAACCCATAATTCCTGCCAAAGGATTATTATTAACACCTGTAACCCATATTGGTACTGAACCAGAGTATTCAATTAGTTTGCCAACATCAACAATGTAATAGCCCCAAACTAAACCTCCATGAATCCCTATTGATAAACCGAGGCGTCCCCGAGAACTTTGTTTTGCAAAAGCAGAAGCCAAACTTAACAAAAGTAAACCTAAAAATTGTGGCGAACTTTGGATTACTTCCGCAAGAGGTTTAATAAAATGAGCAACAGCAAATATAAAAGAACTACTCCAAAGCACTACTGAAGGTTTATAGTCTCTCTGGAGTTCATCATATATAAACCCGCGAAAAAATAGTTCTTCTGCAAACGCTACCCCCAAACCAGTAAGCGATCCTTCTAAAATAAGTTTTAGCGAAAAAACAGAGGGTTGTTGCCATACCAACCAACCCATTATCCCTTGCAAAGAAAATAAAACTAAAATATTTATTAGTCCAATAGCCAAACCCCGTAATAACTCAACACCATTACGGCGACTAAACTCTAAACCATAATACTTAAATATATGTTTTTGTTGCCGAACGTATTTACCCCAAATAGGCAAAAACAGAAAAAACCAAATTGCCAAGGGCACCATTGTTAAAATCGTTTGCAGGTTAGTATCATCAACAAAAAAATAAATTAATGCTGCATATGGCAACCACGGCAAACATAGAAATAAAATAAACGCACCCAGTCGGATTCCGAAAGAACGCTGGGCTAAAATTGCAAAGTATTTTTTCATGACAAGTTACAGCGATCGCAAAAACTAATAATAACGAAATCAATAAATATTAACGATTAGTTATTGATGATTATTTTCTGGCACGTTTTAGCTTGACGCCAACTAAGTTATTACAGTTTCGCAATCCCGAGTAACCAAGTGTTAATCTTCCGGCTCGATCGTACTAGTTAAACCACGTTCTTTTAAAGTCTCACTGTAAAATTCTGCATGCTCTAGGGCACAAGTGATTACCAAGGCTACACCACTTGTATGAGCTTCCATCATTATGCTCACTGCTTGTGGTTGAGTAAGACTTGGTACCGTTGTTAACAGCACTTGAACCACATATTCCATTGTATTAAATGGATCATTGTGAAGCAGAACGCGATACCGAGGTGCTATCTTTCTCGACGTAGAACGCTTTTCTATAGTTTCGACTGACACGGCTCTTTACTTTTTTTTCGGTAGATATACGACAAAAAGGCTAATGCTTTATGGTTACTTAACACTTCTCAACTTATCTTATAACATATTAACTATGAAGTTTGTTTTAACAATACCTACTCACTGTCTTGAAAATTGTTTGTATTTTCATATTCCCTGACCTAAAGTAAGGATTATTCAGACACACTATCTTCACCAATCAGAACATAATTGATGTAATTGTATTTTCCCCGTATACCCTAGCCTGAAGACCAGAATATTATCACCTTGAAATTTGCTTCTAAACACACACACGCAAACAAAAATTTCTAAAACAAAAAGTATAAGGCGGTTACTAACACTAAAACGCTAACAGATTTTTGTGCTATGGCAAATATAATCTTTTTTATTTTTACTCAAACACCTTACTTAACTTATCTAAAATTATTAGTATTTTCGAGTGATATTTAAGAAAGCGATATTTAAAAGCGATATTTATGAGTAATATGACCCAAAAATTTCAAGCGGGACAAATTGTATATTTACAGGAAGGTGATACTCGTCTGTATGCAGAGGTCATTCAAGTTGTTGTTTCCCGTCAGCTATGTTGGGTACGTCCCTTGTTTTTAGAAGGAAAATCTGGTGATGAGGAGCCACAGATAACTAATCTCCAAGAAGCTTTTGACCTACTGTGGTCTATCAGCCTATTTCATCCCGCCTTGGATGTGGAAGTCATCAGTTCGATCTGTCAAGTTTCCCAAGAAGGATCAAAGAGTGAAATAGCTGCTAGTATTGGTAAACAAAAACTCAACGAATTCATTCATCGTGTTTGGCAAAGTCAGAAAAATACAAATCTGTCTGCGGAAAAATGATTATCTAATTGACCTTTCACTACAGTTACAGACCCCTAGCTGTAAATATAACGAAAATATATATTACGTATAAATCTAAAATCAAATTATTATTTTTTGTCAATTTAAAACAAAATAATATTTTAAAAATTTATTAGGTTTTATATTTTTAAATAAAAAATCAAATTGATGAAATAAAAATTAAACTAGTATAATCAACATTATAAATTCTTTAGACTGTAAGCATTTAACTATTTTTATAGAATACTCTCATAAATATATTTACTGAGAAAATAATTCACATTGCATCATAACCATTGCATCTTTGGTATATATGTTATCCCAAAATATACTTTAATAATTTTTCCAGGACTGCAATTAGATTTGGATGATTTAAATTCATCTAAATCTTCCTTAAATACTTCTACATAGAGCTATTCTACCAGCATCCATCTCTGCCATTAATAGCTCTAAGGCTTCGTAGTCTACGTCAGAAATATAACCGCGAGTAGTCAGTTCCAAGTTAATTTCATTTTCAATTTCTAGGGTTAATTTTTTGATATCTAAGGCTCTAGCAACTAGCTGACGAATGGCGTATTTAGTTTCCATAAAAAATAAGTAAAGTGTATTTAATACTAATTATCCAAGTATTACCTCAGTACAAAGCGCGATCGAGATCTCGATAAAGTAGTGACATGAATCACAAACAAGAAGAATATACTTGTAATACTTAGATTCTTGCAATTATGATTTATCCTTGACAGTAAAAGATTTTAAGCTTATTTAACCTTTGCTTAGCCTTTTGCTTAACTAGGATAATATGTTACACCTAATCATTTAAATTCTTTTAACAAAAATCTAATAAAAAGTATACGACAATACTTTTGGTGCGAGAATTATAACAATCTTTAAACAGAGCCATTAGACTAATAAAGATTCCGCAAAGAGGTGTAAGACGAATGGTCGATGTGAACATAAAAAGATTATGGTCAAATACATCTAACCTGTTTTTTTGACGCCTCTGATAGGAATTACAATGCAAGCAGTACTTAGCCATACCACAGTTGCAATTATTAAGCCTCAAGATAATTTAAATGCTGTTAACGCTTTGGAATTTGAGCGTGACTTGACAACAGCTTTAAGGCAAGATAAAAATCAAATCTTGCTGGTAAATCTAGAAAAAGTGGAACTACTAGATAGTTCTGGATTAATGTCATTGGTATCTGCACTTAAGTTAGCTCAAAATTTGGGAAAGCGTTTGGGTTTATGCTGTGTATCTCCATCTATCAAAATTATTTTTGAACTTACTCAATTAGATCGAGTATTCGAAATTTTTGAAAACCAAAAAATATTATTCAGTGCATAATTCACAGATATCACAATGATATTTGCGCCGTTGTGCAAAAAAGTTGTGTAAATATCAACACCCAAAATAAAAAAAACTCTGGAATTTAACTGATTTCATATCTTCAGACACTTAATAAATGCTAAGGTTGGTAGTGATTAGCTGTAAGTTAGCACGCAGATTAGCACAGTGTCTGTTGCAGTAGAAAAATTAATTACACCGGATATTGCGAAGCCAGCTCGCTATTTAGGTAACGAGCTTGGGTCAGTACACAAACCTTGGGATGAAGCTAAAATTCGCTGGGTTTTAACCTACCCAGAAGTTTATGAAGTCGGTGCATCCAATTTGGGTCACATCATCCTGTATAACATCATAAATTCCCAGCCTCGGCAGTTGTGCGATCGCTCTTACCTACCAGGGAAAGACCTGGCGGGTAAATTGCGAAGCACGAATACACCTTTGTTTGCTGTCGAATCAAAACGGGATTTAAAGGAATTTGATATTCTCGGCTTTAGTCTCAGTTATGAACTGGGAGCGACAAATATTTTAGAAATGTTAGATTTGGCGGGAATCCCGTTAACATGGGAAGAAAGAAATCATGAAAGTGGTTTCCCCTTGATATTTGCAGGTGGACAAACCGCAACATCTAACCCCGAGCCCTACGCCGACTTTTTTGATTTCTTTGCCTTGGGAGATGGTGAAGAATTATTACCAGAAATCGGCTTGATTTTAGAAGAAGGTAAAAGAGCTAAAATTAGCCGCGAAGAATTACTGTTAGATTTAGTACAAGTTCCTGGCGTCTACGTTCCGCAGTTCTACGAAATGAATGCTGACGGGTCAGTTGCTCCTAAACGCCCGGACGTACCAAAGCGAATTATCCGCCGTGTTGCAACTCCAATACCGGCTTACTCAATTGGACTGGTTCCTTATGTAGAAACAGTCCACGAACGCTTGATTATTGAAATTCGTCGTGGTTGTACCCGTGGTTGTCGCTTTTGTCAGCCTGGAATGCTTACTCGACCTGCAAGGGATGTAGAACCAGATAAAGTAGTTGATGCGATTGAAAAGGGAATGCACCAAACAGGTCACAGAGAATTTTCTCTGTTGTCCCTGAGTTGTTCTGATTATTTGTCCTTACCTGCGGTAGGGACGGAAATTAGAAATCGTCTTAAAGATGAAAATATTTCTCTTTCTCTTCCATCTCAAAGGGTTGATAGATTTGACGAAAATATTGCTCGCATTCTTGGCGGTACCCGACAAGGGGGACTAACTTTTGCTCCGGAAGCAGGAACCCAAAGGATGCGTGACATTGTTAATAAAGGCTTAACCAACGAAGAATTGCTCAGGGGTATTAAAACAGCCTGGGAACAAGGTTGGGATAAAATTAAGCTTTATTTTATGATTGGTTTGCCTGGAGAAACAGATGTTGATGTCCTGGGTATAGCTGAAACAGTAAGATGGCTCAGGAGAGAATGCTGGGCTAAGGGTAGAAAAACACTTTCGTTTAATTTGACTGTCTCTAATTTTACTCCTAAACCCCATACGCCATTTCAATGGCATTCGGTTTCTACTTCTGAGTTTAAACGCAAACAAGAAATCCTGAGGCAAGAATTTCGCCGCATGAAAGGAGTAAAGGTCAACTTTACCGACGTGCGAATTTCAGCCATGGAAGATTTCATTGGTCGAGGCGATCGCTCCTTAGCTCCTGTTGTGAGGCGCGCTTGGGAGTTAGGAGCAGGTATGGACTCTTGGTATGAGAGTCTTGATAAAGCTTTTGCCGCTTGGGGAAAAGCCATTGCTGAATCCGGATTGGATTGGAAGTATCGCCAAGTCGAAAATGGTGAATGGAATGTAATGGAAGGGGAAGGTAAAGATGCTGACAGTCGGCTTGACGCACCTTTACCTTGGGACCACATGGATACGGGAATTGATAAAAGATGGCTTAAGGAGGACTTACAACGTGCCTTAGAAGCTATTACAGTACCAGATTGTTCCTTTGATGGTTGTTCCCATTGCGGTGTTTGCAGTCCCGAATTTGGTCATAATATTGCGATTGAGGCACCACCAATTCCAAAATTTTCCGGTGATTTTGTACCAAATACAACCAAAGCTCAAAAATTACGAGTTTGGTTTGGTAAGAAAGATGATATGGCGTTGATTGGTCACCTAGATTTAATGCGATTACTTGACCGAACCGTGAGACGTGCCAAATTACCCATATCTTTTACTGGCGGGTATAACCCACAACCTAGAATTTCTCCCGCTAATGCTTTACCTTTGGGTGTCACAAGTAGCGGCGAAATTGTTGATTTTGAGTTAACTGAAGCAATTGATGTAGAAGTATTTCGTCAAAAACTAACTCAAATATTACCTGCAAACATTCCGGTATATAAAATTATCGAACTGGATGTAAAATCCGAGAAAGCAGCCCAAGTTTTAGAATCTGCTGAGTATCACATAACAATAGCTGCTCTCAATACACAGCCAAATGTTACACAATGGCAAAATTGGGTTGACATTATTAACAATAAGGACGAAATATTATGGGAACAAACAACTAAATCAGGCAAAACTTACTTGGTAAATCTGTGCGAACGCTTATTGGAATTAGAATTAATCCCAGAGAATAGTAACTTCGGTGATTCAACAGCAGTTTTACGCTATTTAGGAAAATGGCGTAACGATGGCACAATGTTGCGTCCCAACCAAATCTTGTTTATGCTAGAGCAAGTAGCTTCCGAAGAATTTCAACTGCTACATATTCACCGCAATCGGCTAGTTTTAGCGGTTTAAAGCTTACTGAGGGCAATTGGAACTAGGTTGCCCTCAAGCAGTGCATAAGCAGATAATTGATTTTTGACAAGGTTGCGTTAGAATGATATGAAGAGAAATTTTCTGGCGCTGCATTGAGTAAGCTGATTCACTAACCTGATATTCAGGATACGGAAGCAAAATATTAGAGTGCAAATTCCCGGATTTGACCCCAGGAAACTTGAAGCAGATTGACAAACACTCTTTAAAAATAGCTACGAGTGAATCAGCAACCAAACAAGCGACTGGGTCGGCTTCTCTAATTATTTCTCCGAGTATATGCTTTTTCAAACAACAGTGGAAAGCTCTAGCCAAGGATTGGAAAGAGCATTTAATCAAAAATTAACCACGGACGGGTATTTAATTGCTTAGAAAATTTTATGCAGCCGTTGTGGAATAATCAAGCGTGTAAGCGTCAAGACGACGTCAACCGCTTGCCAAAATCGAAAGCAAAAAAGTGTAATTTTTACTACCAGCAGAACCAGGCTTGTAAGGGCGAACTCGAACAATCAACCCCCATGTCTATTTGTGCTGCCAATTTTTGAGGGAATTGAATGACAAAACAAATTATTATCGCCGAACAGCATCAGATTGCTGCTGTATTTTCTGAAGACCAAATACAAGAATTGGTTGTTGCTACAGGTCATCACCAAATTGGTGATATTTACTTAGGCGTAGTAGAAAATGTATTACCTGGGATAGATGCAGCCTTTGTAAATATAGGCGACCCAGAACGTAACGGTTTTATTCACGTAACCGACCTTGGACCATTAAGACTGAAGCGCAGTTCGGCTGCAATTACGGAATTGTTGGCACCACAGCAAAAAGTTCCAGTGCAGGTAATGAAAGAACCAACTGGAACCAAAGGTCCAAGGTTGACGGGAAATATCACCTTACCCGGACGTTATGTTGTTCTCATGCCCTATGGACGTGGTGTAAATTTATCTCGTCGAATTAAAAATGAAAATGAACGCAACCGTTTGCGAGCGCTAGCAATTTTGATTAAACCTGCTGGAATGGGTTTGCTAGTACGAACTGAAGCAGAAGGTAAACCAGAAGAAGCGATTATTGAAGATTTGGAATCTTTGCAAAGACAATGGGAAACCATTCAGCAAGAAGCTCAATCTACCCGCGCTCCAGCATTACTCAACCGAGATGATGATTTTATCCAAAGAGTACTGCGGGATATGTACGGTGCCGATGTGAACCGAATTGTGGTTGACTCAAGTACTGGGTTAAAACGAGTCAAACAATACTTACAAAATTGGAGTGGGGGACAAACACCACAGGGTTTGTTAATCGATCACCACCGTGATCGCAGCGATATATTAGAATATTTCCGTATTAATGCTGCAGTTAAAGAAGCTCTGAGACCAAGAGTAGATTTACCTTCTGGCGGTTATGTAATTATTGAGCCAACAGAAGCATTAACAGTAATAGATGTCAACTCTGGTTCCTTTACCCGTTCCGCAACGGCAAGGGAAACAGTTTTATGGACTAATTGTGAAGCTGCGACGGAAATTGCTCGTCAATTACGCTTGCGCAATATTGCTGGTGTAATTGTTGTTGATTTTATTGATATGGAATCGCGGCGCGACCAGTTGCATGTTTTAGAGCATTTTAACAAAGCACTCAAAGCAGACAAAGCCCGTCCCCAAATTGCTCAGCTTACAGAACTGGGTTTAGTAGAACTTACCCGTAAGCGTCAAGGGCAAAATATTTATGAATTATTTGGTAAAACCTGTTCTACATGCGGTGGTTTAGGGCACATTGTCAGGCTTCCCGGAGAAACTGAAGCTCCAGAGATTGTAACTCCAACAGAAGCACCACCAGAGCGTTTTGTTTCCTTACCCCATAAAGAACCCCGATTACCTGCTGCTCGCATTAACGAACCACGGGAATCTTATGAAGGTTTCAATGACGGATTTGATAACGAATCTGAGTTAGCAGCACTGAATTTAGTAAATCACCCGAGCTATCACGAACTTGGTGATAGTAGTAAACGTCGCGTCCGTCGCCGTCGCAATGGTGTTAATGGCACTAATGGTAAAGAAGAACCGCGTCTTAATAATAACTCCCTGATTTTGGCTAATGACCAAGATATGGATATGGATGCAGAATTAGCTTCAGAAGCTAGTTTTGGTAAAGCCGGTTGGGGCGATCGCATCGAACGTAACAGAGTAAGCAAAATAGAATCTGTTAAATCAGTCGTCGAACCACCAGAAATTGTTTCTGTGGAAATGTCATCAGAAGAACAAGATGTTTATGCGCTGATGGGAGTATCGCCTTTAGTACTTTTAAATCGTGAAGTAAAAAATCCCAAGTCTGTAATTATCAATGTAACCCAGCCCGGACAAGGTTCTACAGCAACATCAGAAAGCCCAGAACCTATCATTGCGCCAAAACCTGTAATAAATTCCGATGAAGTAGAAACCCCAGCACCTGCAAAAGTTGAATTGGAAGAAAGTAGTACAGCAGAGGTAACTCCAGTAATTGCTTCAAAACCAAAAGCAGAACCAGAACCAGAACAAGAACCTGAGGTTATTAGTGCATCTAGCAGTACCGGTATCAAACGTCGCCGTCGCCGTCGTTCATCTGCCACAGAAAGTGAATAAAAATCGGCTTGAAGCATAAATAATTTTTATGGCTGATAGGCAAAAATCTGTTTTTGGCATGGGCTCCCAAACATCCACAAGCGATTTCCAATGGCTAGAGTTATCCCCTTCATCTAAATTACCTGAAATTGTTGCAGGTGTTGATGAGGTCGGAAGAGGTGCATTATTTGGACCTGTAGTTGCTGCTGCTGTCGTACTTCCGCAAACTGCTTTTCCGGATTTGATTAGTGCAAAAATTAATGACAGTAAAAAGCTGAGTGCTACTCGTCGAAGTAAGTTAGCCGAGCAAATTTGTGAGTTGGCATTGGATTGGAAAATTGGCTGTGCTTCTTCCGCAGAAATTGACAAAATAAATATTCTGCAGGCATCTTTATTAGCTATGAAGCGAGCTATAATCCAGCTAGAAATTCAGCCAGAAATTTGTTTGATTGATGGCAATCAAATCGTAAAAGATTTACCCCAACAACAGCAACAAACAATTATTAAGGGAGATTCTAAATCACTCCAAATTGCTGCTGCTAGTATTGTGGCGAAAGTTTGGCGCGATCAGATAATGATAAAAATGGCGTTGGAATACCCCATGTATGGCTTAGAGAAGAATAAGGGATATGGTAGTAAAAGTCACCTGATAGCGTTAGAGCAACATGGACCTTCACCTTGGCACCGTCATTCCTTCAGCCCTTGTCAAAAACAAATGAAGATAAATCTAGAGATATAGCTAATTGCGATGCTTCAAATCAAAAATAAAGTCATAATTATTCCAATTTCAGGCTAGAAAATTCAGTACTGTCACTGTCAATTCTTTTTCCCTGTGTTTGAGACTTAACCCAGGACTGATAATCATTCAAAAGCTGATTGAGTAATCTTTGCTTAATTGTCATTAAAACGCTTTTGAGCAAACCATTTCCAGTTTTTTCCATAATCAATTGGGGAGTGAAAGAAAATGGCGGTGGCAGTTCTAATCTAACTTCTAGCCCGGCATTGCCTTTAAGATAAGTAATATCACTGCGCTGTATAGGTAATAAATATCCTTTTAAATTTAGGTTAAAACGCTGGTTAATGTAATCTAAACCAAGAATTTTACAAGCGATGGATTCAAGGTTGATTGTGCCATTCGATTGTGCCCATACCTTCATGTCTACAGTAGGTTGAATTTTAACAGACATAAAGTTTAAAGGACGCATTTTTAAGCGAAAAACTTCTCTACTTATTTGTTCAACCCGCTTTTGCTCTACTAAAGCATTAACTAATCTTTGTGGCTGACGCAAGTAATATTCAACGGGAATAGCTTGCGAGGGAACAGTAATTTCTACTGACTCGGAAGCAAAAAACTTGGTAGCCATAATTTAATAACCATAACCATTTAATTATTCTAATATTTTTTAAAACATGATTAATAAAAAATATTTAATGTATTTTTTGCTGTCGAAATATAATATTTTACTATACTTTGTCATCAAGTAGATGCTGACATAGTATTAATCTAACAAGCTGCAAATATCTTTATCTTTAAAACTAATACCTCAAAATTAAAATACTAATAAATATCTAGAGATTTTGTCACAAGTAGTAATAAGTGATTTATGTAATGTCTGGATAGAGTTACATGCTCGGAAAAAAGTTTACATATACTATTAGAATAATGCATGTTCGCAACCTTGATTATATTTACAATTTTCGAGATATATATAAGCAACAAATACGAATGAAAAAATAAGTAATAGTGAGCAGGACGATAATTGTTCATCATACTGGAACTACTTTTATATAGTTATTTTCATATAAATAGCTAACAATTATTCTATAACCTGTTCACAAACTAAATATGATTGTTGTAATATTCATCTTGAATTTGGGAAAAAAGTGGAGATTTTGTAATTGAAAACTCAATGAAGATATTTCAAAATCTGAGGTTTGCATCAGTTCCACTCAAAGGTAAGCAATCAAAAATTACTGAATATTTCATAACTATAATAATGAACAAGCGCATTCATCTGTTGTTATTGTTGGCATGGATAATTATTGGTAGTTGTCTGCGCTTTATCGGCTTAGAAAAATTACCACCTTGGACTGATGAATGTGCCACCATAGTTTTTAGCTTGGGTAACACATTTCGTCACGTACCCCTCAATCAAATTATTAATGTGGATGTTTTGTTGCAACCATTGCAAGTAATATCCAATACAGAAATTAGTAATGTTACCGAAAGTTTATTTAATGAAAGTACGCACCCACCTGTGTACTTCATTATTAATCACTTATGGATGAAAGCTTTTTCCCCAACTGGAGAATTAGCGTCTGTTTTTGCGGCGCGATCGCTGAGTGCCATATTAGGAATTATATCTATTCCAGCAATGTTTGGTTTTGGATATTTAGTTTTTCGTTCGGCTTTAGTAGGACATATAGCGGCTGCATTAATGGCTGTTTCTCCCTACAATATATTTTTAGCTAGGGAAGCACGCCATTATACCCTAGTTATTTTGTTGCTAATTGCTTCTTTGTCTTGTTTCATGAAAGCAATTGAAGTAATTCGTAATCATCAACGCCTACCAATTTGGGTGGGATTAACTTGGGTTATAATCAATGCTTTGGGAATTGCAACCCATTTCTTTTTTAGTTTGGCACTGTTCGTTCAAGCTTGTGTATTGCTCTTACACATTGCAAAACAAGTCAAAAATAATAAATGGGTACCAATAGGTTTAAACTGGTTACGTATTTTGGGAGTTGCTTTTGGAACCTTTAGTGCTTCGGTAGTATGGTTACCGATTTTAGCAAAGATTCGTGGTAATGAACTTACTACTTGGGTATCTGACGGAAGCCCTAATTTCATAGAACCGATTTGGCGACTTTTTTTGTGGATAATAAGTATACTCGTATTACCTCCGTCAGCAATTTCTATTGTACCCATTTGGATTGTAATAATTTCTGGTACATTTACACTGCTGTTTTTAGGTTGGGTAATTTATAACATCAGATGTACTTTACAAGCTCAACAATTAAATTCACCATCTGCCGTTATTAGTAATACCTTAAAAGAATACATATTCGGGGCAATATTTTTATTTTTGAGTTTCAGTTACTTTCTAGGTATAGATTTAACTTTAGCACCACGCTTCCAATTTATTTACATACCCGCAATTATACTTGTATTTGCTGCAGCTTTAGCTATTTGCTGGCAGCAAGGGAAAAACTTTCATTCCCAAAATAATCAATTCTTCTCGGCTATTAACAAAAGAGTGTTGGTGGGAATTATTTCTTTTATGTCCCTTTTGGGAGGAGTAACAGTTGTTGGAAATATTGGCTACTTGCAGCATCATCGTCCCGATATCCTTGCTCCAATCATCTACAAAGCTTCTCAATCCCCAGCAATCATTGCTACCAGTCACAAACATCACGGACAAACTGGAAGAATGATGGGTTTAGCACTGGAATTTAAACGCTTATCTGGCAATCAATTTTCTAGTAATGATTGGCAGTTTTTCTTATTACACAAAAATTTTCAAACAGATTCTTACAGTGAGGGAATGGAAATACTTAATAAACAACTTACTCAAGTACCCCGACCTTTAGATTTATGGTTAGTTAACTTTCGCACAAAAATGGATTTAGAGTCTCAGAATTGTTTTATTGAGCCCAAATATAATTCATATGCTGGTGAATACAGATATAAGCTCTACCGTTGTGTTGCCAATAATTAATTATTTTATATTGTGATATCCAGTAATTCTTTGTAACATCAGAGTTGGCTACTTTTTCTATCGATTTTTGGCTAATCTGTAATACAAATTGAGCGGTCGAATATGTTGACAGAACTGGTATACTATTAAACTTTGAATATAGCCGAGAATCATAAAGTCAGATGAATTCTGAAAACTTATTTTTGTGAAAACTTATTCAGAAAATTTGTTTTTGCTTACAACTACTAACTAATTGTAACCATTAATTACTAGCTACTAATTACCCATGATAAGTGATGAACCTAAAACTTTACATATTGCCCACTTGGGACCATCAGGTACATATGCTGAAGCTGTAGCTGTTAATTACACTAAATTATTGAAAGAAAAAACCGAAGTAAAAACTCAGTTGTGTCCCTACTCCAGTATTGATAAAACATTATACGCTGTAGAATCCAAAGAAACAGATTTAGCCATAGTTCCAGTAGAAAACTCTATTGAGGGAAGCGTAAGAGTAACTATGGATACATTGTGGCAGTTAAGTGACTTACAAATCAATCTAGCTTTAATTATGCCAATCTGTCACGCACTTGTCTCAAGTGCCAAAAGCTTGGAGATAATTGAAAAAGTTTACTCCCATCCCCAAGCTCTTGCTCAATGTCAAAAATGGCTAAATAAATTCTTACCTGATGCACAGCTAATTCCTACAAAATCTACAACTGAAGCATTAGGAATATTAGATGAAGAATTAACCGCAGCAACAATTTCCTCCGAGCGTGCGGCGCAAATATATGATTTACCCATTCTAGCCAGCAGCATTAATGATAGCCCAGAAAACTACACTCGGTTTTGGGTAATTAGTAAAGTTGACATACCTGGTATCTATTCCCACTCTTCTGGTGTTAATACTACTCACACCTCATTAGCATTTAGTTTACCTGCAAACACTCCTGGCGCTTTAGTTAAACCCCTACAAGTGTTTTCCCAACTCGGTATAAATCTCAGTCGTATCGAGTCTCGACCCACCAAACGCTCCCTAGGGGAATACTTATTTTTTATAGATTTAGAAGCTGATGCTACTCAATCAGGAATACAATTAGCACTTTCTGAACTTAGTAAGCATACAGAAGTATTAAAGGTTTTTGGCAGTTACAATGTTTTACAAATTAGTAAATCAAACAACTAACTGCTAGCTGAAATAAATAACTGATATTTAGTACTAACTACCCCCGATAATTTTGATTTAATGTGTCTTTAAGAACTGTACGAGCAGCCAAGTGATTACGAGTAGAAGTTAAAATTTCTGCTTCTCGTTCTAAACGAGCAGCAGTGTCTTGTATCTCTAAAAGTGCTTGCTGCTCCAAAGGAACACTTCTGAGGTTATACGCAACCCAATATGAAAGCTCCAAAGGTAACTCTGGTAGATCGTCTGGTAGCTCTATGGGTTGTTCTGTAAGTTTAGCTGATAAACGAACTACATCTTGCAGCAATTGTTCCACTTCTGTTGCAGCTGTTCGCAAATCTTGACTGGGTGGCTCGTCTTCTATCCATTCTACTAACCCCACATAATAAGGTTTTTCTCGAATGTACTCTAAGACGCGAAATCTTTGCTGCCCTAAAGTTACCATTTTCATCCTATCATCTGGATAACGTTGGTAGTGAACAATTTCAGCGCAGCAACCAACATTGGCAATTGAACCTTTTACTGGATCTACCATCAGTACACCGAATCTTCGATCGCTTTGCAAGATCGTATTCATCATCATTCGGTAGCGAAATTCAAATATGTGTAGAGGTAAAGGTCTAGAAGGAAATAACACTAACTCCTTTATGGGGAATAGAGGTAATTCGCGAACCGCAATATTAGAAGAAGATGACATTGTAACCTTGGTATAAATTTAATCTTTATAAAGTTATTTTTAGATTCCCCGTATTTTGTTATTCTACCATTTTATGATTCGGCTATAAAAAACCTTGAGGAAATCCATACCAAATACTAGTAAAGATTGAGACATCAAAAATTAGACTATCTTCTATATTTACTATAAGCTAATTCAAAATATTCATGCCTGTATCTTCATGTCTACAAATTTCAATATTTAAAATGCGTGTATTTTTTGCTACTGCTGTCAATTAGCTTGTATGAAGTTATAGCGGTTCTCTGCTGATTCCAGTATGCTTTGTAGAGACGAGAGACGCCTAACCTAGCGGTTACGCTGGGTTACAATAGAGAATCATTTATGTACTATGGGCAAGCTTTGCTAAAGATGAACGCGTCTCTAAGTTTGGAAAGACAAATGTATTTTATTCAAGTGAAAACCGCTATATTAGCTTGATATTTTCTCCCTGGTTAAGAATTACGTATCAGGAATTATCAAAATTATTAGATGTCACGAACTCACTATTTGTATACCAAGATAAATTAATTAATTTTAGATAAAATTCTTTTCTCGATAGCTTTAATTTATAAACTACATATTTTATTTAAATGATTGCAGTCTATTTTGACTTTTGCGTAGCATTGTAAATTGATTATAGAAATTTTTATGCAACCAATTCATATCGACAATCACAAACATGATTCCTGCTAAACAAGAATTTATTGACAAAATTTTTATTTTAATGAAAATTCTGCGGGAGATAATTTCCCGCAGACATGATGTAACAGTGTTATCTTAGCTGCTATACAGTTTATTTACTTGTCTCACTTTTATGCGATCGAGTATTAGTTGTTATTATTATGTTAGTTTTCAGTATTTAAAATCTTACTCAGCCACAAATAAAACAACAAAGAAAACTAATAACTAGTAAATATATAACTGGTTACAATTTGACTTCAATATCTACGCCGGATGGTAAATCCAGTTTCATCAGAGCATCAATAGTTTTAGAAGATGGCTGATAGATATCAATTATACGGCGATGGGTACGTGTTTCAAAATGTTCTCGAGAGTCCTTATCAACGTGAGGCGAGCGCAAAACACAGTAAATTCGGCGTTTAGTGGGTAGGGGAATGGGACCAATAGCTGTAGCGTTGGTGCGGTTTGCTGTATCAACAATCTTCTCGCAAGATGTATCTAGTAAACGACGGTCAAAAGCTTGTAGGCGAATTCTGATTTTTTGCTGTTGTTGTAAAGTAGCCATTTCTTTAGTTTTCCTGGTTCAGATGAAAGAAGCTAGTGAAGCTGATTGAGATAATTAGGGTTGTAATTAGCTAATTAAAGCTTTGATACCTTGATTCAACAAAAATCAATCAAAATTATTAGCTAGCAAAAACTAATAAATATTAACGATCTGAGAGATTACTTTCTTCAGGAAATTAAACTCTAAGACTGTTTATTGTTGTGATTGCTAAAAGTATAAGGCAAATGAAGGGAAAAGAGCAGAGACTAATTTCAGGATCTCTGCTCCTCCTTCATTTAAAGTAAACAGGTGTTACTTTACGATTTTGGAAACAACGCCCGCACCAATTGTACGACCACCTTCACGAATAGCAAAGCGCATTCCTGTTTCAATCGCAATTGGGTTAATTAATTCCACATTCATTTTAATGCGGTCTCCAGGCATTACCATTTCTGCCGCACTACCATCATCAGCAGTAAAAGATTTGATGGTACCGGTTACATCAGTGGTTCGCACATAGAATTGAGGGCGATACCCAGAAAAGAATGGAGTCTTACGACCACCTTCTTTATCAGTTAAAACGTACACTTCACCTTCAAATTCAGTATGTGGTGTAATGCTACCTGGCTTAGCAAGAACCATACCGCGTTCTACGTCAGTTTTTTGCAGACCGCGCAATAATACTCCAGCATTATCCCCAGCCATACCTTCATCAAGACTCTTCTTGAACATCTCGATTCCAGTTACGGTGGTGCTGCGGGTATCTCTAATTCCCACAAGCTCTACCTGATCGCCAACTTTAACAACACCACGCTCAATTCTACCAGTCGCTACGGTACCACGACCTGTGATAGAAAATACGTCTTCAACTGCCATCAAGAAAGGCTTATCTACAGCCCGCTCGGGGGTAGGAATATAGGAATCTACCTTATCCATCAAGTCATAGATTTTATCTACCCACTCGTTATCGCCCCGTTGTGTTGAGGGGTTAGCAATCATATGCTCCAGTGCTTGCAAACCAGAACCTGCTATCACAGGAATTTCATCACCAGGGAAGTCATAACTGCTCAGTAATTCTTGGACTTCTAATTCCACCAATTCCAGCAGTTCATCATCATCCACCATGTCTTTCTTATTTAAAAAGACAACGATGTTAGGCACGCCCACTTGTTTCGCTAAGAGGATGTGCTCCCGGGTTTGGGGCATAGGACCATCAGCTGCGGATACAACCAAAATAGCACCATCCATCTGAGCAGCACCTGTGATCATGTTTTTCACATAGTCTGCGTGTCCAGGACAATCTACGTGAGCATAGTGACGATTCTCAGTCTCATACTCTACGTGAGCAGTGTTAATAGTAATACCCCGGGCTTTTTCTTCTGGGGCGTTATCGATTTCATCATACTTTTTAGCCGCAGCTTGACCCAGAGCCGATAAAGTCATGGTGATAGCTGCTGTTAAAGTAGTTTTACCGTGGTCAACGTGACCAATAGTACCAATATTAACGTGGGGTTTATTTCTTTCAAACTTTGCGCGTGCCATGAGTACTCGTTTTTTTTCCTTTTCTAGTTATGCGTTCCCTTTACTTTTAGCGATGATTGCCTCACTGACGTTGCGAGGCACTTCCTCGTAACTACTAAACTCCATGGAGAAGACGCCCCGACCTTGGGTCTTGGAGCGGATGTCTGTAGCATAGCCAAACATTTCCGCCAATGGAACTTTAGCAGTCACTTTTGAAAGACCCTGTTCGGATTCCATCCCTTCAATTTGACCCCGACGAGAGTTCAAATCGCCCATCACATCCCCAAGGAAGTTTTCTGGTACTTCTACCTCAACTTTCATCATGGGTTCTAATAGGACTGGTGAAGCCTTCATTGTGGCAGCTTTCATCGCCATAGAACCAGCAATTTTGAACGCCATCTCTGAAGAATCTACGTCGTGGTAAGACCCATCTATCAATGTTGCCTTGACGTCAATTAAGGGATACCCTGCTAGGATACCCGATTCACAGGTTTCTTTCATTCCCTGCTCTACCGGCGCAACATATTCTTTGGGTACTGCACCACCGACTATTTTAGAGACAAATTCAAAACCGCTTCCCGCTTCTCCTGGCTCTAAGTCGATTACGACATGACCGTACTGACCTTTACCACCACTTTGGCGAATGAATTTACCTTCTACTTTAGTAACAGCTTTGCGGATAGTTTCGCGATAAGCTACCTGTGGTGCGCCAACATTTGCTTCGACTTTAAATTCTCGTAACATTCTATCTACGAGAATCTCTAAGTGTAACTCTCCCATTCCCGCAATCACGGTTTGGTTAGTTTCAGGGTTGACGCTGACACGAAAAGTGGGATCTTCTTCCGAAAGTGCTTGTAAAGCTTTTGAAAGCTTTTCCATATCGTTCTTGGTTTTGGGCTCAACCGCAACCGAGATCACAGGTTCTGGAATAAATAGGGATTCCAAAATTACTGGCGAATCTTCATCACAAAGAGTATCACCTGTCAAGGTCTCTTTCAATCCTACCGCTGCTCCTAAATCCCCTGCTCGCAGTTCATCAACATCCTGCCGATCATCTGCCTTCATTAACACTAAGCGGGAAATTCGTTCTTTCTTACCTTTTGTCGCATTATAAACATAGCTACCTTTTTTGAAGATGCCAGAATAAACTCGAATAAAGGTTAAACGACCGTAGGGATCGGCCATCACTTTGAAAGCAAGTGCAGCTAAGGGGGCTTCGTCGTCGGCAAATCTTTCGACTGTTTCGCCACTTGGTAATGTACCTTGAATTGGGGGTACATCTATAGGTGCTGGCAGATAATTTACCACAGCATCCAAGAGCAACTGCACGCCCTTGTTTTTAAATGCTGAACCGCACAGCATCGGTACAATGGTACCGTCTATAGTTCCTTTTCTTAAAGCTAGCTGGATTTCTTCTTCTGTGATTTCTTCCCCCTCAAAGTACTTTGTCATCAAATCATCAGAAGTTTCAGCTACCGCTTCAATTAATTTTGTACGATATTCTTCAACTATTTCTTGTACTTCGGCAGGAATACCTGTTTCTTCAATATCAGTTCCTTGGTCGTTGTTATAGATGTATGCACGCATCTTGACCAAATCTACTATTCCCCGAAACTCACTCTCACTACCGATTGGTAATTGAATTGGAACAGCGTTGGTTCGCATGCGATCGCATACTTGCTCGTGAACCTTGAAGAATTCTGCACCAACACGATCCATTTTGTTAACAAAAATTATCCGTGGTACTTTGTAGCGATCTGCTTGCCGCCATACAGTTTCGGTTTGGGGTTGTACGCCACCTACTGAGCATAGAACTGTGATAACACCATCTAATACCCGCATGGAGCGCTCAACTTCTATGGTGAAGTCTACGTGACCGGGAGTATCAATTATATTGATTTGATGATCTTTCCAACTAGTGCTGATAGCAGCAGCAGTAATTGTAATTCCTCGCTCCCGTTCTTGAGCCATCCAGTCGGTTACCGCTGTTCCCTCGTGAACCTCACCAATTTTGTGAATAATTCCGGAGTAAAACAGTATTCTCTCAGTCGTAGTTGTTTTGCCCGCGTCTATATGTGCTGCGATGCCAATATTACGCACCTTTTCCAGCGGGTTAGTACGTGCCACAGCTGCCTCCTATACCTTTCGCCTCATGATATCTTGTATATTACACTTTGTTAAGAATATATACTCTTACGGAAATCCGCTTTCTTTTATAAAGATTTGATATATTCATTCGCGGCAATTATCAGTTAACTGTCAATTAGTTAACAGTTAACTGTTCATAATTAGTAACGATAGTGGGCAAAAGCCTTATTCGCTTCTGCCATTCGATGTGTTTCTTCCCGTTTACGAATAGCATTACCAGTTTCGTTAGCTGCGTCCATTAATTCATTGGCTAACCTATTCGCCATTGTTTTACCGGGACGTTCCCGAGAGAATCTTACAAGCCAACGGAGTGCCAATGTTGTACCTCTGTCGGAACGAACTTCCATTGGTACTTGGTAAGTTGCACCACCAACCCGTCGAGCTTTAACTTCTACCAGAGGAGTAACATTTTGAACTGCTCTTTCAAATGTTTCCAATGGGTCGTTTCCTGTTCTCTGCTCAATTGTTTTCATCGCATCATAAACAAGTCTTGCAGCCAGTGATTTTTTCCCATGACGCATAATCCGTCGAATCATCATGCTGACTAAACGACTGTTATATACTGAGTCAGGAGGAACTGGACGTCTTTGAATAACACCACGACGAGACATAATTAACTCTTAAATTTATGTTTGGCAACGAGATTATATGATATCTAAGAATTGAGAATTTGTTAGCTTGAACCATCGAAATAAGCTTACTATTCGACGAGTCAGGCTTTTCACTCTTTTCTTGGTTTTGGCTTTTCCGAAAGCAGTGCTACTTCCTACTGTTGTCTTTGACTGGACATAGAAGGCGACAACATTATATACCTTATTTGTGATATCTTCGCCTTCTGAGTAAGTAGAGAATTGTAAATAACTCTCAAACTTAACGCTTATCATCAGCAATAGTTGTTAACTGTTCGATTAAGGATTTCCCCTCAAAACACACAGTTCTCATAACAGACTTGAAAAAGCTTTTTTCTGTAGGAAATTGTCTATCTCTAGGAAATTGCCCAAATGGAAATTATTAGCAAATTAGAGCGGCGTAAGTCCTTAGGTGGACTATTGCCGCTCAGACAGCCTTATTCAGGTCAATTTGTTTTAGATTCATCTGACACTTTTGGCGATTGATGGGATAAGTACAAAGGGAAATTGTATTTATCCCTTAGGACGTTTTGTCCCATACTTGGAACGACCTTGTTTGCGATCTTTAACTCCCGCCGTATCTAAAGTGCCACGAATGATGTGATATCGCACACCAGGCAAATCTTTTACCCTTCCGCCACGAATCATGACAACCGAGTGTTCTTGTAAGTTGTGCCCAATACCTGGGATATAGGCTGTTACTTCAAATCCAGAAGTTAACCTTACCCTTGCTACTTTACGTAACGCTGAGTTAGGTTTCTTCGGGGTTGTTGTATATACCCTGGTGCACACTCCCCGGCGTTGGGGACATCTTTTCAGAGCTGGCGATTTAGTCTTTTGGCGCGCCAGTTCGCGTTCGTTTCTAATTAGCTGCTGTATGGTTGGCATGAGTTACAGCCCATGAAGCTGCGTTTAATCTTAGTTTTAACAAATCGATATTATACAGTTTGCCATTAGTGGCTGTCAAACATCTTTTAGATGGAATTTAGAACAAGAGTTTGAAACTTGCTTAAATGGCTGAAAATTTTGTTCAGAGAATCAATACATCAGAAGGTTTAAGACAAGAAATCTATCAAAGGTTTCAAGAACCAGCTTAAATCACGTTTGTGATTATTCCCACGAATTGACATTATTTCAGCTTCTAATTTACATAAGACGTTATTTATTCTTGAGAGAAAGAATTACCACAACCACAGCTAGAAACTGCTTGAGGATTTTGAAACCGGAACCCTCCACCCATTAAATCTTCAGCATAATCTAGTTTTAATCCCTCAACATATTTCAAGCTGTCTGCATCTACAGCTACTTTAATCCCTTGTGATTCATAAATCACATCTCCTAGATTATGGTTTTGAGTAAAAGATAGATCGTAGAATAAACCAGAGCAGCCACCTTGTTTAACAGATAGTCTAAATAAAAGTTCAGATTGAGAACGTTTTGACTTTAACCGTTCGATTTCATTCGCTGCAGATAGAGAAATATGAATCATTGATTACGTTATATTAATATCTAAAACCCCACCTATAAAGATATTAGAGATGGGGTAAACATAATAATTTTTGTTTGCAATCCTTTGTTTGCAATCTATATATTAAATAAAAATATAGCCAAACTTAAAGTACAAAATTACTAGATATTGGGGTGAATACTCGCGCCTTCCCTTGTGTTAAGTAATGGGAGTTCTCCCAAAGGGAGACGCGACACGAAATGCTTACCTAATTAAACTTCGGTGTAAAAACCGAATACGGGGAAAATCTTAGCTATCAGTGCGAGAGTAATCATCTTGGAAGCGAATAATATCGTCTTCTCCTAAATACTCGCCATTTTGAACTTCAATAAGTACTAAAGGAATCACCCCAGGATTCTCCAAGCGATGCTCTGTACACTGTGGAACATAGGTTGATTGATTGTTGCTTAACAGAATTTCTTCCGAGCCACAAACTACTTTCGCTGTACCGGATACAACGATCCAATGTTCGCTACGATGATGATGCATCTGTAGACTCAAACGATGTCCAGGCTTGACTTCGATACGCTTGATCTTGTACCCGCGACCTTCTTCGAGAACTGTGAAAGAGCCCCAGGGACGCAGTTCGGTAGCAGCAATACCTCTAGGAGTAACAGCAGGAGGAAATGTCAAGGATTCTACTTCTGTTGCTTCTTGGAATTGAGACATAATTACCTCTTTTTGTTGGTAAACAGGATAAATTGGTTAGTGACCTTAACCATTGATGGAAAATATGCCGTAATTTTGCAACCGTGGAAATCAGCAATTCGTAGCACCCTTGCCAAACATAACAAAAACTTGCAGGGCGGTGTATTAAATAACTTTACCCATCTGAAAATCTACATCAACTCTTTATTAAGCAAAAGTCAAAACCAATCTTAACTTCATTAAATGTAAAAATACAGGTAAATAATTATACTGGATATTTGTTTTCTTTTCTTTGCTTAGGAAGTCTATTCTATCTTCACTACAAATAACTCCGGATATAACTTCCTAAACTGGCTTCTTTACTTATTTTCACGTCTTGGTTGAAGAAAAATACCAATTCCGTTATGTACTCTTGCTGCTGTGTTGGGAGAACGGTCAACTAATTGACCTCCAAGATAAAGACTAGTTGAACTACCTCCATCCAAATTTAAAGCATTGATACATCCCATCCGCTGCATTAACTGAGCATGTTCCGCTAATGTTGGACCTTTCCCACCTACACGATTATGTACTGCAGCAATTACTAATTGACCAGATGCGGTAGTACAAATAGCACTACGAATCGCTTTTTGTCTGGCAAAAGCTTTACTGAAGTTTTCCAAAGTCGCATCTAGCACAATGCGGCGATTTTGCAGTAATAGTGGTCCAGCTCCGAGAATATGCGGATAACGGTTAAATTCAACAGGAAAACTTGAACTAGCAATACGCAAAACAGAACCGACAGTCAAATTCTGGAGTTGATTGTTACCTGCACCACGAGAAGTAATTAAATAACCATCTCTAGGAATGGGAATAGATTGCTCCCCTGCTTTGTTTGTTTGTAACTTGCTAAAGATTCGGTTTTTACGGACAACTAAAACCACTTCGTTGTCTGTTAAAGGTATATATGCCAATCCCCAAACTGGCGTATAGCGGGCAATTCCTGTTTGCACATAGCCACTATTAAGGGTAGAAATAGTTAATTTTTGTTGATTTGGAGCGATTAAAGTTTCCTTTAAACTCAAGCGACCCATATGAAATTGTCCGGAATCATTCCACGCGATCGCACCTCTATTAAGAATTGGGCTCGATAACCATTGTCCATTTCGTCGAATCGCACCGAGAGGTAGGCGATTTTTACGATTAAAGAAACCTCCATTAATTGCAGCTGCTGCAACATAGTTCTGTGCGGTTTTAATTAATGGTGCTGTTCCTACAAGGGTACTAGGATTTGACCAAATTGGTCTAAGCTGAATGTTAAAAGAGCGTGGATTTACTTCTAACCATTTAACAGCAAAGCTTTCTGTCGCTAAGTTAACAAATTGTTGTCGCCAACGTAATCCTGGAGCCCAAGTTATATCTCGCGCGACCATTGCATCCGGTCTGATATCAATAATTAAACGATTAGGATTACCCACACTACTAACCCGGGGTTCATAACCAAACGGTACGCTCAAACGAATTAAAGTTTGGTTCTCAACAACTTCTATTTGTTTAATTAATGGTTCGGGAACATTGATGTTGATGTCATCAGAACTTGGAGAAATAGGGTTGAGATTTTCTTGAGAAGAATTTAACTGTAAAAATGATGGTAATACTGGACGAGGCGCGTAGCGTTTTAGCAAGCTAGGATTAGGATTTCCGTGTAGAGTAATTGTCCAATCTCGATTTAATGGGGGGAGTTTCGGTTTATCTTTTTGAGTTTTAGGCGTAGGATTTGTGATTTTAGGAGTTGTAAGTTTGGGATTTTTGAGTTCAGGGTTTTTAAGTTTAGGATTTTTAAGTTCAGGATTCTTAAGTTTAGGAAGCTGAGGAAGTGGCTTTCTTTTTCTCGGTGCTTCTTGTCTAATTTGCCAAGGTGTGGGGTGATCCAAATCTACTATTACCTGTTCAATGTTTCCTTGCTTCCCTTGAATAATATTTTCAATGTTAGCTGATTGAGTATATATGCTTAAATTATTACCTTTGTTTTGAATTTTCCACCCTTTACTTGTAGCTAAATTTGTAATATCTAAATATCTATATCCTGTTGTTAACCAACCAGATAGAATAAGAGGCTGTTTAAATGAAGAAAACCACTGAACTGGTTGTATTGCTGGCTTTCGACTGCTTAGTAAATCTATGCCGAAAATTTGCCTGAGCGCTCCATCACTAAGATAGGTAAGTGTTGATTTTTTATTTCCCTGACGTTGTAACCAAGCTCCAGAAAATTTCTTTCCATTAAGAATAATTTGATAACCTGAAGCAACTACACCGCCGCGATTTAATACGGAATGAGAATTGCTTTCAGAAGATAATTTGAGTTCAGGGGTTGAATTTGCCGATACAACAGACTGCTTACTGAAGAAGAATAGTCCGAACAAAAGCAGTAAAGACAAAGAATCCTTAAAACACCTATAGTTACAACTATTCATGATGTTGCAGATTGATAAACTCAAGCAGCTATTGACTTTTTTTCCCATGATTTCTACTCACTCTTAAAAACTATTTCTTAGGTGTCTGCAAAGTTCTGGTTTAACAGTGTCATTTTCAGCAAAACGATCGATCGTCGAGACTTATTTTTTATCCCTCTTCCCCAGGAAACGTGCAACTCAGATTCTTTTTTGCTAGTCAAAACTTAAAAGTCATGAAATTATGAAGGTTTTACTTACAACTTCCTTTGGCATCATGAAGGTATAAAATTAAATTTTTTTGTTGGTGGGATAAAATGTAAGATAGGTTTTAAAGTCCGGCATGATAAGGTATATATAGTTAAACATCCTTTTGCAAACATTTAAACAAGTTTTTTTTTGACATAAATACTGAAAATTTATGTGAAACTTCTTACTAACTAACAGTCAACTTGCTGCAAATAATTGCAGAAAAAATAGAAATCAATAATTGATAGCTGAGTCTTAGGATTATTCGCTACTTGAGTGAGGTGAAAATGGTAGCAGCATTAATTGAAATGGCTTATGTGCAAACAAGTGAATTTTTGGAATTGTCAAATGGGTATATAGTGTAATACGCTGATTTATAATGCGCTGATTTTAGCGCTGAAACACTTAAACAAAATGTATACAAATTGAAGGTCGGTAAAGTCTTTAATTCTAATTGCTCTCACTGAGATTGAGAATCTTAATGGAGATAGAATTAAAGGTTGGAGCCGAGCTAACTTTTTTGTCTAAATTTATCTAAAGCGATGAATTGAGATAATAGAAACCTTCAAAATATAAATCTGTTTGTATAAGCTCATCAGGATAAACTGTAATTCATTTAACTCAGTATAATTTTTTCAATTATAGATATTAACGCGGGTAGAACAAAATGATGATACCCGAGGTAATTTTTTTTCTTTTTTAATTGCGCTCATGCAGTCATTGCAATGTATCTCCTAAATCATAATTAACAAATTTACTGCGGAGTGTTAAAAATAACGACTCAAAATCTCAGGGTATAGTTTATGAAAAACCAACAAAACAATCAAGAACAAAATATGGCATTTATCAATAATTCCTCCGAAGAAAGTACCAGCCAGGGACAAAGGTGGTTAGTGGAGGAAAGGGATGCCTGTGGTGTGGGTTTTATTGCCCATCGCCGAAACCAAGCCAGCCATGGAGTATTGGTAAAAGCTTTGGCTGGATTAACCTGCTTGGAACACCGTGGAGGTTGTAGTGCAGATCGGGATTCTGGTGATGGTGCAGGCATATTGACTGCCATCCCTTGGGACTTGTTCCAAACAAATTTAACCGCAGATAACATAAAGCTTCCAGAAGATCTGAGCAAAGTTGGGGTAGGAATGATATTTCTTCCAACTGACAAGGAAGCAGCAAAAATAGCAAAAACAACTTTTGAAGCAGTTGCATCGAAAGAAAAATTAACTGTTTTGGGATGGCGTTCTGTACCTGTTAATCCTGAAGTTTTGGGAGTACAAGCTAAAGAAAATCAACCCCAAATAGAGCAAGTTTTTTTATTAAGTAATGACAAAAGTGGTGATGACTTAGAAAGGCACCTATACATTACTCGTCGTCGTGTTGTCAAAGAAATTCGCAGTTTAAATCAAGAACCTTTAACAGACTTTTATGTTTGTTCGCTGTCAAGTCGAACAATTATTTACAAAGGTATGGTTCGTTCTGCTGTACTAGCAGAATTCTATACCGATCTAAAAGATCCACAATATATTACTGCTTTTGCAGTTTACCACCGTCGTTTTAGTACTAATACTTTACCGAAATGGCCCCTTGCCCAACCAATGCGTTTATTGGGACATAATGGTGAAATAAATACTTTGGTGGGTAACGTAAACTGGATGATGGCAAGAGATACAACACTCAATCATCCTGTTTGGGAAGGGCGTTTAAATGAATTGAGACCTTTTGTGCGGATGGAAAACAGTGATTCCGCAACTTTAGATAATGTATTTGAAGTTTTAGTACGTTCCGGACGTAGTCCTTTGGAAGCTTTGATGATTATGGTGCCAGAAGCTTACCAAAATCAGCCAGAGTTAAAGGATTATCCAGAAATTGTTGATTTTTACGAATACTATAGTGGTATGCAAGAAGCCTGGGACGGACCAGCTTTATTGGTCTTTAGTGATGGACGTAAAGTTGGAGCAGCCCTAGATCGTAATGGTTTGAGACCAGCACGCTACTGCATCACCAAAGATGATTATGTTGTTGTCGCCTCAGAAGCCGGCGTTGCAAATTTCCCAGAGTCCGAAATCGTTGAGAAAGGAAGACTAGGTCCGGGACGCACAATCGCGGTGGATTTAGAAACCCAGGAAATTTTAAAAAATTGGCAAATCAAGCAGCGCATAGCTCAGCAATACCCCTATGGGGAATGGTTGAGTCAGTACCGCCAAAATCTTAATTCCTTGGTTGAAAGTAAGCACAGCAATAATGGCAATAGTAATGGTAACGGTAGTGTAGGAGCATTACGTCCTAATATCGACCGAAAAACCTTACTGAGAAATCAATTTGCCTTTGGATATACCACAGAAGATGTGGAAATGACGATCCAAGACATGGCTACAAACGGTAAGGAGCCTACTTTCTGCATGGGTGATGATATTCCTCTAGCGGTTTTATCAGAAAAACCTCACTTACTGTATAACTATTTCAAGCAAAGATTTGCTCAGGTAACGAATCCTGCTATCGACCCGTTACGGGAAAAGCTGGTGATGTCATTAAAAGTAGAAATTGGCGAAAGGGGTAATTTACTGAATCCACAACCAGAATACGCCCGCAGAATTAAATTAGAATCACCAGTCATTTCTGAAGTTGAATTAGAAGCAATTAAGAATTCAGACTTTACAACAGTAGAACTTTCAACATTATTTGATATTGCTGACGGTCCCCAAGGCTTACAAGCAGCAGTTGAATCTTTGCAAGCAAAAGCAGCTGCAGCAGTACGCTCCGGAAGTAAAATACTGATCCTTACAGAGCGTGTCGAGCAAAAATGTGCTATTGATGCAGATCGCACTTATATTCCACCCCTATTAGCAGTTGGTGCTGTACACCATCACCTCATTAAGGAAAGACTGCGAATGCAGGTATCTTTACTTGTTGATACAGCCCAATGTTGGAGTACCCATCATTTCGCTTGCTTGATTGGCTATGGTGCTGCAGCAATTTGTCCCTACATGGTATTAGATACTGTTCGAAATTGGTGGGAAGATCCAAAAACCCAGCAATTTATGGAACGCGGTAAATTACCAGCTTTAAGCCTAGAAGAATCTTTGAGTAATTATCGTCATGCTGTTGAGGCTGGATTACTCAAAATTCTCTCAAAAATGGGGATATCACTACTTTCCAGCTATCAAGGTGCACAAATATTTGAAGCTATTGGTATTGGAGAAGATTTACTAGCGATGGGCTTCCGGGGTACGACTTCACGGATCGGAGGTTTAAGTATTAGTGACTTAGCCCAAGAAGTATTAAGTTTTCATCGTAAAGCTTTCCCCGAATTGAGTCTGAAAAAATTAGAAAATCTGGGTTTTGTTCAATATCGTCGTGGTGGTGAATACCACATGAACAATCCAGAAATGGCAAAAATACTACATAAAGCTGTCGCCACAAAAGATTACGACCACTACAGCGTTTATAAACAATCTTTACAGAATAGAAAAATTACCGCTTTGCGGGATTTACTGGATTTCCAAAGCGATCGAGATTCAATTCCTTTGGAAGAAGTTGAACCAGTTAGTGAAATTCTACGCCGCTTCTGTACGGGTGGGATGTCTTTAGGAGCCCTTTCAAGGGAAGCCCATGAGACTTTGGCGATCGCGATGA
The DNA here is from genome assembly GCF_030065675.1 of Mastigocoleus sp. MO_188.B34. Taxonomy (GTDB): domain Bacteria; phylum Cyanobacteriota; class Cyanobacteriia; order Cyanobacteriales; family Nostocaceae; genus Mastigocoleus. The sequence goes on along the minus strand of NZ_JASJDK010000001.1, from coordinate 57,073 downwards.
ATCGAATTGGTGGTAAGTCTAATTCTGGGGAAGGTGGTGAAGACCCGGTACGTTTTAAAGTTTTAGATGATGTGGATGATTCTGGAAATTCGCCCACATTACCCCATTTAAATGGTCTGCGCAATGGAGATCGGGCTTGCAGTGCAATTAAACAAGTTGCTTCGGGACGTTTTGGTGTTACCCCAGAGTACTTAATGAGCGCTCAGCAAATTGAAATCAAAATTGCTCAAGGTGCTAAACCAGGAGAGGGAGGACAGTTACCAGGTAGAAAAGTCAGCCCTTATATTGCCATGTTGCGACGTTCTAAGCCAGGTGTAACGCTGATTTCGCCACCCCCGCACCATGATATTTATTCTATTGAGGATTTAGCACAGTTAATTTTCGATTTGCATCAAATTAATCCCCAAGCCAAAGTCTCTGTCAAGTTGGTAGCAGAAATTGGTATTGGGACAATTGCTGCTGGGGTTGCGAAAGGAAATGCCGATATTATCCAAATTTCCGGTCACGATGGTGGAACAGGTGCTTCGCCCTTAAGTTCAATTAAACACGCTGGTTCTCCTTGGGAATTGGGACTAACAGAAGTACATCGCGTTCTCATGGAAAACAACTTGCGCGATCAAGTAATTTTGCGGGTTGATGGCGGTCTTAAGAGCGGTTGGGACGTGTTGATGGGTGCTTTAATGGGTGCAGAAGAATTCGGCTTTGGTTCCATCGCCATGATTGCTGAAGGATGTATTATGGCGCGGATTTGCCATACCAATAATTGTCCTGTAGGTGTAGCTTCCCAAAAAGAAGAATTACGCAAGCGTTTCCCTGGACTTCCTGAACAAGTAGTTAACTTCTTCTATTTCATTGCTGAAGAAGTTCGTTCTTTACTTGCAAAATTTGGTTACCGTTCTTTGACAGAAATTGTCGGACGTGCAGATTTACTCATACCTCGCTCAGAAGTTGAGTTAACTAAGACTCAATCCCTTAACCTTAACTGTTTATTACAGTTACCTAACACTAAAGCCGATCGTAGCTGGTTAAAACACGAAGAAGTACATGGTAACGGTGATGTGCTAGATGATGAACTACTGAAAGACGCAGATATTCAAGCTGCCATTCAAAATCAATCTAGTGTTACCAAATCATTTGTTGTAGTTAATACCGATCGAACTGTCGGTACTCGTTTAGCAGGAGCGATCGCAGCAAAGTATGGTAACGATGGCTTTGAAGGAGAAGTTAATTTGAACTTCAAAGGTAGTGCGGGTCAGAGCTTTGGTGCTTTTAATCTTCCGGGAATGATTCTTACTCTTGAGGGTGAAGCCAACGATTATGTTGGTAAAGGTATGAATGGTGGTGAAATCATTATTAATCCTCCAGCGGATATCACTTACGATCCCTCACAGAATGTAATTATCGGCAATACCTGTATTTACGGGGCGACCGGTGGTATGTTGTTTGCCCAAGGTCTAGCAGGAGAAAGGTTCGCAGTACGAAATTCTAAAGGAACAGCGGTAATTGAAGGAGCCGGGGATCATTGCTGTGAATATATGACTGGTGGTGTAGTTGTAGTTCTCGGTAAAGTTGGACGTAACGTTGCTGCGGGAATGACCGGTGGTTTAGCATATTTCCTAGATGAGGATGGTAATTTCCCTGAATTAGTGAATCAAGATAATGTCAAAGTTCAAAAGGTAATTACCGCCGCAGGTGAAAAGCAACTCAAAGATTTAATCCAAGCCCATTGCGATCGGACAAACTCCGCCAAAGCCAAGAAAATTTTGCAAAATTGGCAAGAGTACTTACCCAAGTTCTGGCTTTTGGTTCCGCCTTCTGAAGCTGAAAGACCAGAAGTAAATCCTCAAGAAGTTAAACAGCTAAGTTCTGTTTAAAATCACTAAAAAACTAAGAGAGACGTAGAATTACTACGTCTCTAGGAAGTTTTAATTTGGGGATCTATCCTTGAAGAAAAAGTTACAATGATGATTCAATCAAAGTATTATTGCTTGTTCCATTTTTCCAAAAATGTTGTAAAGAATGTGGATTAAATAAAGTACGAAATTAGGGTGCTGTTAGCATCGCGTAACGCACCATTCCAAATTTTAGAATTACAGGTTATTAAATTCTCATTCCTAAGTATTTTGGATTGGGAAGAATCAATCAAAATCAGTGGTTTGATGTACCAATAGGGAATAAATTGTTTATATTAAATTTCGCTTTCTTGTAATTAAAAATCACAAAACAAAATCACAAAATATTAATCAATCAAAGTAATCTTTATTTTTTTACGGATACTACTTTTTGATGTTTTTCCTTGAGTTCCAACAATTCTGGAATAGTCACAAAACGGTAGCCTTGCTCCTGATATTTTTGTATCATCATTGGTAAAGCCGCTACAGTATTAGAGCGATTTCCACCTCCATCGTGCATTAACACTATCCCACCAGGCGCAGATTGTCCCATCACTCGATTTACTAGAGTTGATGGTGATGGACGTGTATAATCTATTGAATCAGCCGACCACATAACTACGGTATAGTTTTTACTTCGAGCATAGGCAGCTAAACCATTATGTAATTTACCTCCTGGTGGTCGAAATAAGGTTGTTTTTACACCAGTGGTTTCATAAATCAAATTACTAGTGCGATCTATTTCAAATGCAGCAGCTTGTTTATTGAAATAGTGATACCAGTGGTTCCATGTGTGGTTTGCGATTGTATGACCTTCGTCTACAATTCTCTTACCCAAATCAGGGTAGTTTTGCAACATTTGCCCAACGACAAAAAATGTACCCTTAACCTGATTTTTTTTGAGAATATCCAATATTTGTGCAGTATATCCCGGCCAAGGTCCATCATCAAAAGTTAGAGCAATTACTTTATTTTCGTTAGAAAGTTTTACTGAATTAATAGTTTTGCCAAAAAAACTTTTTGGTACGGTGTGATATAAACCTTTTCCTCGTGCTTCTTTTTGCCAAGTTGCTAGCATTGCTAACTTGAAATATTCAATTTGTTTCTGAGTTTGTGGCTTAGCTAATAGTATTTCTGGGCTTGCGTCTACGGCATTAGTACTCCCCAGTTCAAACAGATTTGGTTTAATTGGCATAATCCAACTTAAACTAAGAGTACCACCTAATGCTGCCAGCCCAATTAGTATACTTTGGGGCCAAGCAAAGAACTTATTCTTCTCCACTTCATAACTCCTTCAAGGGTGTAAACGTCAGAAGTTTGACTGGTGGTTAGTGATAATTACAGATCCATATAGATAAATACCCATTGATTTTCTGATAATCCTGAAATTAACAGACTTCATCAACAGAGAGCACAAAAGGAGGTTAGTTGGTTTTACGGGCTTTGTTTATGTCTAAACATCACAAGAAGTGAAATTAAAGCAACAGATAACTAATATTTTTTAATAGGATATTAAATATTCTTGAATGGAAATATTACTTTCATCATTGACAATGTATATTTTAGTATTACCTCAGAATATTACCGTGAAGGATAAAGTTAAATTTATACCTAAAAATAATTTGATTTTTCTTAATTTAAACTAAGCAAAAGTTAACTATTAGCTTTATTCTTCTTAGTATTAATACTCTCGAAATACTGTTATTTTTACTTCATAAATACAAAATTAATTATTACTAAATAATGCACTATTAGTACTCGTTTTATGATTGATGAATAGTTCAAAAAATTCAATATTTGAACGTGACAAGAACAATTTTTAAGAAAATATTAAATATTCGTTTATATTTCCAAGGTTAGTTCTTTATAACCCTACATCATTGATATTACACTCTATACATTTATGTTGACAGTATAAATACTGAAGTTTATCTTGGCTGACAACCCTGGCTTCTCACATAATCATTATAACAAATAATGTCATTCTTATATAATCGAATCCATAATATAATGTATTTAATCTAACATTTAATTAAGTATTCATCTAACATCAAGTTAGTATAAATTTTGTATGTTATTTTTAACTAATTACTATGTGTGATCAATATAATAGAGACTGGCAATAGTAAAAATAAGTAATAAAAAATAAATAATAAATTAAAGCAGTTTTTCCTAGACAATATTTCGCTAAAAAACATTAATCTTAAAGATTTTTTATTCGGGTTTAATGGGATCCATCTTTCACCCTAGGTATTTGTAAATTCTAGGAAAGCTAATAAATTTGGTAACAGTGCTAACATTCGAGCAGAAGAACTGTAAAGTATTGAAATAGCTAATATGATGCAGTTTGTAATTGGTTTGGAAGGTAACTGTTCTTTAATTTTTATATATAGCGAACATTGCCAGTAATATTCTAAGTCCCCGATCCCCAAATTTTAGTCCTCAATCACCTGATTCTTCCTTGAGTGTCCCAAGCAATCTATAGTGGAGTTGTCTTTTCATCTGATAAGCAATTGTGAAAGCTATTACTCTTCTTGGTTCAACAGGTTCTATTGGTACCCAGACATTAGAAATTGTAGCTCAAAATCCAGAAAAGTTCCGGATTGTGGGAATAGCAGCCGGACGAAATGTGGAAATATTGGCTGCTCAAATTAGACAGTTTAAGCCTAGTATTGCAGCAATTTTTGCTGAAGAAAAGTTACCCGAGCTAAAGGAAGCTATTAAAGATGTCGATCCGAAACCTATTTTACTTGCGGGAAATGAAGGAGTAATAGAAGTTGCCCGTCATGGTGATGCGGAAACTGTAGTTACGGGAATTGTTGGTTGCGCAGGTTTACTACCGACAATTGCTGCAATTGAAGCTGGTAAAAATATAGCTTTGGCGAACAAAGAAACTTTAATCGCTGGAGGTCCAGTTGTTCTACCTTTAGTTGCGAAACATGGTGTTAAATTATTACCTGCTGACTCAGAACATTCAGCAATTTTTCAATGTTTGCAAGGTGTACCGAAAGGTGGTTTGCGGAAAATTTTGTTAACTGCTTCTGGTGGTGCTTTTCGCGACTGGGCAACTGAAAAATTAGCACAGGTTACAGTTGCAGATGCCCTTAAGCATCCCAATTGGTCGATGGGGCGAAAAATTACTGTGGACTCTGCCACTTTGATGAATAAGGGTTTAGAAGTAATTGAGGCACACTTTTTATTTGGGTTGGATTATTCTGACATTCAAATTGTTATTCATCCTCAAAGTATTATCCATTCCCTCATTGAATTACAAGATACCTCTGTTTTGGCCCAATTAGGTTGGCCAGACATGCGCTTACCTCTACTATATGCTTTATCTTTCCCCGAACGTATTTATACTGAATGGGAAAGGTTAGATTTAGTAAAAGCTGGAAATTTAACTTTCCGTGAGCCCGACCATCAAAAGTATCCCTGCATGAATTTAGCTTATGCTGCAGGTCAAGCAGGTGGTTCAATGCCCGCAGTATTAAATGCTGCCAATGAACAAGCAGTAGCCCTATTCCTCGACGAAAAAATTAAGTTTCTAGACATTCCCCGCAGTATTGAATTAGTTTGTGATCGTCACCGCGATCACAATCATTTAAATCCAACCTTAGATGATATTTTGGCTGCAGATCGATGGGCAAGGGAAGAAGTTTTACAGGCTACCCAAGAGTTACAATCTTCCACTGATGTAATTTCTTTACGGTGAATTCTCGATTGCTGATAATTGTTGAGAATTTTGAGGAAATTTAATATCCAACTTGTTATTTGGTTTATGGTGTAGCACTACATACGACTCCTTATAAGGGAGTAATGTAGTGCGTGGCAGTTTACTGCCGGTTATGTCAACCAAACATACATAATATCAAAACATCAATTTTTTATGTAGAGACGTAAGGCGTTGAGGTTGATCGCAAGGTCATAGTTTTACGTCTTTACAAAAATTATAAAGTTGGTATCAGAACACACAAGACAGACAAGGTACTTTAGAAGTAATATGGCTTTACGCTTTAAAGTGAGGAAATTACTTGTTTTCTGTTAAACATTTCAGTTGCTATTCCTAATTTATGGGGCAACTAGGCTAAGCCGAAAGCATAAAATAAATTACACACCAAATAACCCAAAATAATAATAAGTAGGCTAGTAAGAAATAATCATAAATTGTTTTTAATAATGTTTTAGTGCTATTAGCGGATTAGTAGGTACCGCAGCTCTAGCATATTTCTTGGGACATAACGGTACTACAAGCAAAATAAGGGTAAGGGTGTTTAATATTTTTTACATAGCTTATTTTATCGCCTACTTACTTAGGCACTAATCGTTTATTGCAAAGTATATCTATGCGTTGAAAATCATTTGACATAATATAGGTGTTTTTTACATCATATTTCTTATTTCTCTGAAATATTATTCATTGCACATAAAATATCCCAAAAATTGCTATTTTATCGTATATATTAGTACTTGAATTTAAACTCCTAATTCTAGTGATGGCGAGCTGTATTCCAGCCACATTATCTTAGATTAATATCTCCTAGCCTAAGAGCGACAATGTATAGCTTAGTAAGCAGGGCGATTATCGGGGCTATTATACAGGAATATAACTCTATGATTATTCTGACTTTTGTAGTCGCTTGGATTGTCTTTACAATATTAGTTAAAGTAGTTAAGACTACAGTAAAACTAGCATTTACTGTTGCTGCAATTATTGTTTTATTAAAGTTTGGATTTGATATTAGTCCTTTTGATGTCGTGGGTTACGTATTTGAATCCTTGCAAAAGTTATCCGCAGTGGTTGAAGGTAACGACGTAATTAAAGACTTAATAGATGCTAAAAATTGAATTACTCCACCGTACAAGTAGTAACGCAAAATTATCTATATACTTAGTATAAAATGAGATTAAAGTTCCCTATTTAATATTTATTATTCTTAATTCAGTGCCCTTAATTCAATGTTTTGAATTTAAAATTGTTAATTAATTTAACTTAGGTAGCGAAATAACAATATCAAAATTAAATTAAAAAATGAGACTAATAAAATTCCAAGATATAGTTAAATACATTTATTTGAGATTGTAGTTAATAAATAATCAATTTTCCATAACTTGCATTTTGTGCTTAGATAATTATGAAAGAATACAAGATTGTGTTTGAATACCAAAAAACACATCCAAACTAATATTTTTCGTAAAGTGGGCACAGCCCACATCACATAGTTTTAGGGAAATCCCTTAAAGTAAATTTTTCAGGAGTTAAAGGTTAAAGGTTAAAGGTTAAAGGTTAAAGGTTAAACATTTAACACATGAAATATTTAGCACATGAAATTTCGTAAATAAATTATTTTTTGGTAGTTCCTGAAATTCTTGCAAGGGCATCTTTCACACTTGCAGGTAACTGACGCATAATTTTACCCTTTTCGCGATCTAAAGCTACCAAGGTTACCCGAGCAGTTAAATATAGTTCTTGTATATCGGCAGAAGTAATAGCATAATCCCAATTAATTCTTACACCAGTTACTTCAGCCATACGAGTTTTAACCACAGCTGCAGTCCCTAGCTTTAGAGACTGGTGATAGCGGATAGAAAGTTCAACAACCGGTAGATCGCAGCCTAAAGCAACTAAATCTTCATAATTAACGCCTATCGAGCGCAAGCACTCTACCCTTGCTTCCTCTAGCCAAGCAACGTAAGTACCATGCCAAACAACACCAAGGTAATCTGTGTGGTGAGGTTGTACTCTAATGGGATATTCAAACCAGTCATCAAATGCTTGATGTGAAATACGATCTATGGCGCTAGTAGGTAATTTTGGTTGCTCTGTTTTTTCTTCCAACATAGTTAAGTTGATTGATAAGTGCTATATGTATTTGACAACTAAAATATTAAACAACAAGAGAGTTAAGACTAACAAATTTCATATCTAAAGTGAACTTGATATTTACAGAAATTCACTACACCTAACAAGGATTTTTAGACAACAAATTAAAGTAAGTTACACAAAGTTTACATTACGCAATACAAGTATATTTAGTAACATACAATAAAGCATTAGTATTGATGAAAAAACTTATAAAATGCCCTATAGGGGCATTGAAAAAATAACTCAAACAATATTTAATACATAGAAGATTGCGTATTAACTACGGTAGTTTTTGTTAGTTTCTATCATTAATTAGTCTAAAAATTATGCATATACCAGATGGTTTTGTTTCTCCATCTGTAGCAGCAGCTACAAGTTTGGCAAGTGTAGCAGCATTAGGTTTGGCATTAGGACGCTCCAAAGAGGCTTTTGGTATTCGTCGTGCCCCTGTATTAGGTTTAACTACAGCCTTTATCTTTGCAGCGCAGATGATAAATTTTCCTGTAGCTGGCGGCACTAGCGGTCATTTGCTAGGTGGGGCATTAGCAGCAATTGTTTTGGGTAGTCCTTGGGCTGGTGCATTGTGTATTGCTACTGTTTTAATTATTCAGGCGGTATTATTTGCTGATGGCGGCATTACAGCTTTAGGAGCCAATATTTTTAATATGGCTGTAATTGGAGTTTGGGTAGGTTGGATATTGACTCAAACTTTGCAACGATTGTTAGGTGGGTCTAAAGGTCGTTTACCCCTTGCAGGTGGAATTGCGGCAGGATTAAGCGTAGTCGCGGCGGCAATTTTTGCAGCAATTGAACTTAGCATATCTGGTACTGGAAAGCTAAATATTGTTTTACCAGCAATGACTGGCGTTCATATTTTGATTGGTGTTGGAGAAGGATTAATCACCGGTGGAGTATTAGCCTATCTTTCTCAAGCTAGACCAGATCTATTACCAGGAGAAGAGAAACAAATTCGCGGTTGGGTAGTTCCAATTGTCAGTATTCTATTGATTGCAGGAGTTTTATCCTTATTTGCTTCGGCTTGGCCAGATGGTTTAGAAAAGGTGGCTGAGGACAATGGATTTATAGGTTTGGCGGATAACGTTCGAGTATCTTTACCCACACCACTTGCAGACTATGCATTTAATGGTAATGAGGGAGTAGGTACAAGTGTTGCTGGAGTTTTAGGGTCGGTTGTTTGTTTTGCTGTTGCTTTTGGAATTGCCAAAATTGTTAAACCAAAGAATGCTTGATCGAGTTTCTCTATCATTAAAATTAAATTTGTCACTGATTATTGTTATTGGAACGGCTTTACTAAAATTAGGAACTTGGTACTGGCTCTTGTGTTATGGAGTAATAGCAATTTTATGGGCTATTTTCTTACAGGCTAATATCCGTAAATTGACAGGATTGTTAAGTTTAGAATTAGTCTTTCTATCTGTAATGGCTTTACCTTTAGGGTGGGAACGAGCAAGTTTTTTACTGGTTCGTTCTTTAGTTTGTCTGGTGACTATGAATAGTTTTTTGCTAACTTTACCTCCCCATAGCTTTGGTATCGCCCTTAAAGATTTGCCATTTCCCAAAGCTTTCAAAGAAAGTTTACTTTTAGCTGGACAGTACTTAGAAATATTGTTGTTGGAAGTAACCCGAATGCAGCGTAGTGCTAAATTACGTGGTTTGGGAGGTACTGCTGGCTGGGTTCGTTACACGAGTGCGGCGATGGTTGGAGCCTTTTTTCTTCGCAGCTTAGACCGTGCTGAAAGAGTTCATGCTGCGATGGTAGCTCGTGGTTACAACGGTCAACTTCCAGTAAATTCTGGACTAAGAACAAAAGAACGTTTTACTCTGTTTGTCAGTAGTACAATTGCCATTAGTTTAACTGTAGGTTCCTATCTCCTCAATTGATTACGAACTCTAGACTCGAACAGCAATTAAAGCTTGGGATTTAGGGTCACTACTTCTGAGGACTTACTTTGCTCTTCCCAAGAATTTAGAATTTATTAGAAATTGTCTGTCAGTTTTGGCGATCACACATCACTTTTACAGATATTCCAACCACAAAAACTGTTATTTTTTCTCAATTAGTGGTTTATTTTCTAATTTCTTGTTTTTCTATTTTCGAATTTCAGGATTAACTGGTCTTCAGACTGTTGCTCTCGAGTTATTAATCTTCATTGTTATTTTTCTTCGCATTACAGGAGCGCCCTTTCGAGGGCGTTTTGTCCTGATTAACTTCACCTCATTAGATCTAAAGAAAACTCAAAATGTCACAATTAACCACCTCAAAATCAATCACCTCAAAACCAGAACTGATAGTAGAAAAATTAGTTTATGCTTATTCCAAACAAGAGCCTATCTTAAGGGAAATTTCTTTCAACTTACATGCAGGGGAAAAAGTGGCGTTAATGGGTGCTACTGGCTCTGGTAAAAGTACTTTGTTAGAAAACCTTATTGGGTTAAAAGAACCAACTTCTGGAAAAATCTGGATTCGTGGTACTCCTGTAGAAACAAAAACTTTACCAGAAATACGTAGTTATATTGGCTTTTCTTTTCAAGATGCTAATGACCAATTATTTATGCCAACAATTTTAGAGGATGTGGCATTTGGACCCCGGAATTATGGGGTACCAGCGCCTATTGCTGTGGATAAAGCCAGAAAGTTATTAGCAGATTTTAATCTAGAAGCCTATGCTAATCGTTCAGTACATGAACTTTCTGGGGGACAAAAGAGATTAGCTGCTCTAGCAACTATTTTAGCTTTAGAACCAAAAATTCTCATATTAGACGAACCAACTAACGGTTTAGATCCTAAATGGCGACGAAATTTGGCTGAGGTGCTGATAAATTTACCAGTAGAAGTAATGTTAATTGCATCCCACGATCTGCATTGGCTTGGCAAAATTACACAGCGAGCTTTAGTCCTATCAAGAGGAAAAGTTGTTATGGACAAAGACATAAAATTGCTTTTACAAGATGGTGAAAGCTTGGAGGCTGTAGGTTTACCTTTAGACTGGTAGAATTACCAGCATGTAAAATTACTTTTTTTTATAATAGACAGTAAAAATACTGATTTAATAAGGTGGCAATGAGTAGGGGATAATATGGGGAATAAATACTTATTCCCTAATTTGTCTCTCAAGCCTCTTCCTGCTCCCAAGCTTCCTTTTGTCTGCCCATAATAATAAAGAATTTATTCTAAAATATACATTTTATGAATTCAGTATTTGGCACTGGATTGAGATGAAAGATATAAACATGAGTATGTAAAATTACTCGACTCTTGGTTATGATAATTTCAGTATTATTTAATATAGAAAATTAATGTCCATTCGGATTTTATTTAAAATTATCACTCCCCTGAGTTTAAGTCTGGCTTTATTGGTTGGCGGATGTGAAGAGACAAAAAAAGCACAATGTCAGCGCTTAATTAAAACGATCGCAGAAGGAACATCCTTAGTGCAAAGCAATAAAGGATACCAAGTTGTTACTAGCTTACAATTAGCTCAGGATTTAGATAAAGCCGCTGAAAAGTTGGAAAAGCTTAATCTAGAAGACCCCAAGCTCCAAGAATATAAAAATAGTTTTGCTCAGATTTTTAAAAATATGAGTCAAGAAGTGGATAAAGCTGGTAAAGCATTAGGTGCTTCAAAAGTAGCAGAGGCTTCAAAATCTGGTAGGGGGAAAATACGTAAGGCACGTACAGATATTAAACTAGCATTAAATACTGCATTAAAATATGGTAAGCAATCAGATAAGCTGGAAATAGAGATTGGAAACTATTGTAAGCAAGAAAAATAGTTTCTTGGATAATTCTTTAAGTTTTTTCAGTATTAATACTCTCGTCATAGGTTAATAGAATCAATAGTATCATTTGCAACATTTTTGTCGAATATTTTCCTGATGAATACTAATTTTATCTGTCACAGGAAATAGTGGATGTTAGTAAATTGAAATACAATTAATGAGTAATATTGGTTTGTTGATGGCGAGCGTGTTAACAACAGGGATCTCATCAGCTAAGGAATTATCATATTCACCACAAGTAGAAGCTTCTTTTGAGGAAGTATCAGAACAGCAAAATCAACAATTAGAACATAAAGAAGTAAAACAAGAGCAAGAAAAACCAGAGATTCAATCTTCTCAAATAGCTCCTCCGGAAACACTCGAGCCAGATATGAGTGGTTCCAATGTCACCTTGAAAATTGAAGAGGAGGTAAATTTTCTAAATTTTCCTCAAATCATTACTCCAGAACAAAATTTACTACATAGCACACCTCCAGTAAGTGGGGTTCAAGAGTCGAAATTAAGAACTAATAGTGATGAGTTCTCTGTTTCTAACTCTTTCTCTTCAAGAAAAGTTGAAATTCAAAAGAAAATTCCAGAAATATCAGATTTTGAACGGATATCAGAAGTCAAAAGTCAAAACATAAGAACTAAAAACGAACATTCAGCACTTAAAACAGAAAACCCAAAATTCCTAATTTCCAAACTTACATCAGTATCACAGCTAGATGATGTACAACCTCATGATTGGGCTTTTGGTGCTTTGAAGTCTTTAATAGAGCGTTATGGTTGTATCTCAGGGTATAAAGATGGGACGTATGCTGGAAATCGTGCGATAAATCGCTATGAATTTGCTGCTGACTTAGCAAGTTGTACGGAAAAAATTAATGAGTTAATAGCTGACAATACCAGTGAAGCTGTTACAGAAGAAGATTTACGTTCGCTACAAAGACTAAAAACAGATTTTCAACAAGAATTACAAAACCTAAAAAAACGAATAGAATATCTTGAAGAAAAAGTTACACGCTCAGAAGAAAAGAATTTTTCTCCCACCACAAAGCTATTTGGACAGGCAATTCTTAGTTTACAGGGTAACAATAATCCAGAAGTAGATTTATTTCCTCGGGATGGAGAAACAGAGCGTCAAGCAAAAAGCAGTCTGAGTTTTAACAATAGCGTACAACTAACTTTAGCCACTTCATTTACTGGTAAGGATTTACTGCTGACTGGTTTATCTACAGGTAATTTAGGTTCCTCAGCGCCTATCGTATTTAATAATATGGGACGTTTGGGTTATGAATCTGATACTGATAATGATGTAGTCTTAAACGAATTATCTTATCGCTTTGCGGTATCAGAAAATCTAGGGTTTGTTATTGGAACTGCAGGAGTTAATTCTATTTCTACATTTAGGGGAATTAATCCTTTGGAAGGTTCTGGAGAAGGAGCTATTTCTTTATTTGGTCAACGCAACCCAATTTTGACCATTGGTAATGGTAGAAGTGGAGTTGGTTTTGATTTACAAATTAGCGATCGCGTGAGTTTGCAAGGTATTTACAATACTGAAGTTGCATCTTTCCCCAGCGCTAATGGTGGTGGTTTATTTAATGGTAGACATAGTGCTGGAGCTCAATTAAGTTTGGCTCCTACGGACCATTTAAATGTTGGAATACATTATCTTTACTCCCATTCCCCCGATTCTCTGTTAGGTACGGGAATTGGAGACGCTCAGTTAGTTTCCCCTTTTGCACCTGTAACAGAGTTTGATACTCAAGCAGTAGGTGCGACGGTAGCATGGCGAATAAATCCAAACTTGGAGGTGGGAGGTTGGGGTGGTTGGACTTATTCAGATCCGCAAAATATTTCTGGTAATGTACAAACAAGCAATTGGGCTATTTTTGCAGCTTTACCTAACTTGGGGAAAACTGGTAATTTAGGTGGTGCGATCGTTGGACAACCACCAAAAATCACTTCCAGTTCTTTACCCGATGGTTTTAATTTTCCGAATTTTTCTGATGGTGGTACGGTTGGTGGACGCAAAGATACATCACTTCACGTAGAGCTTTTTTATCGCGCCCAAGTTAACCAAAATCTTTCTTTAACTCCCGGATTTTTTGTAGTTTTTAATCCCGACCATAACAAAAGTAACGACCCTCTAGTGGTTGGTGCACTCAGAGCGACATATCAGTTCTAGAACAGTTATCAGTTAAAAACCACTCATTACTTATCACTTATTACTCATTACATTTCAGTTAAGAATTTTTTTAAACAAATAACACTGTAAAGACGCGACATGTCGCGTCTCTACAAAGAAATTTAGGCTTATCTAACTGTATTTATTACCCATTACCCATTACCAAAAATGCAAAAAACATCAGCGCTTACTCGCACCATTTTATTCGGTACTGGTCTAACTAGCTTATTTTTAGGGCTAAATTCATCAATTGTGTCAGCGCAAGTAACCCCATTTACTATCCAAAGCACTGGTACATTATCTGGAACTCTCGAGCTTCCTGCATTTAATCCAAACTTTAACAGAGCTATTACTGAGATAGATACCGATTCTAACGGTACTTACTTCCGTCATGGGAAAGCAGTTTACAGTTCTGATTACGTGAAAATGAGAACTGGTAACGATGGAAGTCTTCAATATTATGTTGACTTTAAAGGTATTCCGGTTATTTCTAAAAATGGTGTGATCGCTTCACCTGTACTTTCCGGTGGTGAATTACAAGATTATAAATATCAAGGAAAAATAGATGGAACTAAATTTCAAGCAGTTGTTCAAGATGAGTTTGGAATAAAAGCAGGTTTTTATAAAGGTATTGTCACCGACCCAAAAACTGGAAAGCAGTACGAAGGAACTTTTAAAGTCACAGGACAAGGACCAAGATACAGCGACCCCAATGGTGGTGAGAGTCCAACAGTATTTGATTTCAAATCCGATATTCCTGGAAAACCAACCGTAACTTCATTGGAAATGAATAACTCTCCTCTGGTGAAGTTGTATGTGGAGGTACCTGCTGATGCTATTCCCATAACAACAACTGGTGGGAATTCTACAAGTGGTGGAAGTTCTACGACTAGTGGTGGTTCCAGTTCCAGTTCCAGTTCCAGTTCCAATACTAGTGGAAGTTCTACGACTGGTGGTGGTTCCAGTTCCAACTCCAATACTGGTGGAAGTTCTACAACTAGTGGGAATTCTACAAATGGTGGAAGTTCTACGACTAGTAGTGGTTCCAGTTCTAATTCCAATACTGGTGGAGGTTCTACAACTAGTGGTGGTTCCAGTTCCAATTCCAATACTAGTGGAAGTTCTACAACTAATGGAAGTTCAAATACTAGTGCTAGTCCTGGTGCTAGCGGAAATTCGTTAACTAATGGAAATTTGACAAACAACAATTCAAATCCTACTGGAATTGAAAATCAAATAATTCCACCTTCTCCTATTAATACTGCTAACAATAATATTAATTCTTTTGATAGCTTATTACCTTCGACCATACCCGACATTGAATTTAGCAGTGGTAATCCTGGGAAACTCAATCCGAAAGTTGAAAGTTTGTCAAAGGAAAGAGAAGTAACTATAAGAAAAAAACTTATTGGTCCACGTAGTCGTGTTTTATTACGTTAGTAATTGAATTTTAGTAATTGAATTTTGTTTGATTAATAATTACCGATCTGATTTATTTGAACGTGAAGAAAAACCTGTTAAAGTATCTTCTGTACGTAAAACTACATCTTCCACTAATCTTTCACTAAATCCGGTGACAAAAGCTATAGCCATATAAAGATAAACAGCACGGTTTTCAGTTTTACTAGCCCTAAAAATACCAGAAAATATCCCAGATTCAATCAATGCTACTGTGAAAATAGCAAATGACATACCGACAATAGGACGGAAAAATCCCGTTAGAAATAAGTCTGTATGCTTTTCCTTTGACTGATCGATAAATTTATTAGCACGTACAATTACACTGACAGGACTCCCTAAAGCACCCATTGAAACAGCAAAGGATATAAAGAAAACAGGAGATTTAAAGAACCAGTTAGTAAATCTTGTCAAGCTACTTTCTTTTATATCTGTCGCTGTATTATCTACTTCCGAATTATTGATTAATTCATTATCTTGTTCTTGCTTATTAATAGCAAGCAATTAATTATTAACATTTGCTTTAAGGTTATTAACTTGAGTTTTAATTTCTTCAAGACTATTACTTGAGGGATTATTAAACCTGTTTAAACCTCGTGCTTGTGGAGAAGCCATAGAATTTACTTTTTCCAGTTCTCTATTGACTTCGACAAATTTAATTTAAATCTTTGTTTCTGATCAGCTGTTTTTTCTTGTAACGCCAACTAAAAAATCTTGAAAATCCTTGCCAAATAATTAAACCAAAAAGAATACTTATGCAAAATGAAAGTAAGAAGTGATGTATGTTAAAAGATAAATTAAGAAATTCAGGATTCTTGCCATCTTTATTTTCTGCAATAGAACCAGCTTCATAACTAGATGCAAAATTTCCTGCAACAGCAATACCAAGACCTACACTTGTGACTGTATTTTGTAACTGGCGTTCTCTATGTGCTTGTTCAACTTCAACTTGACCTCTGATTGAGTCTATCGCATTATTTATTAGATTAATATCAAGCTGAAAAAAATTAACAGTACCTTTAATTCTTTCCTGACAAGGATAACAAGTTCTATAGATAAACAGGTCTAAGAATGAAAAATCTTCGTTTAGGAAATTACTTCTCATCTCATAAATTTTATCCTCATAGTTTCTAGTATTTTCAACAATTACATTTTGAAATTCTTTTACCAAGCGTAAATTTTTTGCATACTCAACAGAGAAACGTGGTAGTAAAATCAATAAATCTTGTAATTTATCTAAATCCAATTCGATATTTTCTTCCTTCTCTAAAACTTCAGGCTTATTATCATAATTTTGGGTGATTTTAATTTGAGAGTGTATAGTCTTGGAGATATTTTTTGATTCCTGCTCAAATCTTTTGATTTGTTTATAAGCGTTAACCACTTTAGAACGAAAGAAAAATAAGTCTAATAACTGTTGGTAATTTTTTTCTATTTTAATTTCAGCTACATCATTAAAAATAAACCAAACTATGATGTGATTATAACTTTTTGGTGCCCTAATAATACCGTACTGAAATATGGGAGAACCAAATAGAAATCCAGAACGATTAAATGGAGGTCTTCTAAAATCTTCAGGTAATAATGAATCAATATATCTATCAGCAATTCTTCGAAGCTTTTCTGGATTATATTTATACTTTAATTTATATATACTTTCTAAATTAATTGTAATCAATAAAGTTTGACCGAGAAAATATTTGTTCTCTTTATTTACGTCTAGCATCAGACAGTTATCTGGGTTGAGTAATCCAATATCTTTGCCACTCAGATAATTACTATTCTCTTTTTTAGGTATAATTAGTTTTATTCCTAACCCATAACTATCGTAAAGTCTTACTGGATAAATAATAGAAGTTTTATTATTACAATCAATTTTTTCGCCAGTTTTATCGATCAGAAATTTATTTGGCTGTACGTACATTGGGTGATAATCATCAGTTTCAGGGAAATGTTTATTTAAATTAGCCCATTGTTCTTCTGCTTGGTTTTCTAAGTCAAGATATTGCTTAATATTGAAATGAAATTCAGTTTTTACTATTTTAGCAGTTATCTCATCACATTTATTCCATAACCAATCTGGTTCATATTCACCCAAAGCATCATTTCTATTACTCAGATAATAAGCAAACAAATAAATATTATGGGCATTAAATTTAAAATTCATATATTGACTCATATAATTTTTAACCGATATTTATTTCTCCACAAAACAACGCATCTATCACATCTACAAGTGAGTAGATTAATTATTACCTAACTATGTTGTTTATTGCTGTATAAAAAATGCTTGCGTTCATCATATTTTAAAAAGGTAGGGAAAAGATAAGATAATTTAATAGGCAATTTTTTGTTCTTAACCGATACAAACAAGCTATTTGTATAAAGCAAAACAAGAGTGTGCATTTTTTTGATTAATTAGCTAGTTTAGAAGAAAGCAAATCGTATTAGTTTACACGTCTTCAGTTGAAGCACCTATGAAACCAGAACTAGTTGACCTCACAGACAGAGTTGTCCAAGTTTTGCGAATCAATATGAGTTGGATGACTTGGAATTTATTTTTGGCTTTTATTCCATTGGCTTTAAGTGTGATATTGTTTCGCAAGCGCCAAGTATACACTTGGTTGTGGTGGTTGAGTGGTTTAATGGTTTTGGGTTTTTTACCGAGTATCCCAAAAATTTTCCAAAAGGTACTTGGTTTTCAAAGTAATGTAGAGCTAATTCAACTGGTATGGCTTTCAAGTGCAATGTTAATTGCTATTGGGTTAGCATTGTTTCCCGGTCGATTGGGTTCCCGCTTGAAGTGGTGGTCAGGATTTTTAGTTTTCTATGCTTTTTTACCTAACGCACCTTATTTATTAACTGATATTATTCACTTAATTGATGACATCCGGACAATCCAATCTGTTTGGATGATAACTTTAGTTCTGATTCCCACTTATATTGTCGTAATTCTAGGTGGATTTGAAGCTTATGTTTTATCCCTAATAAATCTTGGTTACTACTTACATCAAATTGGTAAGAGTAAATGGATTTTCGCAATGGAAATCACTACTCATCTCCTATGTGCAGTTGGTATTTATCTCGGAAGATTTTTACGTTTTAATACTTGGGATTTAATTACCAAACCAGATGAATTATTAACTCAAACAATCGCAGATACTCTAGGTAAACAACCAATAGTAATTATGGGTATTACCTTTATAGTTCTTTGGGGTTTGTACTGGATAATGAAGCGAGTTACTTTAGGGATTACAAACCAAGGGAAAAATCAAGTATCTGTTCCGTCACAACGTATGAATTCTAATGGGTAATTGGTAATTGGTAATTGGTAATTGGTAATTGGTAATGGGTAATTGGTAATTGGTAATTGCTCGTTTGTTGTTCATCAAATATTTTCAATTTTTTCTGGTTCGAGCAGCTTCTAAAATTAGGCGCTTTTCAGCGCGAGCGATTGCGCTATGAGTACGCTTTAATGCTTCTGGCTCTACAGAAATTGAAGTAATTCCCCATTCTACTAATTTGTCAATTACTTCGGGATAAAGTGCTGGTGCTTGACCGCAAATAGAACAAGGAATTCCCCCTTCTTTCGCCATTTGAATTAATTGAGAAATAGCAGTCATCACCACAGGATGTCGTTCGTCAAATATTGCTGCTAGCTGTCCTTGTTCTCTGTCTACCCCTAAGAGTAATTGTGTCAGGTCATTTGTACCAATTGAAATTCCCTGGACTCCTGCTTTAATGTACTCGGGTAATAGGAATAATACACTAGGAACTTCTGCCATAATCCATAATTGAAACTTTTGCGTTTGAGTTAAACCTGCTTCTTCTACTTTGTGAAGACAAAAAGAAAACTCCTCAACTGTACGAACAAAAGGTAATATTAGATTGACATTGCTATAACCGGATTTTTGAATATTAGCTAAAGCTTCTAGTTCTAATTCAAATAATTCTGGATTTTGTAAGTAACTTAAGGTTCCTCTTTCTCCCAAAATTGATTGTGAAGAAGATTGAGAGTGATGATGAAGAGATGGTAATTCGTGCGATCGCCAATCTAAAGAACGATAAAAAACTGGTCTGGGATTAAAATTACCCACAAATTGTAGAATTTCCTGACACCAAGACTCCAATAACTGCTCTCTACGACCAGAACGCAACCAATTACGGGGGTGTTGTCCTTCTAATATTTTTAACACCATTAATTCTGAACGGATCAATCCAACACCGTCAATAGCAAGATTTTTTACCTCTTCGATGAGATGGGATTGACTGAGATTAACTAATAGTTGAGTCGCAACAATAGATTCTTCTAAATTAGGAGAACTAGATCTGGGTAAATCTTGTGGGAGTAATAGGTTTCGGTCATTTGTTACAGAATTATGCTGCATAGATACAGCTACCGCAGTCGATAAATTTCCTGGCTGATTTTGGTTGCTTGCTAATTTTGTATTCAGCGAGAATTGATGGTTTTTGCCATTATCCAGTGTTTGTTCCGTATCTGCACTCAAACGATAAATTTCTCCATTATCCCCATCAATTAATATTGTTTCGCCTTGTTCAAAAATACTTGTAACTTCTGGAACATTAACAACTGCTGGAATCCCTAACTCTCTAGCTAAAATCGCTGCATGGCTAGTTAAACCTCCCCTTTCTGCAACGATACCAGCAACATTCCGTAAAATAGGTAACCAGTCGGGAGTAATATTGGGAGCAATTAAAATTACCCCTTGGGGTAATAATTCTGGTCGCGGATCTGAATTATTTATGATAAATGTAGTGGCTTTAACCTTACCTGTGGATGCTGCTAATCCCCTAATCTTATTCAATCTATTAATGCTAGATAAGGGGTTATTTACTTTTGTAAGGTAAATTCTACCGATGGGAGTTTCTGGGAATATAGTCCAGTTAAAACTAAAATTACTGCCAAATTCATCAATTAGTTGACCAGCAATTTGATTCAATTGATGTAAATATTGTGGTGATAAAGCATATTGTTGTTGTTTGATTTCTTCTAAAATGTAGGGGAGAAGACAGTTATTATTTAATACGGTCGAAGAAGTTGCTATTGCTGGAGAGTTTTCTGTAGATTGGTTGTCCCCAATGCGGTAAGCTAAAATTTTATTCCCAAGCTGTTGCCTTTGAATGTTGAGCGTTTCTCCTTCGATGGAATAAAAGTCTGGCAGGATGTCACCAAGAGTAATACCAATTCCTAACCCATAAGTTGCTTCAATTTCCCATCCCCAATGGTAGGAATTAAGTATACCACTGGCGATCGCACTTTTGATCGGTTGTACTAATACTGCAAAATTTACTTGTTGTAGATCAATTCCAATTCGTTGCCAGTAAAATAAGCTTTTAGCACGAAATAACTGACTCCAAACCCGTTTTAGTGCTGAGGAAATTCCTTCAAACTCATTGCAGCAAAACTGAGTTTCTAACACGCTTGATATATTTTCAAGTCCCAGGTTGCTTGCGTAGGGTAACGCAATAGAAGGACGAAATACTAAATATTTGCTTTCCCATTCTTGAGTAGCACTGATAATATTTTTAACCCATTCTGGTGAAACTGTGGCATTGATAATTTCTTGGCGCAAGTTCTTTGCAACCTGTTGTAGCTGACGCCAATTGTCAGCATCCAAGTGTAAAGAAGAATGGGGTAAATCAGCAATCAAAGCTCCTGAAGCGTTGAGAGATTCGAGAAATTCTTGCATTACTTCAGCCCCAAGCACAAAACCCGGAACTACGGGATAGCCAAGCTGTTTGATAGTGCTTAACTTAAATGCTTTTTCACCAACCTTGGTGCGATCTTGCAGTTGAATTCGGTCAAGCCAGTAGAGTTTGTCCACTTGGGTCGTTGATTTATTACTTGATTTATTACTTGTAAGTTATCAATTATTTTAGTTTTGTTAGCGCCCAGGAGGGAGTATCTTGACAATTAGTGAAACCTAATTACCAGCAAAAATACCCATAAAAATAATATTTATGAGCATATTTACAACTTTGCTTTAGACCGATAAATATCTAATAAAACTATGGTTGTATCGTGCTGTAGTTTAAAGTTTCAATTGAATAACTATAACCTGACCATAGCTATAAAATTTTAAGTGATCGCCTATGAATTTTAACCTTTAATCTCCCCTATTTTCTACTTTTCAAGAATTAAAAAGTGCTAGTACTTTAACAAAAACAGCTTGGTCAGTTCTAGTTGTCAGAATTAATTTTACTAAATTGATCAATTCCCAATCAATTGCACTGTCATTATCAATCGTCTTACTAGCTGCATAAAAACTGACATCGTTGATTTTTAATTCGTCAGTATTACCAGTTTGCCATCCAGATCTATCTTTATCCCAAGATACAGATTTACCACGCAACGTAAATTGAAACCAGACAATTTCATCATTAATGAGTTCGCAAAAAACATCAAAGTATGGCTCTTCTCCTTGATACCAAACCCTTGTGGCTCCTTTTTTATAGCCTTTTTTGAGAATTCCTGGCTCAATTTCTTGCAAAGATGCACCCAGATATGAGATCTCTTCTTTTTCTACTAAATCATTATTGTGAGACATTGCACAATTTATATAAATTCTTATTTGTTGACCGAACGAAAAATGTGTAATCTTTAAATTGGTATTACAAGTGAAATAATCACAGGTTAAACAATAACCAGGTCAGACAGGTATAGTCCGCGAACAAAATTCAACGGCTTTTTAACTAGCAATTTACTTTGATAGTTACTAATTTTTTAAATTATTCCTCTCCAAACTTCTACTTAGCCAATCTTAGCTACAAGTAGAATTTTTGACAAAGCTAACCCTATCCAGGAAAGATTTCGCCAGCTTTGACATGTAAAATTTGGGATGACTTGAGCCATTGAGAATCAAATGAACCCAAATGGGTAGTAGTGATTAAAGTTTGAAACCGATCTTGAATTGCATCTAATAATTGATTTTGCCGAGAAGGATCCAACTCTGCTAAAACATCATCTAACAGTAATAATGGTGGTTCTCCAACAACTTCTTCAATTAACTGTAATTCAGCTAATTTTAGGGCTAATACCAAAGTTCGTTGCTGACCCTGAGAACCATACTGACGGGCTGCTGTTTGATTGATTGTCAATTCTACTTCGTCTCTATGGGGTCCAACTAAGGTTGTACCCTGATGTAACTCAGCTACACTCCGTTGTTCAATTTTGGCGAAAAATGCTTGCTGTACCTGTTCTGGTTCGTTTTCTTCTAAGGGAATACTCGGCAAATATTTAATTTGTAATACTTCTGTAGAATTACTGATGCTAGCGTGCCAATTACTAGCAATGGGAGTTAGTCGTTGCAGGGCGCGATCGCG
This sequence comes from Mastigocoleus sp. MO_188.B34, assembly GCF_030065675.1. Classification (GTDB taxonomy): domain Bacteria; phylum Cyanobacteriota; class Cyanobacteriia; order Cyanobacteriales; family Nostocaceae; genus Mastigocoleus. The sequence goes on along the minus strand of NZ_JASJDK010000001.1, from coordinate 34,542 downwards.
CCTTCGGATTACTTTTGTTCCAGCACTAACAAGTTGCGCATCCCATACAGCTAGTTCTTTGGGGGGAACCTTTAATTCGGATTGCTGATAACTCTTTAAAAGTGCATTGCGCTGTCGCAAAACTTTATTGTATTGCTGCAAAATGTGGGCATAAACTGGTTCTAGCTGAATTAGAAGGGTATTTAACCAGTTACGTCGTCCGTCGGGTCCTCCCCTAACTAATTCTAAGTCTAAACTGGAAAATTCAACTGCATTGAGAACCCCAAGGAAATCCATCTGACGGCGAAGGTTTTCACTGTTGAGATTAACGGTTCGCCGTCCGTTACGCCGCAAAGTTAATTTTAAGTCGCTGATACCCGCTTCTCTTTGTAGTGTAGCCAAAATCAAAGAAATATTTTCCCCATCACGAACTAAATCGCGATCGCGGGCGATCCTGTGAGTTCTCAAAGTTGCTAATAGCTCTACAGCTTCGAGTAAATTGGATTTTCCCTGAGCGTTATTACCCAAGAGTATGGTTTTGGGAGCAACAAAATCTACTCGTTGCTCTTGATAATTACGAAACTGTTTGAGGTGAAGAGTTTTGAGAAACATAAAGCGATCGACCGGGAAACGATAGCACTACGTATTTTGGTTAAAAGATTAATTAATTCCTTAAATCTTATATCTTAATGCTCGTTCGTATATTACTCTTAATGGCGACGGTGCGTTATGGCGTAATTGAAAGTTATCTCATAAATCCCCGATTTATTTTTGACTTCCCATTGTGGAGCGCTCAAATCAGAATTATTGTTCATATAATTGTCAATACAAGTACAAATGCTGTAAATTTTCATCCTTCATTCCGCAACTTCTCCAATACTTCCCTAGTAAATGGATTCTTACCTTCTCGCAAGGCTTTTACCCACCCCTGACGTTGTGCTTTATTTTCTTTGTTATTAGTCTGAGCGATTAATATCTTAAAATCGGGGATAGCTCCTTTATAATCCCCCGTTAACGCTCGAGCTAAACCCCTACTATCGCGAATATAACCATGATTTTGGGCAAGTTTAACGGCATTTTCACAGGCAAACATCACCTCTTTGGCAGATCCATTTAAACTACCTTGTCTACAAAGTTGATTCCAAGTATCAGCATCAATTTCTACTTTGGTATCGAGCTTTTGCGCTTGCTTGTAAGCTGTGATCGCATCTTTGATGCGCGTGCCGTTCGCTTCTTTTATCTTCTTTTCTCTAACAAGACTACCGCCTTCACTAACCAACTGTTCTGCTTTACCTTTATTCTCAAACAATTGTGCTTTCTTCTGGGGGTCAAACTTTAAGTCTTGATTCCATTTTAAAGCCGTCTTAAAAGTAACAATTGCTTCTTTAAAATTACCAGCTTTGGCTTCCTTTTCTCCGGCTTTTACCAAAAATGGTGCTGCTGCTTTGCGATTATATTTATTTTGACATACCTCTAGTTTTTGCAGATCCTTAGGATTAATTACCAAATAATCATTCAACCACTCACAACCCCTCGCCAGTAAATCATCTAACTCTTCCATCCGCCAAATCCGGGCGGTATTGTCATGTGAAGCGGTGAGAATGCGTTTTCCATCTGAGCTAAATCTGGCACTGTAGACACGGGATGGATGCCCTTTAAGAACAACTAACTCCTTGCCAGAGATATCCCAAACCCGGACAGTATTATCCCAGGAAGCAGTAAGAATACGTTTGCTGTCGGGGCTAAATCTGGCACTGTAGACACGGGATGTATGCCCTTCGAGAACAGCTAATTTCTTGCCAGAACTATCCCAAATCATAGAAGTTCCATCTTCAGAATTAGTAAGAATATATTTGCTGTTAGGGCTAAATCTGGCATTGTAGACACCCTTTGTATGTCCTTTAAGAACAGCTAATTCCTTGCCAGAAATATCCCATAACCGGACTGTATTATCCCAGGAAGCGCTGAGAATACGTTTACCGTCAGGGCTAAAACTGGCACTAATGACACTCTTTTTATGTCCTTTAAAAACAGCTAATTCTGTACCAGAGCTATTCCATAACCGGGCGGTATTGTCCGAGGATGCGGTTAGAATGCGTTTCCCATCGGTGCTAAATCTGGCACTTTTGACACGTTCTGTATGACCTTTGAGAATAGCTAATTCCTGACCAGAGATACGCCAAATTCGGGCTGTATTATCCTCTGATGCAGTGAGAATGCTTTTGCCATCTGAGCTAAATCTGGCGCTTACCACATGGTCTGCATGACCTTTGAGAACAGCTAATTCCTTGCCAGATTTATCTCAAACACGGGCGGTATTGTCCCAGGATGCAGTGAGAATGCGTTTGCCATCTGAGCTAAATCTGGCGCTTACCACACGTTCTGTATGGCCTTTGAGAACAGCTAATTCCTTGCCAGAGTTATCCCAAACACTGGCGGTATTGTCCCAGGATGCAGTGAGAATACGTTTGCCATCAGTGCTAAATATGGCGCTTACCAAACGTTCTGTATGACCTTTGAGAACAGCTAATTCCTTGCCAGAGTTATCCCAAATTCGGGCAGTTTTGTTCCAGGAAGCAGTGAGAATACGTTTGCCGTCGGGGCTAAATGTAGCACTGATAATACGCTCTGTATGACCTTTGAGAATAGCTAATTCTTCACCAGAGATGTTCCAAATTCTACTACTCCCGTCGTCAGAAGCAGTTATAATACGTTTACCATTAGCACTAAATATGGCACTAATAACACCGGATGTGTGTCCTTTGAAAACAGCTAATTCCCGACCAGAGATATCCCAAACCCTGGCAGTACCATCATATGAAGCAGTAAGAATTCGTTTACCATCAGTGCTAAATCTGGCGCTTACCACACGTTCTGTATGGCCTTTGAGAACAGCTAATTGATTGCCCGAACTATCCCAAATCCGTGCTGTTTTGTCCTGTGAAGCGGTGAGAATTAGTTTGCCATCTGAGCTAAATCTAGCCCTATTGACACTGTCTGTATGGCCTTTAAGAACAGCTAATTGATTACCCGAACTATCCCAAATCCGTGCTGTTTTGTCCTGTGAAGCAGTGATAATTAGTTTACCACCTGAGCTAAATATAGCGCTATTGGCACTGTCTGTATGGCCTTTGAGAACAGCTAATTGATTGCCCGAACTATCCCAAATACGGGCTGTATTGTCTTGTGAAGCAGTGATAATTAGTTTACCATCTGAGCTAAATCTAGCGCTATTGACACGTTCTGTGTGGCCTTTGAGAACAGCTAATTGGTTGCCCTCACTATCCCAAATCTGGGCTGTATTGTCTCTTGAAGCAGTGAGAATGCGTTTCCCATCTGAGCTAAATCTGGCGCTTACGACAGCAGATGTATGGCCTTTGAGTCGATTGCGCTCCTTGATATCGTATAAAATTTCCTTTAAAGCTTTAAAAGGACTGGAAACTGGATAATTTTCTACAGAACGACCTTTGCCGACAAGCTGTTGTAAACCTTGCCCAGCCTCCATTGCTGAGATCAATCCGTCTATTTGGTAAGTGTCAAATTGTGCCAATTGCGCAGCATACCAAAAAAGTCATTTCGAAAAGGTGTATCAAATACCTTATCCACTTCATCCATTGCTAACACCAATGGGCTATTCAATTCCTTTAATATGTAACGACTGATGTAGCGGGTACAACGCTGGATATGACTAATCTTTTTGCGCCAATATTCATCTACTCGGTCTTCTATATCTAGTTCTTCACTTATCCAAGAACAAAACCGACGTAGAAAAATTTCATCTGAAGCGAGGTCGGCTTTACCTAAAAGTTGAAAATCCAAAAATAGTACCCGTTTACTATTTTCTCTTGCTGCTTTTAAGATCCGATTTAATAAAGAACTTTTACCTACTTGACGTGGTCCCTTTATCGAGATTGTTACACCCTCCTGAGCAATAGTACTCAGGGCAATATTGTCAGCCCGTCGTTCTATATAAAAAGCAGACTTGAGTTTCATTGTTCCTTCTGGAATCTCCAATGCTCCTGGCTGTGCAGAAGGAAAAGGACGTGGTAAATCAGATGATTTATCTAATGTCAATAAATCGACTTGATTTTTTCTGGGAAGACTTAAATCATTACTATAAATAGCTTGCTTTAACTGTGCTATTAAATCTGCTGTATCCTGCTCATCATTCCAATACGCCCAGTTAATACGATTCAAATAAGCACTTAGAGGATATTGAAATGGCTGACGGTATGCTAACCGCACTGGGAGGATAGCAGGTTTCCTTGACTGCTCTTGAGCAAATCGCTGCGCCATGCGGATTTCCGTTTCCACCATCTCACTGTGGACTGAATGTTCGCTAAGCAAGACAATCAGGAAATCAGCTTGGCGAATTTCTGCTTCAATCATTTCAGCCCAGGGTGTACCTACAGAGATATTCTGGTCAATGAAAACTTGATGTTGTGATGACAGTGCTTGTAATATTTGTAGCGCAACAGGCTCATCTGGGTTTACATCCCGTTTGTAGCTAATGAAAATACGTTTACCTGTACTCTCTTTAAAAGTTACGTTTTTATTTTTTATATTTTTACTTTTTAAGACTGGAGTAGAAGATTCGGGAATCTTTTCTAAATCAAGTGACGCACAACCAAACTCAAATCCATCTTCAATACTTCTACCTGCTCCTAAAGCATCATAAAATCCCACGGCAAACTTAATTGCAGCATTATCGCCAATTGCTGTATTCATCCCAATCACATAATTAATGTGTTGGTAAATTGCTTCGGCTTGCATCTCTGAATAACATGCATTGAGTACTACACACTCAACCTTAGGAAACAATTTAAACAATCTCGCCAAAGCTTCTGCACTTACCGATTGCATTTGTCCAGAATTATTCTCTAGAACTAAACCCTGACTACCGTCACCATGTCCTGAGAAATGTACAATTTCTGGATCGTGATCCAACAACGCACGACGCAAATCATCGACTCGTACCGCCCATTTGGAGATAATTTCAAATTCCTCTCGACGCTTAGAACGCTCTAAACCTGCTTGGATTTCGCGCACTTCTAGATCCAAGCGTAGCTTGGATGTATCTGTAGGATTTGCTGATAAAAGCAGGATTTTTTTAACCATGCGTTCAAAGAAAGAAAAAGTGTAACTAATTCTCTTATAGGTATTGTAAAGTCGTTCTTTGCAAAAACTGGTATTTATCTACACATATTAATTTCTCACTACACAAACCTATAGGAAGCTGTATTAGATTTATTCCAATAACTCCTTTACTTTTCTATAAAGCAATACGGTTCAGATAAGCCTAAATTTATTCGTAGAGATGCGACAGAGGCTAACGCCGACGCCGCAGGCTCTGTCGCGTCTCTACAGGGTTAATTGTTTAAAAAAGTCTTAACTGAACTGTATTGTTCTATAAAGACATGTTGTCTGCCGGACCCACAACCACAAAACCAAATGCATAGGTTAAAAATTTTCTACCATATATTAAATGTAAATATACATGTTTACGGTTGACAAATAAAAATGTATGTGATTATTCATTTCCGGAATAGGTAAAATTTCACTTGGATATATAGTTAGAGAGCTTTGAAGAAAGAATATTACTTCTCTCCAGAAATCTCATCAGTAAAAATCAGCAAACAAGCTTTAGTTTTATCCTTTAGCTTTATTGCTTAAATCATTAGGTTTAATCCTATAAGACATCAAATGCTGTTGTATTAAAATTCCTGCAAGCATTCGTATCAATAAAAGTTGATGTTATTTTTACTTGCGTCAATAAAAATGAATTTTTTGAACGTTTAACTATTTTTAATTTCTTAATAATTAGGAGAATATTATGCTTTGTAAGAAAGTTGCATTGATAAGTTTAATTACCATTTCTACCGGTATCATCCTTCCTGTATTTCCCGCTTTTGCAAGAACTCTAAACCAAGAAATCAATGCTCAGGAAATTGCTTCAGAGGGTGTTCTATATGCAAATAAAAATTGGAAACATCCTAAACCTCATCATAAGAAACCTCATCATAAGAAGCCTCATCATCCAAAACCTCATCACAAGCCCCATCAACCTCACCAGAATATCAATAAAACGACTGTTGTTACTCCTGTGAAATCTAGTTCTAACTCTCATAGCAGTTCTAACTCCAACAGTATTTCTAAATCTCGTAGCAGTTCTAATTCCCGCAGTTCAAGTAACTCCAGTGCAAGAGTTAATAACAGTGGAAATAGTAGCAACACCAACACCAATTCCAACATTAGCCAAGGTGGTAGTGCTACAGTTGGAGGTCAACAAAGCCAACAATCTGTAACAACTGGTTCAACCTCTGTTTCACCTTCTACAAGAGTGAAAGTAGATGGAGACAAGTACAATAGTGTACATTTCGGCGACCAAGCCCCAGGAACGGGTTCTGAAGCTTTTTCCTTCCAATATCGTTCAGCTTGTGGAGCTAGTGTTAATTATCGTCAAGGTTTTGCTCTCAAACCAAGACGTATTGCTGCTGGAGGTTTAGGTTTTGCTTTAGATGTTTCCAGCACTAGTATGGACACTATCGAAAGTCGCGAAGGTGTTCAAAAGAAGATGGATACTGCATTTATCACAGCGATGAAAGTTGTTGATAATCAAGAAATCTTCCAACAACGTCTGAACAGGGGTGTAGTATCTTATCAAGAGGCTCAAGCTTATGCGATCGCAAATTGCGCTCCCCATTATCCTATTGTTCGCAAAACAAGCACTCCTTCAAAAGTACAAATTAGACGTTACGTTATTAAACAACCTCGCCGTTCTCGCGTTTGTACAGCAAGGGGTTGTAACTAACTTCAACAAAGAACTAATACGAGTGGATTGGATCGAACAAAAGATAAAATTATGCTCGTCTATAGTTCCGATGAAGAGAGTCGTACTTCTCGATTCTCCTCATGAAGGATGAAAAATTCTCAATATTAATTTCCGATATTAATTTCCGATATTACACTTCATCCTTCATGCTTTGTTCTTGATTACTCCTGTAAATTTAATCTTTCCCAAACATTAGCAATGAAATTTATTTTAGATTTTAGGTTTTGCACCATGTGCAATAGGGTCGCGATCACTATGCTTTTAGCCCTTGGCTTTGTAAATGTCCTGGCTCCTCAAGCCTTTGCAGAAACATCATTAACTTCATCTCAGAGTGTCTCAGTATTGCTCAATAGAGATGATTCCTCTGCAAAAGTAATTAAACGAGAAGTTATTCCTGGAACTTTTAACTTGACTCGTCAAAATGGCTGTATTGTTCGAAACCCTATATTGACAACATTTTTAGATGATGGAACAACCCTACAAACTCCTGCAGGAATAACTGTTGTAGGAAATAGTCTTTCCCTGTGGCGAAATGAATATAAACAACCTTGGCAATCTAAACTAACTGATTATGAGGGAGGAGAATATAAAATTATGATTCTCAAAATCGGAAAACATCCTTCAACTTTGCTTAAAAATGAAGAAAGTGAAGAAAAACTGATAGATTCACAAACCTCATGTAATGCGGCTATTTATAAGGTTTATCGCAGTAATCTAAGGTTAATTAAACCAATATCAGAACCACAAAAAAGTGATTTTTCTTTGTCTTTTAGTGAAGGTTGGGAAAGACACTTCTCCCGCTAAGGTTTCTCTTACTAATAAGTAGTTTTTAATTATTTTTTCACATGTATTTTCTCTCAAACATTATATTTATTTGGCTATTATAAAAATGTTTTCTAATTGGAATAAAGTACCAAAATTTTCCTTGAATATTGGATTGACCTTAATTATTCTCATATTAAATAGTGTTTTTGGGGAAAATCAGAAATCACATGCAGCGCAAATATATACTTATGACATAAATAATTTTAATGGCGATGCAAATATTTACTCCAATCCAAGTATTACTGAAGAAAATAATAAATGTCTGAACGGATTAATTAATCAATTACCTCAAAAAGGAGATATTGAAAGTACCCAAGCATGTCTAAATACCTTTGGTTACAACCCTGATACAAATATCACATCCCCTGTAATGATTATTTTTGAAATTGGTGGAACTGAGATTGGCGGAACCGAGATTGGTGGAACTGAGATTAATAGAACTAAGATTGGTAAAACTTCACCACAACTCACAACCACCATCATTTACAAAAGTCAGAACGGTAAAATTAATCGGGAAAAATTTCGAGCAGTGGGAGCTCGTTACAGTCAATGGTACGCTCCGGAAGGAATGTACACAATCGATTATATTGTGCCGGATAGTAGCCCTAGTTTTAAACCTGCTTATGCAAATTTTTACTCTCCACCAAACCAAACAGATAAAAATGGTTATCCTGTGAAACTTGGGTTTCATGGACGGAAGGGAAATTTAATGGCTGGAAATGGTTCTAATGGTTGTCATCGTCATAGCGTAGGAGACATGAAGCGAATTATGACGATTATCAAAAAAGCTGGTAGAGATGCAGGTTTACCCAAGAATTGGTACAAGGATACTTTACCAGTAGCTATTATTTAATTAATTCCAATTTCCCTTTAGGTTGCTAAATTTGGTTTATGAAAGGGAACAGGAAACAGGGAACAGATTCAAAAAATTTAGAGATAATATAAGTTTTAAAACAAACATGATATTCAACTAAAAGAATATTTTTAGGTCAATATCGCTCCACCCATTAAACGGTTATATCGATACTTGAGTTCTTCCCGCATCAAATACCAACGTTCTAAGGTAACGTCTATTTCTATTACCTTTTCTGCAGCTTGTCGAGCTAAAATTAATACCTCTTCATCTTCTACTAAACTAGCCAAGGTAAAATCTGGTAATCCCGACTGACGGGTTCCTAAAACTTCTCCAGGTCCGCGAAACCGCATATCCATTTCTGAGATAAAAAAACCATCCTGGGACTGTTCCAAGACTTTCAATCTTTGTTGAGCATCCGCGCTGCGGGAACTACTCATTAACAAACAATAGGATTTTGCCGCACCCCGACCAACCCGTCCCCGTAACTGATGCAACTGTGACAAACCAAATCTTTCAGCATTTTCAATTAGCATCACAGTCGCATTAGGGACATCAACACCTACCTCTACTACTGTTGTAGATACTAAAATTTGGGTTTGGCGATCGCGAAATTGGGTTATAGCTCCATCCTTATCTGCGGAGGTCATCCGTCCGTGGAGTAAACCTACCTGAAATTCGGGAAATATAGTTTCTTGCAGCTTTTTATATTCTTCCACTGCTGAACGCAAGTCAAGTTTTTCCGATTCTTCTACCAAGGGTAATACTATATAAACCTGTCTCCCTTGGACGATTTCGCGACGAATCAAATCGTAAGCATGGGAACGTTGATTACCTGCAAGAGCAGTGGTTTGAATTTTTTGTCTTCCTGGTGGTAACTCATCAATTTGACTAACATCTAAATCCCCATGTAAGGTCAGGGCTAAAGTACGGGGAATTGGTGTCGCTGTCATTGTTAAGACATGGGGTTGCTCGCCCTTTTGTTGTAATAAAGCCCGTTGTTTCACGCCGAAACGATGCTGTTCATCGATCGCAATTAAACCCAACCTTTGAAAATTAACTGGATCTTGAATCAAAGCATGGGTACCTACTAATAAAGGTAATTCCCCAGTTTCCAATTGAGCATGAATTTCTCGCCGTTTTGCTGTTTTCGTCGAACCAGTCAGCAACTCAACTGGTAAATGCAATAAATTAAACCAACCAACTAGCTTACGATAATGCTGTTCTGCTAAAACCTCCGTAGGAGCCATTAATGCAGCTTGATACCCAGATTGAATTGCAGCTATGATGGCGATCGTCGCCACTACAGTTTTTCCCGAACCAACATCGCCCTGCACTAAACGATTCATTGGCGCAGATTTTTGCAAATCACTAAGAATATCATTAACAACTCTGTGTTGAGCGCCGGTGAGTTGAAAAGGTAAAATTTCGTAGAATTTTTCGATTAATTTACCCCTAGGACTAAATTGGGCGCTAGTCTGAATTTTCTTCGCCTGTTGCTGACGTTGCAGTAAACCTAGTTGTAAGTAGAAAAATTCATCAAATACCAACCTTCTTCGCGCTGCTTGCAAAGTCATGCTATCGCTGGGGAAGTGAATATTTGCGATCGCATCTTTAAGTTCGAGTAACTGATACTTTTTGCGCAAACCACTGGGTAGGGGGTCTTTAAGAAAAGCTGTAGCGGGTAAAGCAGCAATCACAGCCTGACGCACCATATTTGCTACAATGCCCTCAGTTAAAGTATAAATTGGAACTACCCTGCCAATAGTCAAAGATTCAATAGCATCTCCAGGACTAGCCAATACTTCTAACTCTGGGTCATCCAAAGTTAATCCATACTTCCCTTCTTTGACTAACCCACAAGCTGCTAAAGTTGAACCAACTGGATAGCGACGCTTCACACTTTCTTGCCAAGCTCTACTACTGAAACGTCTACCAGCAAAAAAGCGGTTAATTTTGAGTATGCCAGTTTTATCTTTTAATTGCAGTTCCAGGATACTCAAATTTTGATTACGGGGACTAGTAAAACAGTTACAACGTTTAACCGTTGCAACCAAGGTAACTGTTTCCCCAGCCTGTAATTCAATAATATTTACCTGTCGCGCATAATCAATGTGATCGCGAGGATAGTAATACAGTAGATCGCGGACAGTATACAAACCCAAACTCTCAAGTTTCTTCGCCCGTCGATAACCAATTTCTGCCAAATCTTTAAGTTGTTGTTCTAACTTAGGCGCTAAATGTCGAGAAACTTCAGAGGGAATAGTTGATTTAGTTTTGGGAATGGAAACTCCAGGATTAGAAGGAGAAGAGTAAGAATTCCCGTTCTCAGCAGCTTTGTGAGTTTTAACTTGCAGCCGTTGATTTTGTTTTTTCTCAACAGTTTGTTGCAATTGCTGTAAATATCTGCGGGTTTGAGCAACTAAGTGCTGTCTATCCCCCTGCGCCAAATTTGGATAATTTGCAAATAGAGTAGCTTTATTCTGCCATTGAATCCGCTCTGAACTTGGTAAACCAATTGGAAATTTTCCAAAGGTTAAACTGAGAAACTCACTGAAACGGTATTGTCTTCCCATCAAGTCTACAAAACCTTTTTCAGCTTCAATAGCCAAAGCTTTATGCAATCTTACCCAATCTGGTCGCTCGCTAGTCATTTTTCACTGGTCACTTTCACTGGTTACTTTTTTATTTATTAACTTAAAGTAATCCTGACTGCTTGTTGTCACACATCTTAGTTACAAATCCTAATCCTCATACCAGCTAGATCTCCATGCAGCCTCAGCTTTAGCTACTGATAGTTCTCGCTGGATTTTCTGGTATTCTCGACCAACCTTAGCCAGTCTACTAGAAATATTACGAATTTTTTTTCTCTTTGCTGATAGCTCAGTATCGGCAAATTCTATTTCTCCCAAACGCAGGTTGACTGCCATAATTTTCATCAAACCGCGAACAGAATCTGACTTTTGTTCTGGTTCAATTTCAATTGCTAAGTTTAACAAATTTGGTGGCCCTGGCATTATTTCTGCCGATGCTTCTGAAGACGCAGCAGCAGCTTCAAGTAGAGATGGTGGTAATTTTTTAGGCAGTATCCTAGATTTTTGAAGTATGCGATTAGCATCGCGGGAAACTACCCTAAGAAGCTGTTGGAGGGATAATTCCAAATATTGCTGCCATTTTGCTAGTTCTACAGGGTTGGATGTATCTAATGTTTTTGGTTTAGAAGGATACTTAGAAGCCGCATTTCTCGCCGCTGCAAATAAATCCATTGCTTTATCTGCAATTGATGCATTCACCAGCACAACTTCATCCAAACGAACTTCTGATAATTCGCCCGATTCTTTGACCGACTCAGACTTATCTTGTTCTTTGTCGTTGTTTTCTGCTTTATTTTTTTCTTCGTCTGTTTTATCTCGTGCAGCTTTAGCGATCAAATCCATCGCTGCGGCTAATTCTGCTTCCGTCAATGGTAAGTCAGCAGTTATTTTGATGTTCCCATCTGTTGTAATTTCTAGAATTTGTTCGTCACTAATTTCTTCTATTTGAATTTTTTCTTCATCTGCATTTTCTTTTTCATATTCTCCATCTTCTTCATCTTCTTCGTCATCAACTTTGAGAAGTTCCTTTAATTCTGAATCGCTACGTTGACCTAGCTTACGGATATTTTGTTGTAGTTTTTGTTTTTGGTTCAAAGATAGTTTCAAGAAATTATCTGGATAACCTTGGGTACACAAGTGATAAATTGCCAGAATCAATTGTTTACTAACAGATTTTCCCAAATTTTCTACATAGCCACCATATACTTCTTGAAGCTCTTCCCCAATTCCTTCAATAACTTCTTCTAAACTTGTAATATCTTGTTCAATTCGCTCAATTCCTCTTGCCATACTTTTTATGCTGTTAACGACAGGACACTGAAAAATTGGTAGGTAATTTATAGCAAAATTGCAATTCTATCTATAATTTTGTACTTACATCTTCAGAGGATGTTAATTTGAGATACTTTTAAACGACTGCTGATTAATTTTTATAATATGCGTAAGCGAAATTCGAGATTGTTAAAGCTGTGAAATTAGAACCTTTAGGGATAAGTAATTCGATAGGTTTGTCAGTATTAGGTTTGTCAGTATATTTTAAAATCGAAAATATTTATAAATAGCACATCGAACAAATTTTAATCAAAGTCAGAAATTCTTGTTTTGCTTATTCCCATATTGCCTGAAACCCTTAAAGATAAAATACAGGCCAGCAAATTTAGCTTGACCTGTCTTTAAATTAATTTGGGAAATAGCATCAAAAATTTACAATTTTGAATTTACCGCTAAATACCCTGCCAATAAATAAAACCGTTATGGAGAGCTATTTTATTACCCCATAAAAGTATTATTTACCACCAAGAGCGGCAACTTCATCTGCAAAATTATCTTCTTGCTTTTCAATCCCTTCACCCAAGATGTAACGAACAAAGCGATTAACTTGAATCTTGGTTCCTAATGCTTTGCTGGTTTGTTTAATTAAGTCTTCAACTGCAATACTTTGATCACGAATGAAAGGCTGATCGACCAAAGTCATTTCTTTGAGACGCTTATCAATACGTCCCTGAACGATTTTTTCTTTAATGTTGTCTGGCTTCTTAGCCAAATCATCTCTTCCCATTTCAATTTCCTTCTCTTTTTGGACAATCTCGGTGGGAATTTGATCTGTACTTACGTACTCAACATTTGGACAAGCAGCAATCTGCATCGCGATGTTGCGTGCTAGGGTTTTAAAATCTTCATTAGTAGCTGCTGAATCGCTATCACAAGCTAACTCAACCAGTACACCTACACGACCACCGGTATGAATATAGCTATCAACAATACCTTGCTTACCTTCTTCAAGAGCAAAGCTAACAAAGCGACGAACGCGCATATTTTCACCCAACTGGGCAATCATTTGCTGAATATATTCTTCAACTTTGATACTTTCATCTTCAACGTAAGCACTGGATAGCAAAGAATCAACGCTGTCACTCTTAGAAGCTTGTTTTGCTAAACTTTGCACTAAAGATTTGAAAGCTTCGTTACGCGCCACAAAATCAGTTTGACAATTAACTTCTAACAAATTGCCAACTCGACCTGATGGTTCAATATAAGTATCTACTAAACCTTCTGCTGCAACACGATCGCTTTTCTTACCTGCTGATGCAATACCTTTTTGTCGCAGCCATTCTATAGATTTTTCGATGTCACCATCATTTTGCTTTAGTGCTTTTTTGCAGTCCATCATACCTGCACCTGTTTTTCGGCGCAGTTCTTGAACTTGTTTTGCAGATATTTCCGCCATGTTGCCTCGATTCCTCGTGTTATTAATAGTTGTAATGGCTTACGAATCCTGAGTATCTATATATTACTCAGGAGCGGGACAATTTATCTTTCTCGGATCTGGGATTTTCGATATATGTCCTGGATCGATTTGAGATTTTATTTTATGAAGTCAGATGGAAATTAATAGATCGAATGAAATTAATAAACAAATTAATCATACCCCCGTTTTTTAAACGGGGGATTTAGCAGAAATCCAAAATTGGACGCAGGAAGCTGAACAGGCTTGACAATGATTACTTAAAAGACCCTATTCAAAAGGTGAATTTATTCTCCTCCTTCTTCAGAGGCTTCTCCATTTTCAGAAAAATCGCCTTCTTCATCTTCGTAATAATCATCCATTGCGCCTTCATAGTCATCCACTTCCAACTGTCCGTGACGACCTTCATAAATCGCATCCGCTAACTTACCAACAATTAACTTAATTGAGCGGATAGCATCATCATTTGCTGGAATGGGAATGTCGACCACATCAGGATCGCAATTTGTATCCAACATGGAAACAATTGGAATATTTAGTTTTTGACATTCCTGAACGGCATTATATTCGCGTCTTTGGTCTACGAGTACAACCAAATCCGGAATTTTGCGCATTGTTTTAATACCACCCAAATATTTTTGCAGCTTTGCCATTTCTCGCCGCAACATAGAAGCTTCTTTCTTGGGTAGTAGATCCAAAGCACCACTTTCTTCGCGGCGTTCTAAATCTTTCAGGCGTTCTACTCTAGTCTTAATTGTTGACCAATTGGTTAGCATTCCCCCCAACCAACGTTGGTTGATGTAGTAAGAACCACAGCGAGTAGCTTCCTGAGCAATAATTCCTGCTGCTTGACGCTTAGTACCAACAAACAGAACTTTCTTTCCTGATTCTGATTGCGATCGCATAAAGCTGTAAGCCTCTTCCATCAATTGTGCTGTTTGCACTAAATCGATGATATGTACACCATTACGAGCAGTGTAAATGTAACGAGACATTTTCGGGTTCCATCTACGGGTTTGATGCCCAAAGTGAACGCCCGACTCCATCATTTGAGCCAAAGATACTACTGGCATATTCCTTTTTACTCCTTTTCGGGTTTAACCTCCACCCAGAAGCATTTCTCAGTTCCTTTCGAGAAACACCCGAAATTCTGGATGTGCGAGATATGAAAACGATACTAAATTAGCACATTTTGTTGAAGTTGGGGACTGGGGACTGGGGATTGGGTATTAGGGATTAGGGATTAGCCATCTTGTTAGATAATAGGACTTACGCAACTGGCATATTTTTCCTGTAGGGTGTGTGACGCTGTGAAAATATCTGAACGTAAGAATCAGACTTATAGCGTCACGCACCGACCACCAATTGTGACAACTTGCGTAAGTTCTGGATAAAATAGGGATTTGATTTGAATTATTTACTCGTTGTTAAGGGGTTTAAGCGGTTCTGAATATGACAGACTTTTAACTAGCAACTTAAGTTATCAATAGATTGAAAAAGAAGATTAAAAATTATCTTCCCAGTCGCCAATCCACAATCCCCAATCCCCAGTCCCCAATCTCCCCATCATTTCTGAGCTTCCGCATAAGCTTCATAAACCCCTTGGACGTTATACCAATTGAGAAAAACACGAGCTACTTCCAAAGCTAGTTGAGGTTTTCCGGACTTTATCAGCCACTTGAGCAATGGAGCCATAGTTTTTTCATTAAGAGTACCGTTGAGGGAGAGAAGACCCCAGAGAATGCGGTGCAACCAGGTCATCTGGATCATCATTCGCACATTCCAAGTAGGATGTTTCTGATAAAATAAAACACCCATCCGTCCCCTTTGAATTTCTTTATCAATTAAGCTTGGAATTTGTTCTAAATTAAATGGTGGATGCCAATGATAACCAACCGCTTCCGGACATTTAATTAGTTTTAAACCTAAGTTTTTCAGTCTTACACCGAGTTCTAAATCTTCCCACCCATATAACTGAAATTCAGTATCAAACAGTCCTGCTTTTTCTAACCAATGTTTGGGAATCGCAACATTTCCCGTCGCAAAAAAAGCTGCAGAGTAATCTGTGAGCTTGTATGGCTCTGATGTGGGATTGTCAAAATTACAAGTATTAACTACAGCACCATAGGTAAAAAAGCAGTCACTTCCGAGCTTTTCTTTACCTTTCAACAGAGCCTTAGTATGGGCTGTTAAAAATTTTTCTGTAACAACTAAATCGCTATCAATAAAAATAATTATGTCACCCTTTGCCTCTTTGACACCCAAATTCCTTGCTATTGCTGGACCTTGATGGTCTTGTTGGAAAACTCGTACGTGTGGAAATTCTACTTTTTGAGTTTCTAGCCACTCTAATGTTCCATCAGTAGAACCATCATCTACCAAGACAATTTCGTAACCTTCTATGCAATTTGGATTGGAGACTTCTTCACTTATTAAATTCTGTGCCTCTAAAGCCTTCAGACATTTTGCCAATATTGGCTGACGATTATAAGTTGGAATAACAATACTAAAAAACACTATCTCACCCACAACAGTTTTGCCAATATTCAGAATAGGACAGTAGTGGTTTTTGGACTGTTCCTTTGGAATACAAATGAAGGGATTGGCGTTAGCCATAAGTACAGCGTGCCGCCGCAAGCGGCATATAGTGCACAGCATTAATATGGGAAGATAAATTTTGAATTTCTTGAGTCACCAAAATATATGTATACAGAATTACTTTTTTATACATTATTTACGCTGTGAGTAAGTTATACGGCACTAGACTCTAGTCGATAAAAATAATGGCTAATCCCCAGTCCCCAGTCCCTAATCCCCAATCCCCAATCCCCAATCCCTATCAAAAAGTATACAGGTTAACTATTGTTGTCAAGGAATAAGTAGAAGTACTGAAGAGAAAATACTTAGATTAATTAGATAATAGTAGCTCGTAGTATTGCAGCATCGAGAAATTACTAATGGGTCGCGCCAAAAAGGTTGTCTTGGCATATTCTGGGGGAGTAGATACATCCGTTTGCATTCCCTACCTCAAAAATGAGTGGGGTGTAGAAGAAGTAATCACCCTAGCCGCAGATTTAGGTCAAGGAGATGAATTAGAGCCAATTCGAGAAAAAGCTCTTAAATCTGGAGCGAGTGAGTCTTTAATCGCAGATGTTAAGGAAAGCTTTGTTAAGGATTATGCTTTTGGAGCAATTAAAGCAAATGCGCTTTATGAAAATAGCTATCCTCTAGCAACAGCTTTAGCACGTCCGTTGATTGCTCAAGCATTAGTAGAAGCAGCTGAAAAACATGGTGCAGATGCAATAGCACATGGCTGTACTGGTAAAGGTAACGATCAAGTACGTTTTGATGTTGCGATCGCAGCTTTAAATCCTAACCTGAAAATTCTTGCGCCTGCAAGGGAATGGGGAATGAGTCGCGAAGAAACTATTGCTTATGGAGAAAAATTTGGGATTCCTTCACCTGTGAAGAAATCTTCTCCCTACAGTATTGACAAAAATCTACTTGGTCGGAGTATAGAAGCTGGAATTTTGGAAGATCCAGCTGTCGAACCACCGGAAGAAGTCTATGATATGACCAAAGCGATCGCAGATACTCCTGACGAACCTGAGTATTTGGAAATTACGTTTAGACGGGGTATTCCTCATTCTGTGAATGGAGAAGTTAAACACCCAATCCAATTAATAGAAACACTAAACCAAGTGGTTGGTAAACATGGTGTCGGCAGAATCGATATGATTGAGAACCGCTTGGTTGGAATTAAGTCGCGGGAAATTTATGAATCTCCGGCGATGGTAGTTTTAATTCAAGCACACCGGGATTTAGAAAGTTTAACTCTGACCAAAGATGTTACTCAATATAAACGCGGTATTGAAGAAACCTACAGCCAAATTATTTATAACGGTTTGTGGTACAGCCCTTTAAAAGCTGCATTAGATGCATTTATTGACAAAACTCAAGAAAATGTTAGCGGCACTATCAAGTTAAAACTATTTAAAGGTAATGCGATTATTGTTGGAAGAAAATCTGACGTTTCTCTTTATAGTCCAGATTTAGCAACTTACGGTTCCGAAGATAAATTCGATCATAAAGCTGCTGAAGGTTTCATCTACGTTTGGGGATTACCTACACGTATTTGGTCACAGCAAGATAGATAAAAGGAAAGGAAAACCTAAACAGGGTGAGGATATGGGATAAAAATACCCATTATCCAAACCCAATTACCAATTACTAATTACCAATTACCAATTACCAACTACCAATTACCAATTACCAATTCTAATTAATTATTAATTTTTTGGGTGTGGCGAGACTCTAACCACATTGGGATAAATACAACTGCAGCTAATACAAACAAAGCTAAAAATGCGAATTCACTAACCCATTGAACTAATTGTTCTAAAGGAATAAGTTTACCCGCGAAAAAAGCCAAAGTTACCATAGTCAAAGACCAAGTAGCAGCCCCAGCGAGATTGTAAATAAAAAATTTCCAAAATGGCATTTCTGCGATCCCAGCTAGTGGAGCCGCAAATATTCGCAATAAAGCAAAGAATCTTCCAAAAAAAACTGCTTTACCAGCATTTTCACTAAATTTATCTTTAATACTTAAAATTTTATCTTCCGTAATTCTAAATATACGGCTAACTCGCACCAACAATACCCAACCACCAACTTTACCAATCCAGTAGCCTATAGTACCACCAATAGCTGCGCCGGCTGCTGCATCACCTAAAACTAACCAGTAATTTAATTCATCACTACCGGCTAAAAACCCACCGACTAAGGTCACTGTTTCTCCAGGAATGGGAATTCCCAAATTTTCTAATAAGATTCCCACAAAAACAGCCCAATAACCGTAGTTATGAGATAATTCCTGGATGTTTTCCAGTGAAATAAAATCGAGAGACATTCAATTACACCATAACTTACAACTTAATTTACAATTTGTTATTTTTCTTATATATTGAATCTTTTTCTAGCAACCTGTCAATATTTAGCTATGAGTCTTTAGTTATGAATCTATGGATAATATAAGAAATTAAGAGACTTAATATTTACAAATAAATACTTAGTTAATCCTTTAACCTTGAGATTTCAAGTCTTGATATTTCAAGTTTTTTAACTAAGTTGTAAGTGATAATTTTCGTACCCTATTCCAAATCATTCATCAATGTGTAACAATTAATGTCTGCTTGATAATATACGTAAGTCCCTTTATGAGTACCAATACCGAACCGGGCGCAATATTGTTCATAACAGTTTTACAAAATGACTCATAAATTATAAAAATTTAGTAAAAGATACAGATGCTACCGAAATATTTAACCTCTTATGCATATATTGGTAACAGATAGTACAAACTGTACGGCATGAATACTGATCTTGTTTATCCCAACTGTCTTGCGAATGCTACTCAGATAACTGAGTAGTAATGCTCATTTATGCAGTTGAGATAGGAATAGTATTTGTGTCTTTTTTACTTTTTTTGTTAACCGTTTCAACTACCCAGTAAAATTCATGACTCTCACACCAGAATTTCAGTTAGTCTTGTTTAAGCCGGAAGGACGGGTTGATTTGGAAGGCGGTCGAGTCCTGAGCGAGCAAATGGCTAAAATAGCTCCCCAGACTCACCAACTTTGGGTAATCGATTTAGTGAAAGTCGATTTTATGGACAGTTCTGGTTTAGTGGCTTTGGTTAAGGGACTTAAAGCTGCTCGTCAAAGTGGTTGTCGTTTGGTTTTGTGTAATGTTCATGCCCCAGTCAAGTTAATTTTAGAATTGACAGATCTCGATTCTGTCTTTGAAATTTTTAATTCCTATGAAGATATCTTAAGTACGCTCAACCATCAAACTGTCACTGGTTAGTTTGTTAACTCTTTTTAGTGAATCAAAGCTCCACTCAAATTTATCAAAATATTATGTAGACTAAATAAAATCGGTGGTTTAATTCATAGATAAAAACATATTTTGTGTATCTCTAGTTAGAATTTACCAAAGATATTTGAGTCTGGTGTAATTGAGTAATTTGGTAGTTATTAAATCAATCTGTGGTTTGGGAAGTTAGATTATTTGTTGAATTCAACAATATTATCTTGTTTGTATAAATCTTCGTTCTACAGATTTATGATTTGTGGAGCTTATATTATCACTTTGTAGCTTACATTGGTTTTCTGTAATCGTAAGTCGTCATTTACTTGTATTAGGGGAAATAGTCTATGAATAGAAAAATTAGAATCTAGACTTAATATTCTTAGAAGCCTCTATCTTCTTATTTCCTCTATTTTCTTCCTTCCCTTGGGAAAATGGATGAAATTATGACACATTTCTTCAAGTATTGCCATTACTACTAAAACATTATGGCAATCATTTTGGATTGTGTCATTAATTTTTATCTATTGATTTCTCGCTAGATAATATGATGTGTGTTACACAATTATAATTAAATTTATTTACTACTAAAAATTAAAATTTTGGATAGATTATCTTCGACTGCTGTCACAAGATATATTAGATCTTTCCTCAATACACACATTTTCAACAGCTAGTAAGAACATAAATAATTTACCCCGCGTTTTAATATGCTATCCATTAGGCAGATCTTTCTCAACATTTGCGAGAGTAATTGCTCACATTTTTCCCAACCCTTATTACTTCGTCATTAATTCTCAATAAAACTATATTTTTAGCGATAAGAATAAAGTTAAATTTGTAAAGTGTCTCTCACCCCTCGTGGTTTGAGAGCCCTGTCAAATAATCTTTTTAAGATTGTTAAGAAAGATGTGACTAATGCATAGGTTTTAATATGACGGGGTTATTTATGTTTTGATAGATACCTTTATTTGATACTTAATAATTTACTAGTATTTTTATACCACTAATTTTTCATAATTAAATTATTAGTACGTAATGTTTCCACATTATAAAAAACCTATTTTTTGTAAGTCTAGGCTTTTTTAATTACAAGACTAAAGAATCAAAGACCCTTTAGCATAAAAATGTTCAGCATTAAAGTTTTAAGTGTTGGGTATGCTGGACATATTGTCTTGGGAGAAATCTTCATGAGGGAAATTTGGTAAATCGATCCCACCACGGGTATTGTTACGATTTTTTAAAGCTAAACGGTAACTAACACTCTGTAATTCTGCCTGCAGTTGTCTATTCTCTTTTTGCAACATGGCTACTTTTTCCCGTACTGGAGCCATGCGTTCCTCAAATTTACGACGATAAATTTGGGGTAACTCTTGTACCACTTGTTCTAACATCCGGCTGCGATCTGTTAGTTCCTGTACAGACTGACGGAGCTGATAAATTTCGTCATCGCGACTATTTATTTGTTCTTGATAAAAAGTAACCTGTTCTTCTACCGCTTGTAGTTGGTCGCGCAAATCTGTCAATTCACTCAAATGTCTCTGAGAAAAATCTGGTTGGGATTTAAAGTTTGTATTACCCTTTACAAGGCGAAATAATTCTTGGGAAAGTTGTTGCACTAACTGCTCACGCAAATGCAATTCTTGGCGCAGTTTTGATACTTCCGTAGATAGAGATTGAATAGTGGAGTTGTCGGTTTGAGTCACAGTGGCTTCGGGCTCCAATTAAGAATCTTTTCCACTATTTAGGTATAACCGTATTAGTAGTGTAGTTGGCAAGATAAACAGATACCAATTTAGCATTTATACGGAAATTCTATCGAAATTTGATAAAAATGATATGAAAGAAAAGGTAAGGTTATATAACTTTACCTTTTCTGGAAAATTTATGTTGTTATGTAACAGTTTTTGTGCTCAGATTCACCGATTCTATTCTGTAGGCGAAGCTTCTTCAGTTGCAGTTTCCTGTAACTCTTGCTTAATTGTGAGGTAACGAATTACTTCTTCGCTTAAACGCATCGCACGTTCCATACTCGCGATGATGCTGCCGACACTGGAAGCATAATTCATTTGTATGTAAATACCATCTCTGTGCTTATTAATCTCGTAAGCTAAACGGCGTTTTCCGCGATTTTGGATTTCGATTTCTTCTGCACCTTGTTCGCGTATCAAATTTTCGTATTTACTAACCGCTTGCTCTACCTGCTCTTCTGTAAGTTCAGGTCGCAGGATGTACATCGTTTCGTAAGCTGTTGCCATATTTCATTACCTCGTGGACCAATTAGGGTTGCTGCTGACATAAATCAAATCGCAGTTTCGTTAAATAGAACATCTGCTTTTTTCAACATCTTGAGCAACAAGGAATTATAATCTTACCAGCTTTTAATTTTAATTGTTAACACAGTTATTAAACTTCAGCTTTTTTGTATCGAATGGGGTTTTATTGTGTTACTAAGATATTGTACAAATCTATGCCACGAGTTCTAGGCAAACGATAAACTTATTTTTTCTCAAACAATTTCTCTCAAATAATTTTCTCAAAACTGTTCTGGTTGTATCTACTAACTTTTTAATTAATTACAGACAAAAGGATATTTTTCAGCTTATGGCACAACGCTATGTGCGAGTTCAAAGTCGGGAAGGACAAGTTTATTATGGTTTGCTACAACTATCGCTTGATGTTCAAATTTTAGATGCCCCACCTTGGTTACAAGGACAACCAATAGATCTCAGTTTAGAACCGGACAGTTATCAGATACTAGCTCCTTGCTCTCCTTCTAAAATTGTGGCAGTGGGTAGAAATTATGCAGACCATGCGGCAGAAATGGGTAATCAGGTTCCTAAAGAACCTCTGATTTTTTTCAAGCCACCCACATCAATTATTGCTTGCGACGCCGAAATTCAATATCCTCCTCATTCACAACAAGTAGATTATGAAGGAGAATTAGCATTGATTATCGGCGAACGCGCGGTTGATTGTACCCCTGAGTCTGCTCAAGAAAAAATTTGGGGATATACTATAGCCAATGATGTGACTGCGCGGGATTTACAGAAAAAAGATATTCAATTTACTCGTGCGAAAGGTTTTGATACTTTTTGTCCTCTAGGTCCTTGGATAGTTCGTGAATTAAATCCAGGAGCAAGATTACAGACATTTCTCAATGACGATATTAAGCCAGTTCAGTCAGCTTGTATTGATGAGATGGTTTTTACCCCAGACTTCATTGTTTCTTACATCAGCCAAGTTATGACATTACTACCAGGAGACGTTATTCTCACTGGTACGCCGGTTGGAGTTGGTCCCTTAAAACTCGGCGATCGGGTACGAGTAGAGATTGAAGGTATTGGTCGCTTAGAAAATACAGTTACATCTCGGTAATTTTTCGTGAGATTTTGTGAGTTCTCAATAAAAATTTTAATTTCAAACTTAAATCTCAAACTCAAATCTCAAACTTGAATCTTAAACTTGAATCTCAAACCCACAGAAAAGTCAGAGTTAAAGGTTTATCTACTTAAAATTCCGAGATTTATCTATTTTTTCTCTATGAACTAGTTATTTATGGAAAAGTTAAATAAAGCGTCCAGGAGTATTAAAAAATACTACATTTTTGGCAAAGATAAATGTTTTTATTTTGTATTTTGTACTTTTAAAAATATACCTTTAATAAGTCAAACTATTGGATATTTATTTCCTATTCTAAGTCCAAAATATTAAAATTTTACTATCGGTTTATATAGCTAAAAATGAGTTGCTTACCCATAAATTAGCTATATAATCTAGGCAGAATTTAACCCAAAACACAAAATTAAAACATAAACATTATCGCTCATCGAGTTTGTGCATAAGCTGCTTCTGAGATGAATGGGTATTCAGCATAAAGGCCTCTTGCAGCTTGTACCATCGAAAACAAGCAAGCACCAGTCACTACAATAAACAGCAGGCTAAATAAGACACCAAACAAGAATAAATCTGGTGTTACAGATACTGCGCTGACTGGTATATTCACTAGTTGGAATACATACAAACACAAAAACGTGAAAATTGATAACAAAAGTGCTTGCATTGTATGAAATCTTAGGAAATGTGCAAGCTTTTCATTTCTGACAACTCCTAAATATAAAGCTAAGAAAAGAATAAAAGTAAAACCTATGAAAGGTATGGCACGGTCTAGCTCATTCAACAAGGATATGAATGGTTTCAAAGGAATGTAAAGGTATCTTAAAAATGAAAATCGTTGAAACAAAAAACTACCAAATCCGCGCACTTGTATCAGTGGCAGAATATAAGGTAGAACTGATAAAATACGTTGCTGCCAGTCAGTGCTTCCGCGCCAATTCATGCTTTTATTCTCCTGTCAATTAAAAATATTGTCTTATTCTGACTTATAACAATCAGCGTATTTAAGCTGGATTTATTCTATGTTAACTATTTTGAAGCCCATCATGCATTCATACTGTTCTGGCTGTTGCTCGGAAAGCCTGCTAATTGCTTGACCACAGCATAATTTTCCTTTGTTTGTTCGAGGTTGACCACTAGCATCTGCGAGCAAACAGGTTTGACAAACTTTTTGTGGTTTCAATACCTGATCGTTTATTAAAACTCTGAGCATTCCATTACTCCTGTGAATCCTCATATTTACCTATAATTTAACTGGTAAAACCCCTCAAGGACAGGAAACTCTACATTTTATTTCGTTGCATTGCATTTCATTAACAACGGATAATATTAAAACAAAAATCACAAAACAAAAATCACAGTTAAAAATTTCTAAACAAACAAAAAAGTTATTTTGATGTAGTCAAATTAATTGTAATTTGGAAAATACAGTTCATTTTGTGAAAGGATTGAATGCGTGACTTTAAATAACTCAGATTTTCTTGCTTCTTCCGACCCGGTAGTTGCCGGTTTTATTGATCAAGAACTCCAGCGTCAACGCGAACACTTGGAGTTAATTGCGAGTGAAAATTTTACCTCTGCTGCTGTTTTAGCTGCTCAAGGTTCAGTACTCACAAACAAGTATGCCGAAGGTTTACCTGGTAAACGCTATTATGGTGGTTGTGAATTTATTGACAAAATTGAGCAGTTAGCTATAGATCGCGCCAAGGAGTTATTTGGTGCTGCTAGTGCTAATGTTCAGCCTCATTCCGGCGCGCAGGCAAATTTTGCTGTTTTTCTCAGTCTGCTACAGCCAGGTGACAAAATTATGGGTATGGATTTGTCCCACGGAGGACACTTGACCCATGGTTCTCCTGTAAATGTATCGGGTAAATGGTTTGAGGTCGTTCATTACGGTGTCAGCCAAGAAACTGAACAACTCGATTACGAACAAGTCCGAGAGCTGGCGCTTAGGGAGCGTCCCAAGCTCATTATTTGCGGTTATTCAGCTTATCCACGTCTAATTGACTTTGAAAAATTCCGCAGCATTGCTGATGAAGTTGGTGCTTATTTGTTAGCGGATATTGCTCATATTGCTGGCTTAGTTGCTAGCGGTTTGCATCCAGACCCAATTCCCCATTGTCATGTTGTCACAACCACAACTCACAAAACCTTACGCGGTCCTCGCGGTGGTTTAATTCTTACTAACGATCCTGAGTTAGGTAAAAAATTCAACAAAGCTGTGTTCCCCGGTACTCAAGGTGGTCCGTTAGAGCATGTAATTGCAGGTAAAGCGGTAGCTTTTGGCGAAGCTCTGAAGCCAGAATTTAAGACCTATTCACAACAGGTGATTGATAATGCAGGCGCTCTTGCTACCCAGTTACAAAATCGCAAATTCAAATTAGTCTCAAACGGTACTGATAATCATTTAGCATTACTCGATCTGCGGTGCATTAACATGACTGGCAAACAAGCTGATGCTTTGGTCAGTGGGGTCAATATCACTGCAAACAAAAATACCGTACCTTTCGACCCAGAGTCACCCTTTGTTACCAGTGGATTGCGTTTAGGTTCTCCTGCAATGACCACTAGAGGTCTTGGTACAGAGGAATTTATGGAAATTGCAAATATTATTGCTGACCGTTTGTTATCTCCAGATTCTGAAGAAGTTGCTGCTGATTGCAGAAAACGAGTTGCATCATTGTGTGATCGCTTTCCTTTGTACCCCCACATCACAATTCCTGTTCCAGCAATGGCGTAAGGTTTTCATAATAGGAAAGTGATATTGCATGTGAAGATACTAATGTGGCAATCATCATAATTTCAGATCATTCCAATAAGGTATCTAAATATTTTCACTTTTAACGAATCCCACGACTAAAAGCCGTGGGTTTTCTACTGCAAGTCCGGTAATATAGCAAAGCGATCTAAAAAAAATATTTATTTAATACTTCATGAGTGCAGAAATAATTTGTGTTGGTACCGAATTACTGCTAGGAGATATTCTTAATCGTAATGCTCAATTTTTGGCAATTGAATTGGCAAAACTAGGCATACCTCACTATTACCAAACAGTAGTTGGTGACAATCATCAAAGGTTACACCAAGTAATAGAAACTGCAATTAACCGAGCAAATATACTAATTTTTACTGGTGGGTTAGGTCCCACCCCAGATGATTTAACTTGTGAAACAATCGCCAATTTTTTTGGCGCACCTTTAATCGAACGTCCAGAAATTATTGAGGATATTACCAGGAAATATGCCAAAAGCGGACGCACTATGACTCCTAGCAACCGCAAACAGGCTTTAATTCCCCAAGGTGCAGAAATTCTCCCCAATCCCATGGGTACAGCACCGGGAATTATTTGGGAACCTCGTCAGGGAATCTCAATTTTTACTTTTCCTGGAGTCCCAAGCGAAATGCACGGGATGTGGAGAGAAACTGCTGTACCCTACCTCAAAAGTCAAGGATGGGGTAAAGACATTATTCATAGCCGAACTTTAAGGTTTTGGGGAATTGCTGAATCTGCTCTTGCGGAAAAAGTAGCTTCTTATCTCAACCTGTCCAATCCCACAGTTGCTCCATATAGTAGTAAAGGCGAAGTTAAACTAAGGGTTTCTGCAAAAGCAACATCAGAAGCAGAAGCCGAGAAACTAATTCAACCGGTAGAAAAGCAATTACAAGAGATCGCTGGCGTGAGTTACTACGGTAGCGATAGTGACAGTTTAGCCTCTGTTGTTGGAAACTTATTACGTAACGCCAAACAAACCCTCTCTGTCGCTGAGTCTTGTACTGGAGGTGGTTTAGGGCAAATGTTAACAGAAATATCTGGTAGTTCCGATTACTTTTGGGGTGGAATTGTTGCTTACGATAACTCTGTCAAAGAAAAAGCATTAGGGATCAATCCTAATGACTTGAAAGAATTTGGGGCAGTAAGTGCAACAGTCGCCGAGCAAATGGCAATCGGTGTCAAAGAACGCTTGGGGACAACCTGGGGAATTAGTATTACCGGTGTTGCGGGACCAAATGGTGGTACTGAAGCAAAACCCGTTGGTTTGGTGTATATCGGTTTAGCTGGACCCGACCGCCTGGTGGAGAGCTTTGAGTATCAATTTGGTACAACAAGGGGCAGATCTTTAATTCGTCATCTGAGTACTTGCAATGCCCTAAATAACTTACGGCAAAAATTAATACATCAATAATTCCGTAAGTTAGAACTTGAGAATAAAAAGTGCAAATAAAAAATAAATTTGGTAGTTATTTCCTGACAAAGCAATTTAATTAAATCTTAAAGTTTTTCTCAGTAATAAAATTGTCAAGAAATAATAAAATTCTATCTATCAACAACAAAACGAGTAGTTTAAGCCCTGCTCGTGTATTGCTGTAATTGCAGTGAGTCCAATCTTCTCAAACCAGAATTGACAGTCAAAATCATACTTTTTTGATATTCCGCAAGTCATAGGTGCCACAAAATAATTAGAATAAGAAATAAAACTTTATTTACCCATAGTTCATAATCTTTTTGCTCACATATTAGTACAATCAATCTCTAGAAGCTTGCTGCATCCGCCGCAATTTGTTACAAAAATACAAAGAAGTTCTAAATACTTAACACTACATGTTTGGCGGACTTACTGGTTTCACCAATGAAAAAGGTACCGACTGGGGCGAGCAAATGCTCAACACAGTTGCGAGTCAAACTATTCGCCACTTGTTTAGCAAAAGCGAGTTAGTTGAAGTGGTCGTCCGTTGTTATCCTTCCAGCAAGTTACTGCAGGGTAGCATCGATAGCTTCAAAATGAATGGTCGTGGCTTGGTCATTCGCAAAGATTTTGCTGTTGAAGAAATGTCCTTTGAAACCGATGCTGTTTCAATTGATTTTGCCTCGGTTTTGAGTGGAAAATTGCGCTTGAAGCAACCTACCCAAGCAATTGCTCAGGTCATTCTCTCACAAGAGGGTATTAATCATGCTTTCACAGCGGAACTGGTTAAAAAACGCTTGATTAATCTTTCTGTACCAGAATTAACTGAATTATCTGGTGGTAAACCAGTCTCTTTTCCTGAAGTAAAGGTAGAACTGTTATCAGAAAATCAACTCAGGATTTTAGCTCAAGCGGATTTGAGTAGTGGCGAACTAATCCCGTTGAGTATGGTAGTAACTATAGGAATTGAAAAACGGCGACGAGTTTCATTTCAAAATCCTCAAGTTGAACTGGACGCAGTACCTGCAGAGCAAAAAGAAATTTCTCAAACTTTGAGTATGGCGCTAGCGAAAATTTTGGATAATATGGTTGACCTGGATCGGTTTGACCTTGATGGGGTCAAGATGCGGCTTAATCGTTTGCAGACAGAAGGGAAAAAGCTTATTTTCAGTGGATATGCTGAGATTGAAAGGATTCCTAAAACCGGTTAGGCTAGATTTTTTGAATTGAAGTTTTGCGAGTCAAACTTTGCAAATAAAACTTTGCAAATAAAACTTTGTGAGTAAAACTTTGCGAGTAAAACTCTGTAAATCAAATTTTGTCAGCTAAAACTTGTAACCCAGAAGTTTTTATCTAAACATTTTCATCTGGATCGTTTAATTTGGAATTTTAATCATCACGAAATCTATAAACTTTGTCTTTTTAAGTATATTCAACTGTTTTCCGTAGATTCTACGGCAAGGTTCAAATAAATGTATTATCAAGTCTTTGAGGCTTGAAGCAATCACTTGATAAGATGACAACAACATAAATTTTTAAAATCTATATTTTAATCAATCCTTCGTCATGAGCGAACCCACAACTTCCCGCTTACGAGAACTGGCTACATCATTCTTCAAGCTCGGATTGATAGGTTTTGGAGGTCCAGCGGCTCACATTGCCATGATGGAGGATGAAGTTGTTAACCGCAAGAGATGGTTAACTCGGGAAAACTACTTAGATTTAATTGGGGCAACAAATTTAATTCCTGGACCTAACTCTACGGAAATAGCAATACACATCGGTTACATTCATTCTGGATTGTTAGGGCTAATTGTTGCAGGAGTTTGTTTTATTTTTCCAGCAGTATTGGTCACTGCTGGTTTTGCTTGGATATACGTACAATTTGGGCAATTACCTGAAGTTTCTCCCTTCTTATATGGAATCAAGCCAGCTATTTTAGCTATTATCTTTGGGGCAATGTGGCGTTTGGGAAAAAGAGCTGCAAAAAGTCGTCAATTAGTAGTTATTGGTTCGATTGTATTATTAGGATTATTTTTAGGTCTAAATGAACTAATTTCCCTGCTATTGGGTGGAATTTTGGGAATGCTGTGGTTACGCTTCAGATGTACTAGCAATCTGGGAGCTACAATTTTACTTTTTCCTCTGACCAGTTCTGCAGTTTTAACAACTACAAATTTAACTGTCAATAGTAATATATCTCCGTGGCAAATAGCTTTATTTTTCCTCAAAGTTGGTAGTGTTTTGTACGGTAGTGGATACGTTCTAGTAGCTTTTTTGAAAGGGGAACTAGTTGATAGTCTAGGTTGGTTAACCCAACAACAGTTACTAGATGCGATCGCAATTGGTCAGTTTACTCCCGGTCCAGTTTTATCTACAGCAACGTTCATTGGCTATGTAATAGCGGGTATTCCTGGAGCACTAGCAGCGACTTTAGGAATATTTCTACCTTCATTTGTGTTTGTTGCCATCCTTAACCCTATTATTCACCATTTGCGGGCTTCGCGCTGGATGGGAGCGTTTCTAGACGCAGTAAATATTAGTTCTGTAGCATTGATGCTATTTGTAACCATAAAACTAGCTGGGGGAATTTTTATCGATGGTCTTAGCATTGATTGGTTTGCAGCACTCATAAGTTTAGTCGCAGGGATCTTAGTTGTCCGCACGCGATTAAATGCTATTTGGATTGTTCTTGGTGGGGCTATAGCTGGTTTTGTACTGAAAGGTATTTTGAATTTTTGATATTTATTTGAGTGAAAATAAAAATCTGTAGAGACTGACCACTGTGCAACTCTACAGACTTTTAAAGTTTGTGAATAAGACTTGTGAATGAAACTTATACAACAAACTAATAATTAGCTATTGGGTGTATAAAGCTTGCGCTAACTATCGAGAAGAACGACCTACACCAATGTATTTAAAACCAGCTCGAACCATTGTTTCAGGATCGAGGAAATTACGACCATCAATCATTACTGGATTGACCATTAATTTTGCCATTTTGCCGTAATCTAAGCTGGAAAACTGATTCCAGTCTGTAACCAATACCAAAGCATCACAGCCATCAGCTAATCTCTCGGGGTCAGTTTCTACTAACACACCAGATAAACCATCGCGCATTCCCGACTGAGAAACAATTGGGTCGTAAGCTTTAACCTTAGCCCCCAAACGATTTAGTTGTTCGATTAAATTTAATGCTGGTGCATCACGCATATCATCGGTGTCGGGTTTGAAGGTTAGACCCAACAAACCAACAGTTTTACCTTTGAGAATTTTTAATGCTTGCTGGAGTTTTTCCAAAGCAATTAAACGCTGACGTTGGTTAACACTAACAGCTGATTTGAGTAATTGGGCTTCATAACCATAATCATCAGCAGTATGAACCAATGCTGATACATCTTTGGGGAAACAAGAACCACCCCAACCAATACCAGCTTGCAAAAACTTATTACCAATACGGGAATCTAAACCAATACCTTTTGCTACCTGGGTGACATCAGCACCAACGCGATCACAAATATTAGCAACTTCATTAATAAAGCTAATTTTGGTTGCTAGGAAAGCATTAGCAGCATATTTAATCATTTCCGCCGAACTTAGGTCGGTAACTAAAACCGGTACTTGAGATAATGACTTATCTTCAGCAAATTGACGTTCCACAATAGGAGCGTACAATTTTTTCATGAGGTCAGTAGCCCTTGTACTATTACCACCAAGGACAATTCTATCTGGATTGAATGTATCGTATACAGCAGAACCTTCCCGTAGGAATTCTGGATTGCTCACAACATCAAAGTCAGCATCACTTACAGATAATTTCTGCTCGCTAACTGCAGCACCAGGAGCAACTAAAGTTTTTTGACGTTCGGCAATTCCATCAAGGACAATCATTCTTACCCAATCACCAGAACCAATGGGTACTGTAGACTTATTAACAATTACTTTGTAACCACCGTTAAGATGAGTTCCAATACTGCGAGCAACCGCTTCTACATAACGAGTATCGCTCTCACCTGTCGGTAGGGGAGGTGTTCCCACCGCAATAAATAAAATTTCCCCGTGGGCCACTCCTGCAGCAATATCTGTAGTAAACTGAATTCTTCCTGCTTCAATGGCGGACTGCATAATTTCCGAGAGTCCCGGCTCGAAAATCGGCGAACGTCCAGCTTTCATTAGCTTTACTTTCTCTTCATTGTTATCTACACATATTACATCGTGCCCAATATGAGATAAGCAAGCGCCTGTAACTAAACCAACGTATCCTGTACCAATGACGCAAACACGCATTTAATTTACTCCTCTCTATAGATTTGAGGTTTTTTTGTAGAAACTTTCGCTGAAGTATGTCAAGTATTAGCATCCATCGATTCCCCTGATTTTGATCAACAGGTTCCCAAAAGATGCTGCTAATTGGGTTGTAACTGCAAGGTATTACTAAAAGCAAAACCGTATCAACTGTTCTAGCCTTACAGTTTTTAACTCGTTCATGCAACCTTAATTACTTTGGTTTTTAGATATATAGCTAAACAAAAATACAAATGCAATTTTTGATTAATAACTAAACAGTAATTGGTAGCCAGCAATCTATTTTATTAGTTTTATGAGGGTCCCATGGCGTTAGCTATATAATTGGAACAATTGATCATCCAAACTTTTTAGCTGGTTCTAGCAACCAACGAATTCTATGCTTAACGCCAAGCTAGACAACCTGAATTAAGAAATAGAATTACTAGTACCCGAAAGCATCGATATTCAGGAGTTTTAGTTAAGCTTTTGTCCCGAAAAATTTAGATATCGCAAAAAATCAGATATTTTTCTGCTTACAAAGCAGAGGTTTTTAGAATCTCATGAATGGTTCGTAGCCAAAAGTCACTAGTTAAGAGTCTACATTTTTTTACTATTGAGCACTAATAGCTAGTTTTTTTTCAGTTTTTACTCGTTGTCGGAAATCCTCTATTGTAAGTTTTAAGCCCTCTTGTAGTGGAACAGTAGGTTCCCAATTCAACAAAGTTTTTGCTTTGGTAATGTCAGGACGACGACGACGAGGATCGTCGGAAGGTAATGGCTCAAACTTAATTTCTACTTCTGGGTTTATCATATTTTGTATGGTTTGCGCCAATTCCAAAATAGTATATTCATCAGGATTACCCAGATTTATTGGACCAATGTATTCGTTATTCATCAGTCGGATTAACCCTTCGACCAAGTTAGAAACGTAACAAAAGCTTCGAGTTTGAGAACCATTTCCATAAACTGTTAATGGCGTTCCCTTCAAAGCCTGAACAATAAAGTTACTTACAACTCTGCCATCATTTTCTAACATTCGGGGACCATAAGTATTAAAAATACGAGCAACTCGAACATCAACGTTATTTTGTCTGTAGTAGTCGAAAGTTAAAGTTTCAGCAATACGCTTACCTTCGTCGTAGCAAGAACGTATTCCAATTGGGTTAACATTTCCCCAATATTCCTCATTCTGAGGATGTACCTCTGGATCTCCGTAAACTTCACTAGTAGAAGCTAACAACAGTCTAGCTTTCACCCGCTTTGCCAATCCCAACATATTCAGTGTTCCCATGACATTTGTTTTAACTGTCTTTACTGGGTTGTACTGATAATGAACTGGAGAAGCAGGACAAGCCAAATGATAGATTTGATCTACTTCTAAACGTATTGGTTCTGTAATATCGTGGCGAATGAGTTCAAAATAAGGGTTGCCCAGCCATTTGAGGAGATTTCTTTTGTGCCCAGTATAAAAATTATCTAGACAGATGACCTCGTGTCCTTCATCCATCAATCTATCGACAAGGTGGGAACCAATAAATCCTGCTCCGCCAGTTACTAATATTCTCATAAATTTACCAATTACTTACACAATATTTACACTAATTAGAATCACACTTAATTTTAGGTTACCCACCCAAACAGGGAAAATCCAATACAGGAAACTCTAAACAATGGATATCTAATACCATTAAAATTTTTAGAAAATAAATGAAATGGATTGTCTTTCGTAACTTTTTTTCATCTTATACTATACAAGTGTTTATACTTGATTTATAGTTTCGGATGATACAATTATTGTATTTGAGATTTTCTAATTCAATAGATCTAAAATCATATACTTTTTCAGCAAAAATATCTTAAATTACATAAAATCGACAATCGAAAATCAAAAATATTTGTACTTAATAATCCATCTATAAAATACAGATTTTCTAAGTTTCTTCAATTATTTATAGGACTTACGCACGAACAACGTAATTATAGTCATTGCGACGCAAGGTTAGCGGATCCGTAAGGTAGTCGCCGCAGGCTCTAGAATTTCCGTTAGGAAATAGCAATCCCAAATACCTCATTTCTCGTAATGACTGCGTAAGTCCTGATCTAAAAAAAAGTGCTAGTTACTTATGCCAATAGGCGCGAATTAAAACATATTGTGCCTGTGACTAAAAATCTGGCAATCGAAATTTTACGTTGCTGATTATTAGATTTGAGGTTTTGTTAATGTCGTAGCTCGACTGGGTAGTACAACACAACAAATTGATTTTGTATTTTAGTTATGGCACGCACATTCAAATCCCAGGTACGTAACATATGGGAAAGATTAAAAATATGTTGGCCAATCGCAGTATAAATCAAAATTATCTAACAATAACTCTCTCACTGGAAACTTCAGGTGAAAAGACGGGTGCAAAAGCACGTTGAGGTTCCCCTAACATAATGATCGAACAAGTTAACTGTCTGGCTAATTGGTTGGTAACATCACTAATTGCTAAACCACCAGGAACATTACGGTTGCGGATAAAAGGTAGAATTACCAAATCGTATAACCTTGCAGCTTGTAAAATCGCTTGGGTAGTGTTTTCGTGGGCAATAATTTGAACTTCGGGTGGATTTGTTAGACCAACCTTGGATACAAAAGAATTAAGTTGGGAACGTCTAGAAGCGATTTTACTAGAACTAGTGCGACGTTCGCAGACATTCAATACCGTAACTTGAGCTTTATTTGCTTCTGCAAAAATCTGGGCAATTTGTACAGGTAATGGGGTTGCTGCCATCAAGTTTTCGACAGGTACTAAAATACGCTGAATTTTTGATGGAGATTCCATCAAACGAGAAATTGCTACTGGACAATGGGATGAACCAACAACACTATCAATTACGTTGCCAAATAAACGTGCTCTAATACCAGTACGCTTACCCCACCCCATAACAATCAAACTAGCTTTCTTTTCCCGTGCAGCTCTACTAATTCCTCGGGC